>WRLK01000007.1 GCA_009777635.1 Oscillospiraceae bacterium | reverse complement strand
AGCGTCGTCGCTTCCGCCAAAAACAATTGCGGCTTTTGAGAAAGAGCATGCCGCCATGCTTTCACGCATACCCGAAAGCTTTGAAATTCTTCATTTTGTGACGATACAGAGCTTTGTAAAAAATACTCCGCCGGGTGGAAAAGCAAACAGCGGTGAAGTAAAGTGAAATTATTTAAAAAGCTTAGAACCTATCTTCAATAACGAAAAGTGTTGACTTAAATTCTCGCGGTTGCGTCCAACGCGCGGGACCGACGCGCGGGACGGCGCAAATCCTTGACAAATGGGATATTTATGGTAAAATTATATGATATGTATAACAAAATCAAGGGGATAGACTTATGAGTATAAAATTTTTAAAGGCGCTTTCAATGTTAATAACCGTGTCATTGCTTATGGTCGCATCTGCCGGGTGCGGAGGATCAGGCGGCGGCGGTTCCGGAAACAGCGATGAAATCGTAATCGGCGTGCTTGTCCCGACCTCGGGGTCGGAGGCTTATTACGGCACCGACATGCTCCAATCCTATCAGCTGGCCGTCGATGAGATCAACGAGGCCGGAGGCGTACTGGGCCGCACGCTCACGCTGTATCAGGCCGACGACGGCTGTAACGCGAACATGGCTACCCAGGCCGCGTCAAAAATTGTTTCCCATGGCGTGGATTTCGTTGTTGGCGGATACTGTTCCGGCGCCACCATTCCCGCTTTGCAGCAGTTTTACGACGCGAATCTTGTGACGCTTGTCTCCGCCGCGAACTCCACCGAGATCACAAAGCTCGGCCTAAACCAAACGTTCATGTTCAACAGCCCCGGCAACCATGCCGCAGATACGCTTGTTGACCTCTTAAGGTTCTTAGGCTCGCAGTCTGTCGCGCTCATTCATCAGGGCGACGCCTATACAAAGGATTTATCTGACATCTGCGAATCTGTCCTGCCGCAAAACGGCATTGATATCGCCACCGTCCAGGTCATGGAAAAGGGCTCCGCCGACGTTTCCGCTATCGTGACGGCAATCCGCAACTCTGGCGCCGACTTCGTCTATTGGTGCGGTTACCACGCCGACGGCTCAAACGTCATCAAGCAGCTTCGCCAGGGCGGATACGAGGGCGACATCGCTGTCGGCGACGGCAGCGCGTCCGTCGAGCTGATTACAGCCTCCGGCCCTGCCGGCGAGGGCGTTTACGTCACATCGCCGCCGTTTGTCGAGTTCGCTTCCGGCGGCGATACGTTCGTCGCCGATTACACGGCTAAGTTCGGCGCCGGGCCCGGAACATACGCGACGCTTTGCTACGACACCATGTATGTGCTCAAAGAAGCAATCGAAAAAGTCGGCTCCACTGATTTCGAGCAGGTTCGCGACGCTGTTCAGAACGCCGACTATAAAGGCCTTTCGGGGCGTATCAAGTTCACCTCAGACCGTGAGCTTGAGGTTTCCAACTTTATCATTCTGCAAATCAAAGACGGCTCGTTTGCGCTTGTAACGATTTAACTATAGGTGGTGTTCGCCGCGTGTTTTCAACATGGGAACTGATATTACAGCAGCTTGTAAACGGGCTTATCTTAGGCTCGTTTTACGCGCTGATTGCGCTTGGTTATTCAATGGTTTACGGCATCATCAAGCTTCTAAACTTTGCCCACGGCGATATTTACATGACGGGCGCGTTCGTGTGCCTGACTGTGTTCGGCGCGCTGTCAAGGGCCGTCGCGGGCTGGCCCGGGATCATCCTTTCGATTGTGGCGGCTATGTTCCTCGCCGGAATTTTGGGGTACTTGACGCAGCGATTCGCGTACCGCCCGGTACTGGGAGCGCCGAGGCTGTCGCTTTTAATCACGGCGATTGGCGTGTCGCTTGTTATCTACAACGCCGTCATGGTTATCACGAACAGCCAGCCGCTGTTCTTTGTAAGCGGGCTTGACAACTCCGCGGGGATTCAGGTCGGAAATATTACCATCACATATATCCAGATGATACTGCTTGTCGTGTCATCCGTTCTGATGATCGGTCTTACCCTTTTTATCGGGCGCACAATGATCGGCAAAGCTATGCGCGCGATTGCGATGGATCAGGATACCTGCCGTCTTATGGGCATCAACGTCAACAAAATCATAGGCCTTACATTTGTGATCGGCTCGGCTCTTGCTGCAATCGCCGGAGGCATGGCTTGCGTCTATTACGGAAACGTCCAGTTCAACATGGGGTACACGATGGGTATCAAGGCGTTTACCGCGGCTGTCATCGGCGGCATCGGCTCCATACCAGGGGCGATGCTCGGCGGGATTTTGCTCGGGCTTCTTGAAGCCATCGGCACGCAATTTTTAGGCTCGTCATGGAAAGACGTCTTTGCGTTCGGGCTTTTGATCCTGATACTGATTCTTCGTCCGAACGGGCTGCTCGGCCGGTCCGTAGTGGAGAGGATGTAAGCCGTGGGAATTATAACGCGGGCTTACGCCCTGATGGACAATAAAAAATACAGGTGCTTAACCCTTGCCGTTCTCTTTGTGATTTTCGCGTCCTTTCCCCTGTTCATGGACAACTACACCTTAAACGTATTGTGGAACGCGATGTTTTACGCCCTTTTAGCCTTGGGCCTCAACGTCATCGTCGGGTACTGCGGTCTTTGCGACTTGGGCTACGCCGCGAAGTTCGCGATTGGCGCGTACACGACGGGAATTTTGATTAAATCATTTCACTGGAACTTCTGGCTTACGCTGCCGGTATCGGTTATCGTGTCGGTGGTCACCGCCGTTATCATTGGAGCGCCGACGCTAAAGCTTCGAAGCGATTATCTTGCAATCGTAACACTCGGCTTTGCCGAAATCGTGCGCATTACCGCGCGGAACTTATCCATCACGGGTTCCGCGAGCGGCTTAAACGCGATTGACAGGCCAAGCCTTTTCGGCATGCGATTAACGCAGATCAGCCAGTGGTATTACGTTTTTCTGGTGCTTATCGTTTTATACGTCGTCATATCGAACAGGATACGCCACTCCCGCTTCGGACGTGCCTTAGCATACATACGCGAGGATGAGGACGCGGCTCAGGCCATGGGCGTGAACACCACGCTTTACAAGCTGTACGCGTACATTCTCGGTGCTGTCATGGGCGGTATTACCGGAAGCTTTTTCGCCGTCAAGATGACGTCTATCTCGCCCAGCTCATTTGATTTTACGCAGTCGGCGAATATTTTACTGGCGGTAATTTTGGGTGGTATGGGCAAGATTCCGGGGGTTATCGCAGGCGCTGCGTTTTTTGCAATCTTCCCGGAGCTGTTCCGCGACGTCCCCGTCATCGGTGATATGCGGATGCTGTTCTTCGGGCTTCTTTTGATCATTGTGATGATTACAAGGCCGCAAGGGCTTTGGCCGGAGCGCAGGCGGCTTGAAGACGCGCGCACGCCGCGCGCTTCGTAATATTGCAATGATTGAATTGTCCGCAGGGATGATTTTAAAGCTATGGAACGCGGATGATTTATATTTTGAGTGGGTGAAATCAACAGATTTGTAAAGGGGAATGAAAACAATGCGTAACCTGTTTTCAAATGAAAAATTTAGGTTTTTTACGAAAATAATAGCGGCACACGTTATTGCTTACACGGCTGTCACTTTAATGGCTATGCCCCTGACTTTTCATTACGCAGATCGTGTAGTAGAACTCATGGGCTTTAAACCTTTGGACGAAATCAGCATTGGGGCGGTATTGATTGGTCAAATTATCAGGGGGCTTATGCTGGGAATCGTAATTTGGTGGATTAAAGACAGCATTATCGGAAAAAAATTGGCATGGCTTAAACTTTGGGCTATTCTTGTAATACTTGGTATCTTCAATACTTATGGACCTGCTCATGGCTCCATCCAAGGGTTACTCTATCTTGCCCCTATTGAGGATATACCTGCCAGTGCGAATCTTGGTATCTTGGAAACAATGGCGCAACCGTTACTGTTCAGCATAATCGTAACATTTCAACGAAATAAAAAGCATGAGCCTGTGAGTGATTCATGCATTGCAGAATAAGCATTTTCTACCGTTATACATCCAAAAGCGATTCAAGAAAGGAACAACCTTATGTCCCTGATGCAGATAAGCGACCTTACCATGCGCTTTAGCGGCATAACCGCGATCGAGGGCTTAAGCCTTGAGGTCGCGGAGTGTTCCATCACGTCCCTGATTGGGCCGAACGGCGCGGGAAAAACCTCGGTATTTAATTGCATCACCGGATTTTACAAGGCGACAAGCGGCGATATTACGTTTAGCGGCGGGTCTTTAATAAATCTGAAGCCGCATAAAATCACGCATAAAAGTATCATTCGCACGTTCCAGAATGTACGGCTTTTTAAAGACATGACCGTGCTTGAAAATGTGATGAGCGGCGCGCACAGCAGAGGGCGGCAGTCCGTTATGGGGGCTCTTTTGCGCCATCCCGCCGAGCGGCGCGAGGAACGCGATATTTTAAAGGACGCAGAGTTTTTTCTCAGTTATATCGGTATCCTCGATAAAAAGGATCATATCGCAAAGAATTTGTCATACGGCGACCAGCGCCGGTGCGAATGGGCGCGGGCATTGGCGGCGAAGCCAAAGCTGCTGCTTCTCGACGAGCCTGCCGCGGGTTTAAACCGCGAGGAAAAAGATACCCTTGTGGATTTAATCCGCAAATTCCGCGATGATTTCGGCATTACGGTCTTTTTGATCGAGCATGATATGGAGCTTGTCATGAAGGTTTCCGAAAAGGTTATCGTCATGAATTTCGGAACAAAAATCGCGGAGGGGACGCCCGCCGAGGTGCAGTCTGACCCTCATGTGATAGAAGCATATTTAGGCAGTGACGAAGACGTGAACAGTTAGCGGTTACAACCGAAGTTGCGCGAAAGGAATGTGCGTTAAGATGAGCAGCGGCGATACGCTTTTAAAGGTTGAGGGGCTTTCGACGTATTACGGCAGCGTCGCGGCTCTTAACGGGATTAGCTTCGAGGTAAAGGAAAAACAGGTCGTCACGCTGCTGGGAAGCAACGGGGCGGGCAAAAGCACGACGCTTAAAACCATCTCCGGGCTGATTGCCCCAAGCGCCGGAAAGGTCACCTTTTGCGGCGAAGACATCACAAAAATGCCGGCTCATGAAATTGTGATGCGCGGCCTTGTCCATCTGCCCGAGGGCCGGCATATATTCAAGGACCTCACCGTCAAAGAAAACTTAGAGCTCGGCGCGTACATCTTAAAGGACAAGCATGAGCTAAAACGCCGCTTAAAGCGGGTTTACGAGCGGTTCCCGATTTTGCGGAAGCGCCGCCGCCAGCCGGGGGGTACGCTTTCAGGCGGGGAACAGCAAATGCTTGCGTTCGGACGCGGGCTGATGATGGGCCCGAAGCTTCTCCTGATGGATGAGCCGTCGATGGGTATCGCGCCTTTGATTGTCCGCGATATCACGAACATCATCAAGAACCTGCATGAAGAGGGAACGACGATACTGCTTGTAGAACAAAACGCGAAAATGGCGCTCGGACTTGCGGATTACGGGTATGTTTTAGACATCGGCAGCATCGTGCTTGAGGGAAACGGCGCAGACCTTCGCAAGGATGAGAAAGTAGTCAAGGCGTACCTTGGGGGATAGCGCAAAAGGCGGGCGCGAAGCGCCCGTAAGCGGGCGAAGCCCGCTTTTCGAATTGCGAAGCAATTCGCTTTTGCGCGAAACAGAGCTTTATAAAGGCGGTTGAGAAAAGCATATGAAGCAAATCGCCGTTTTGTATCATTCGGGGTCGGGCGGCACGAAAAAGGCCGCTGAAAAAATAGCGGCGGCGCTTAAAAAGAACTATAGCGCTGATCTGTTTTCGGTTGTGAATCTGCCGGGAAACTTTAGTCTTGAAAGTTATGACGGCATTGTTATCGGCTTTCCGGCAATCCATACGCAGCCGTCGAAACGAATTCTCGCCTTCATTGACGGCGTTAAAAAGCTGCCAAAGCCGAAAGCGGCGTACATTTTCACGACATGCGGGTGGTACAGCGCGAACACGCTTAGGATATTTGCAAAGCGTTGCGCCGCAAAAAACGTGATTCCCGTTGCGCACAGGAGCTTCCGTGGCTTTCCCGCGGCTGACGGGACGCTTCTAGCCCCTTTTATCAAGCGGTTTTTCGAGTTCCCGAGAAATCTTGACGAAAAAATTAAAAACGACGCGCTTGCTTTCAGTTTAAAGCTTGAGAGCGGGAATATCATCCTAAACATGCCGGGATTCAAGCTTTACAGCATCCTGAATTACCCAAACAGTCTTGCGGGGCGGCTTATCACGTTCCCGATTTACACGCATAAGCAAAAATGCTCCCGTTGCGGCAGGTGCATCGCCGCTTGCCCCGCGAAAGCGCTCGAAAAGGATAAGGACGGTTATCCTGTTTTTTTACTTAAAAAATGCGAAAAATGTTATCACTGCATACATTATTGCCTGAACCTCGCGTTGTCGTTAAGCAAAAGAAAAGCGCCGGAAAAAGTTTTGGGCGAAAGAGCTTGAAAGGAGAACATACGATGCCAAAGCTGTTGTTCCAAGGTCACGGAAGCCTGCGCCTTACCTCAAACGACGGGCGGGTGATCTTCGTTGACCCGTATAAGGGCAAGGGCTACGATGCGCCTGCCGACTTGATTCTTATCACGCACCAACACGGCGACCACAATAAAATTAAACGCTGCGCCAAGAAGCCGGATTGCCGTATCATCACGAACGAAGAGGCCTTGGCGGGCGGCCGCCACAACAGCTTTGACGTTGACGGCATTTTGATACAGGCCGTCGAGGCCGGCAATAAAAACCACGACCCAAAGAAATGCGTCGGCTACATCATCACGATTGACGGCGTCAAGGTATACGCAAGCGGCGACACGTCAAAGACTAAGCAAATGGAATCTTTCGCATCACTTGCGCTTGACTGCGCGCTTTTTCCCTGCGACGGATTGTTTAATATGGGGCCTAAGGAAGCCGCCGAATGCGCGCGGATTATCGGAGCGAAGCGCAATATCCTCATTCACGCAAAACCCGGTGAATCGATCCGCAAAAAAGCCGAAAAGTGGGACGCGCCAAACAAGCTCGTCATGGAGCCGGGCGAAGAAATCGAGCTTCAGGCGCACGGGGCTTAGCGCTTTATTTCGCGAACAATGCGCCTTTGTGCTAGAATTTCCCCTTAAGCTGCTCTCCGACACGGGCGGAAATATCCTTTGCGGCGCCGGTTTCGCTAAGCGCCCAAATGGCGGCTCCCGCCACCGGAGGAACCTTTAATAACGTGCAGATAAAGCTGTATCCGGGGCATAAGTGCTTAAGCTTTTTCTTTATCATGTCGTTTAAAACCGGGTTTTTTTCTTTTACGAAAACAGAACCCGCGAATATGACATGAACCGGCTCTTTTTGCGTAAAGCCAAGCTCATGCACCATGCAGCTTATTCCGCCCGCGTAGTTTTGCGCGATATCCGAAAGCAGCCGCTGCGCCACGCCGTCGTCTGAATACTCAAACAGCAGCCGGTTTATGCCCTGTATGCAGTTTCCATCCGCAAGTCTTGCGGAAATGGCGTCGGCATAGTCGTATTTGCTGTTTGCGCCAATGGCCTTTAGAACAGGCTGGGTGAGCGCGGTGGGCTCGCCCCCGCGAAACAGCGCCCCGTATACCGCGCCAAGCAATCTGTTGCTGATTTGCGAAGAGCCGCCAAGGTCCCCTGAAAGCTCGCCGATGCCACCGATTTGCAGCATTTTACCCGCCGCGTTAATCCCGGCTATCGTACATCCGCTTCCGTTAATCGCGCAAACTCCCGTGTTATCCGGGCAGGCCGCCGCAATTCCGAGATACGAGTCGTTGCAAAGTGTAAACCGCGCAAACCCAAGCTTTTTGAGCATGCCTGAAATGATACGGTGCTGTTCTTTCGTATCAACGCCGCTGATCCCTAAAACGGCATAGGTTATATCTTCCGGCTTTATGCCGTGCGGTTTGGCCGTTTTGCTGAAAAACTCGTGAAGCTCCTTTTCAAGCTGAACGAATGAACCGGGCAAGACCTCATGGTTGAGCGGCCCCCACGAGCCGAACGCAACAAGGCCGGCGTCGTGCTTGAAAATAGCGAGATGGCTTTTTGTGCTGCCGCCGTCAATTGCCATCACATAGCGGCTCATGATTCTCCCTCTCTTGCCGAAAGCGTTACAAATTCACGGTTTTGCTCAAGCATATCGTCGAGCACGGCCTTTGCGCGGCGGTAATCGCCGACAAGCGGATGCGCCATCAAAGCGGTGAGCGCGCTTGTGTAGCAGCTATTTACAGCCGCTTTGACCGCAAGCCTCTCATACGCTTTCACCGCTTTTAAAATCCCCATGATATATTCGTTTTGCGCAGCTCTCACCGGAACGGGCGCGGCGCCGTTTTTACCGACCACGCACTTTACCTCGGCGACGTCGTTATCGTCCAAAAAAGGAAGCGAGCCGTTATTTACAACGTTTACGACATGATGCTCGTTTTTGTCGTTTTCGATGGCGTCCGCCACCGATACCGCCGCGGTCGAATAAAGCGCGCCGCCGCGCTGTGACAGCTCCTCCGGCTTTTTATGAAGCTCTTGGCTTGCGTACTGCTCCATCAGCCCGGCTTCAAGCTCCATGCAGATTTCGCCGCGGGATTTTTCAGCCTCCATACATTTTTTAATCTGCTCGTCTCGCAGGTAATAATAGCTGAGATATCCGCACGGTATGGCAGGAACGGCCTTTAAAAGCTCCCTGTCAAAATCAAGGTCGGGTATGTTCTTCATCGAAACGGCGCCGCCTGAATATAAATCCTGAATCATTTCTTTCCCGTCGAGGATGACCGACGTGATCCAGCTTAAATGATTGATCCCGACATAATCGTAGTCAAAATCCCGCCTGCCAAGCGCTTTTTCGATGCCCGCGAGCATATTTACAGGATTGTTGCAAAGGCCGATGGTTTTTACTTTCGTGTGATCATTCAGCGCCTGCGCGATAATGCCGGAGGGGTTTGAGAAGTTGATAAGCCACGCGCCCGGCGCAAGCTTTTCAATGCGCCGGGCGATTTTAAGCATGACGGGAACTGTCCGCAGCGCGTTCATGAATCCGCCCGCGCCCGTCGTCTCCTGACCGAGAAGCCCGTATTTGAGCGGGATTTTTTCATCGCGGATTCGCGACTGCATCCCGCCCGCGCGGATTTGCGCAAATATGTAATCGGCGCCCTTAATCGCTTCGTCCAAATCCGTGGTTAAGACAACCTGGGAGCCGGCGCCCTTTGCCGACAGCATCCTTTTGGCAAGCCCCCCTATCACATCGAGCCTTGCGCGGTCGATGTCCATCAGGTAAATCTCTTCGAAATTGAGGCTTTTACGCCTTTCGATAAAACCGTCAATAAGCTCCGGGGTGTATGTGCTTCCCGCACCGATAATCGCCGCCTTTAATCCGTTCATGAATCCGTCCCCCGCCTTAATATGATATGATCAGCAGACCTGTCCACTAACCCCTGCACGGCGTATGGACGGTCTTTTTTCCGCACAAATTTGACGCCGGAACCTGTCGTCTTTGCCAAGCGAAATCAATCACGCCTGAATGTCTGCAATCCTGTCAAACGCCCGATCGATTAATTTGTTAAAGTACCGCACGTCAAACAATTCATGGATATCGGGCTCCATCCGGTTCAGATAATCTTTCGTGGCTTCCCAGTGTTTCATAGCCTGCTTAAAATTCCCTTCGGCGCTTTGGGTAAGGGTATTCGCCATATAGATGCATAGCTGCCCGTGTATAACAAGCGAGGACCACGTCTTTTTCCGGCATGGATTGCACTCCCTTTCAAGCGATTCAAAAAGGAAAGGCATCATTTCATTTACAACGCTTATGATTTTTGAAAATTTCAGCGCGCATTCTTCGCTGACCGCGGGCTTTTCTCCGGACAGGTATGACGGCTCGCATAAACAGGACAGATTTTTTAAATAGGCGTGTATTTTTTCTCCATGCCCGCCGAAAAGGTCTGCATAATACCCGGCTGCGACCTCTTCAAACTGTAAGTTCTTGTTCCAAAGGGCCTCGGCCATCGCATACATGCTAAGGCCGGTGGGCAGGAATACCCGCTGCATCTGGCAGCTTATCATGCCGTTTAAGCCAAGCGCCCCTAATTCCTTCATATCGTTAAACAAAACCTTAGCCGTGATGTATCCGCCAAGATCGTAGAGGGACGGCCAGATTAGATGGTAGTCATAAATAAAGCTGTCCCCTGAGAACTGATCCTGCCAGGCATTTAAGCGTTTGATGTTGTCTTCAACCCTCTTGGGCATAATCAGTTTATTTCGCGCGTAGGGTTCTAATTTTTCGGGCCGCTCCTCATCCGCCTTACAAAAGGATGCGGAATATGTGCGTGAGATTGGGGCGAACATGAGGACAAAACGATCCTGATTTTTAAGCCGTTCAACTTGTGGCTCCCACAGCAGGTCATAGTAAATAAGGAAAACGATTTTGGTTTCAATCTTTTCTTTTGTTAACCGCCGGTCAATTTCATTGAGCATGCGAACATAAAAATCGGCAGGGACCGCCTCTTGGCAGCGCTCACATTCGCAGTGGTTGTTCATTTCATCCGCCAGCCAAAAATGCAGATAATCCACCTCATTGTGGCTGCGGCAATAATCAACAATGGCGGAAACGATACGCTGCTGAACCTCTTGATTCGAATAACAGAGATTGGTGTTTAGGGGAATCCCTCCGAAAAGGCTTCTTTCTCCGTTTACAAGGGCGAACAGCTCCTGTATGCCGTCAGGCACGAAATAATCTTTTTCATCCCAGCTATTGCCTTCTATTCCCAGAGGCTCGCAGGTCCAGCCATGCCCGGTGGCGTGATAAAGCATTCCCCTTTTCCTAATCCCGTGGATATGAGTGTTCACCATAGCGCGAACCTCCTCCACGGACACGGGCTCCGGCTGCATATAGGGGTTACCCGTATGCTGATACCATTGATCAAAAAATGTAAAAGGAACTGTAAACTGATTGAAATACGCGTTCATTCCGATTTTAGGCAGCCAGTCGACCATGTCGGCCACATGCGCGAAAGAACAAGCTCCTTCAATGCACACTCCCCTGTGCCGGTAAGAAGCCGCTTCGCCGCAACGGACCGAACAGCTTGAAACGTCCTTTTGCGGAATGATTTCCCCGCCATCCCCCGGGCGTAGCCAGCGGCAGCCCAGCTCCCGCAAAAACCGGTACACGCCGAACAACACACTGCGCTCATTTGTACCGGCAATAACGCCGCGCCCGCTTACCACGTCGATATAATACGCATCATCCAGATTGGGATCGTTAACCTTAACAAGCTTCCCGTCATAATCCCCTACCTGAAGTTTTAGTGTGCCGCTCAATTGCCCCTGCTTTTCCGGCTTCAGGACGGCTACAAAAATATTGGGGTCCATTTTACCAAGATATTTTGCCAGCTCCCAAGCGGCAAATTCGACCGTTTGGCTTTTCTCGCACTGTTCAATACGCCATTCCATGTTTATGACAATCCCTTTCTTCAAAACAGATATGATGGTGGACATGGAAAAACAGCCCTGGGACTGTTTTTCAAAAGCACGCGGCTTTATATTTTGTTGGAGGAAGCTCTAGCCTTTTACCGCACCGGCCGCGACTCCCTTTGTAATCTGATTTCTAAAAATCAAATAAAAAATTAAAAGCGGAATGATAGACAGCGACAGGGACGTAAACAGCTTTCCATAATCCGAGCCCAGAGCGCCGGCGAAGCGTCCGACCGCCGCGGGAATTGATTTGTACCTGTCGCCGGCCGTTAAGAGATTCATTAAAATAAATTCGTTCCATGTTGCGGTAAAGGTAATAATCGCAAGCGTTACCGAAACAGGGGCGCACATCGGAAAGACAATCCTTGCGAAAATCCTTATAAAGCTTGCCCCGTCAATCTTGGCCGATTCAATCAATTCGTTGGGAATACCTTTTTTTATAAAATCGGTAAACAAGTATACCCCCATTGGAAGACCCAGCCCTATGTATGGAATCAGCACTCCAATCCGGGTATTATGAAGCCCCACCGCATTAACCATCAAAAAGAGGGGTATCAAAATCGACTGGATCGTAAGCAGAATGCCGATGATGAAAAGACCGTGAAGCACTTTTGTAATCTTATACTGCAGCTTGGCGAAGGCAAATCCCGCCATATTGGCTAATACTACCACCACAATAACTGTAGTAATAGAGTAAATCATACTGTTTGTAAAGAAGCTGCTGAACCCCACCTGGTTCCAGATAAACGGATAGTTGCCAAAAAACCATTCCGCGGGCATTGACAGCTTGCTGGTCCGAAGGTAAACCTGATTTGATTTGAAGGATTGGATTATAAGCCAAAAGATCGGATAGATCGCCAAAACGGTAAATGTAATCATTATTACATAGACGATTGTTTTTGTAACGGGAGAAATGCTTCTTCTGTCCATGGCCTTACGCCTCCCCCCTGTTAAAAGATTTACCCACTTGCCGGGTAATAAGGATCAGCGCGATGCTGATGAGAACCATAACAGTGGAAATCGCATTGGCCAAAGGATAATTCGCCGCCCCCTGAAACGCCGATTCGTACATGAAAAGCGAAAGCACTTTTGTCTGGCCCGCCGGGCCGCCGCTTGTCATACCGTAAATCAGGTCAAAGGTCCTCAATGAACCGGAAATGGCAAGTATCGCGCACGTTACGATCTCGCCGGTCATCGAGGGTAAGATAATGTGCCTTAGAATCTTGCTTTCTTTCGCGCCGTCAATTCTGGCGGCTTCAATAATGCAAGGGTCTATACGCTGCATATGTGCAAGAAAAATAATCATGTAAAATCCGGTAAACATCCAGAGAATTACAAATAATACCGGAACCATCGGCCTTGTGCCGATCGCAAATTCAGCGTTTGGATTGAATAAGCGGACTATTTCCATGTACACCGAGTGAGGGCTGATAATAAAAGCCCTGAAGAGTACGCCAATGATGATCGGCGATATAATATTGGGCAGGTAAATCATCGTCTGAAAAACCTTGTTCCCTCTTGTTATCAGCTTCCTGGAAAGGACATAGGCCAGAATAAACCCAAGGGGAATCTGACCAAATACGGATACGCCGACGATGAGCATATTATTTTTAAGCGAAGTATAAAAGTTTCCGGTAGGTTCGGTAAACATCCATATGTAACTTTTAAGGCCGACAAATTGTATGTCGGGGTTTCCAAAAATTTTGCCGCCGTTGTAATCGGTAAAGCTTAACAGAACTGAAAAGACGGTTGGAAAGGCCACTACCGCAAAGTAGATAAGCACTGCCGGCATCGCCAGTACTATATATGAAAAAAGCTTTTCACCTTTATCGGTCATGTGGCCTTACCCCCGTCACAATTCTTTTATTCTGCTTTACTGATGATTATTCGGCTTTCCACGCTTCAAAGGCAGCCTGTGTGAGCTCCGCCACCTGTGCCGAGGTCTGGGTTCCCAAGCCAAGAGCCTGAAGCCCGTCGTTTAGCGGCGTATATACAGGGCCTTCAAAAACGCCGTCGACAACCACAGTCGCTATGTCGTATTCGTTGCCAAGATTGGCCAATGACACCTGCAGGGGCTCCAAAGGCAGAGAAGCCATGTCAATATCTGTTCTGGAAGGAGTGGAAATGCCTCCTAAGCGGAGCCTGAAGGTTTGGACGTCTTTGCCTACAAGCCATTTCAGCAGCGTCCATGCAGCCTCCAGCTTGTCGGAGCCGTCTTCAATGTTCGCGTTCATTCCCCAGCCGGTACCGAGTACAGCCGAGTTGGATCTGTTGAATTTTACGCCGGGAACATCAATATCGGGGAAAACGGTGATGAAGAAATCATTTTGTCTTGCAGGATCAATCAAAGCCTCGCCGGTGGTGGAGTCGGTTATGAACGCGCCCACGCGCCAGTCGCCGTCAATATAGTACGCGGCGGTATTCGTGGCAAAGAGTCCCGGGCCTTCGCCGTAATCGAGAGCAAGCGACGACTGAGGCAGCACGCCGTCGCCGTACATTTGTTTGATAAAGTCTAAGGCCGCGATAAAATCAGGGTCGTTAAAATCGGTCGCGCCTGAAAGTATCCGCTGATCCCAGTCTTCTCCCATAAAGCGTCCGACTACCAGGGAGAACAGGCAGGACTGCATAACCCATGTGGATTGGTTGGGCATCAGGATCGTGTCATAACCGGCAGCGCGAAGCGTCGGAACCTGAGCCACCATCTCGGAATAACTCTTGGCGGGCTCAAGCCCTGCGGCGCTGAGCACTTCTGTGTTTACATAGAATGCGTTGGTTGCGGTTATGCCTTGGGGAATCATCGCAAGATAACCCGCTACCTGGCCGGAGGGGTCAAGCGCTAACGGAAGATAGTCGGAGGCAAGCCCGTCACGCGCGGCAAGCGGAGCCAGGTCTTTGAGCAGACGCTGCGTATGAAGCGTGGTGGAACGCCCCGACGGCCATACATATATGAGGTCGGGAAGCGTACCCGCGGCAGCATAAGCTTCTACGGAAAAATGAAAGGGTTCTTCAAATTCATCTTCCCTTATCACTCTGATGTTCGGGTGAGCCGCGTCAAAGGCCGCCCAAATTACATCGAGCTCTTCCACGGAGCCCGCTTGGGACAAGTCAATATAATTTAATACCCGCAGCTCAATTATTTCTTCTTGGTCAGACGCCGGTGCCGGAGCTGATTCCGCCGCCGGGGCTGATTCCGCTGCCGGAGCGGATTCCGCCGCCGGAGCCGGACTGCCGCCGCAACCGATTGTACCGAGCAACATCGTAAGTGCAATGAGTACCCCAATAGTCGATTTTATGCCTTTTTTCATAGTTTTTCCTCCCTTAGGTCAATTTGATTTGGGTATTCGTACCTATTATAGCAGGATTTGGATACATGTCAAGTAAAATTTAAACTTCGCAATAATTCGTAACAGATATCGAAAATTCTTAAAAAATTTTAATTGATTTGTTATTTTATATAAAAATAAGCATACCCGGCAAGGCCGCTGATCGAGCCCTGCCGGGGTGTTTTTATTAAGCCAAGCCCGCTTGACTTTTCCAAAAATTAGTGATATATTTATTACAAAGGCCCTAAAAAAACAGAGGGCCGCATGGCCGTCGAAGGTGCAACGAACCACCAACGACGGGCAAAGGTGGCAAACGTTTAACACCAACACCCTTGCACTTCCACACGACCTGACTAATTATACCACACTCCCCTCAATTTTTCAAGTCGGTGAAAGTGATACCGCTATATTTTATAGCGCGTGTAAGGGTTTGACCACCTTTATGCGCGTACGTTTTTATTTGGGGCTTTTGCGTTTGCGGCGGGGCTGTTTTCGGGTTTAGGTCCCCCTTTTCCTGAAGACAGCTCAAGCCGGCCGCTCAATTAATACCCGTAAGAATCCGGCAAAATCAGCACTGCAATACGATCTTTGTTTTGTTGATAATGGCTGATAAGCTCATGGCAGCAAAACCGCCCCGGACTTCTGCAATCGGTACAAACGCCTGTGTTCCCGCATGGGAGATCCTTATTAAGCCGCACTGCGTTTGCGGGAGCGGCAATTTCCCTGTTGCGTTTTACAGCCGCTTCTAAATCCTTAACGATTTTGTTGGACCCGGCTATGACGATAACCTTTTTAGGCCCGTAAACAATCGCCGCCACACGGTTGCCGTTGCCATCCATATTGTAAAGCTCTCCCGCCTGTGTTATTGCGTTGCTGCTTGTAAAATAATAATCTGCGTGCAAAGCGTCGCGGTAAACCTGTACTGGGTCGGCATTTTCGGCATAACGGTCAATATACTGAATTTTGCGGCTTTTTATGTATTCGATGACTCCGGCTTCAAACAGCGTCATCGAACCGCCTACAGTGCAGCTTGCGCCGTCCGCTACCATCTCATCCAGCTTTTTAAAAAGCTCTTTTACGTTTTTTACATAGTGCGCGTCAAAATTATTTTTTCGAAGCGCATCAACCGTCCTGTTAATCTGTTTTTCCAAAATCTCAAACCTGTTTTTGTCCATTGCTTATTCCTCCAATATATAGTCAATTGTATTTATAATGTATTATACAGTAAAAATAAGGGGATGTCATTGCTATGATAATTGGTTCACGCCGTGTTTGGATTTCCGGAGGTTTTGTTCCTGCCGGAATAGAGATGCTGGAAGGCAAAATCAGGCGCGTTCTTTCTTATGACGCAGCCGTGGATGAAGATTTTGGCGACAGCCGCATCTTTCCCGGGTTTATTGATGTTCACGCCCACGGATGCTTTGGATTTGACACAAACGACGCGAATCTTGAGGGCCTGCAAAAATGGGCGCGAAGCCTGCCCGCCGAAGGCGTGACAGCTTTCTTGCCTACAACCGTTACACAGGATATGAAAACGCTTCATGCCGCATTAAAAAATATTGATGAAGCCGCATCAAAAGAATATTCGGGAGCCGAAATCCTAGGCGCCCATCTTGAGGGTCCTTTCATCTCCAAAAAATATAAAGGCGCGCATGTGGAGCAGTTTATCGTAAAGCCGGACATCGCTCTGTTTCAAGAATTGCAAAAATCTTCCGGCGGGCGCATCAGGCTGGTAACGCTTGCGCCTGAAGAGGACGACGATTTCGCCTTGACGCGGTTTTGCGCCGAAACAGGCGTCATGGTCAGCATCGGACACAGCGGCGCAACGTTTGAACAGGCAGCTTTGAGCGCTTCAAACGGCGCTGTCAGCATGACGCACGTTTACAACGCGATGTCGCCCTATAACCACCGCGAGCCCGGGCTTGTCGGCGCAGCACTTTACTGCAATCATCTGTTTGGTGAAATAATATGTGATTGTATCCATGTTCATCCGGCGGCGATTGCAAATCTGTTTCGCGCGAAAGGCCCTGACCATGTAATTGCAATTACCGACTCCCTTTCAGCAAAGGGCTGTGCCGCGGGCTCTTTTAAAATAGGGCAGGACACGATAGAAATATATCCTGACGGCAGCGCCCATCTTCCAAACGGCACCCTTGCCGGAAGTACGCTTCGCATGAACGAGTCTTTCAGGAATTTAATCGTTCGTGCAGCGGTTCCAATGGAATCGGCGGTAAACGCCTGTACGATCAATCCCGCGCGCCTTTTAAAGCTGGACTCCCGCAAAGGCAGGATTTCGTCGGGCTATGACGCGGATATCGTTGTTTTGAAAGATGATTACAGCGTTTTGGCAACATACTGCCGTGGGAATCCGTCTTTCGGCGGACGCGGCTGACGCTTGATAGGAATAACGAAGGGCCGCCCTGATGGAGCGGCCCTTCGCTTAGTTGACGGGTCCTAGCTGATTGTCAATCCGCCGTCAACCATCAGATTTTGGCCTGTAATATACGCCGATTCGTCTGAAACCAGAAACAGCGCGGCATATGCGACCTCCCTTGAATCAGCCATACGTTTTATCGGCGCGACGTTGCTCCAATACTCCCAAAATCCTTTGTCTTCCTCAAGCGCCGGTTCAATCATCGGCGTAATGGTGGCGCCGGGTGAAACGCAATTGACCCGGATATTATGTTTTGCGTTATCCACGGCCATTGCGCGGGTCAACGCGATAATCGCACCCTTTGACGCGCTGTAAGAATCCGCACCGCAGCCGATTACGCCGTTTATTGAAGAACAGTTGAGAATAGCCCCGCCGCCTTGCTTTATCATATAGGGAATTACGTATTTGCTGCACAAAAACACGCTTTCAACATTAATGGAAATGACTTCTTTCCAATCCTGAATCGGAGTATCTTTTACGGAGCCCATGAAATACGGCGCGGAATATCCCACTCCCGCGTTGTTAAACAGGATATCAATCCTGCCGTATTCCTCAATCGCGCGGGCTACGCCTTTTTCCACATCTGCTTGAGAACGGGCGTCCATTGCGCAGGCGATGCCTTTGCCGCCCGCGGCTTCTACCAGTTTAATCGTTTCCTCCAATTGAGACTGGCGCCGCCCGCAAGCTATAATATACGCCCCCTCTTCAGCAAGCAGTACGGCTGTCGCTTGTCCGATCCCGGTTCCCGCGCCTGTAATCATCGCTATTTTATCCTTTACTCTCATCCGGTGCGCCTCCAATAATCTTATTTTCTTTTAGCCCATGTCCGGTTATGATTGCCACAACCGTTTGTCCGTGAGCCGCTAATCCCTTTTTATACAGCAATTCCGCGGCTGCGGATGCCGACGCGGCCCCCGCTTCAACATACAGCCCTTCCTTGCGGGCAAGCATTGCCGCGTGCCGTATGATATCGTCTTCCGGAGCGGTAATCCCGCAGCCGTTCGATTCGCGGATCGTCGTTAAAGTTCGGGTGCCATCCTTGGCATATCCGGTAAGCGGGTCGGCTATCGCATGGGCGACGGTCTCACAGTTCTCCCACTCTAAAACCTCCGGTAAATTTTCTTCCCACGCGCGCGTGATAGGCGCGCAGCCCGACGCCTGAACCCCGCACATGCGCGGCAATTCCGAGACAAAACCGAGCGCTTGTAACTCGCGGTACCCTTTATAAACGCCGGTGAGCATAGCGCCCGCGCCAAGAGGCACAATAATCCAGTCGGGAACGCGCCCCTCGAGCCGGCTGAACAGCTCGTATGCTATCGTTTTATCCCCTTCCATCGTATAAGGGTTTAAATAGGTGGAAGTCATGTTTGCCCAGCCTTCTCGCAAGCATGCGTCCTGCGCGGCGGCGAAGCTCGCGCTGTAATCGCCCGGGGTAAGCACAAGCTCTGCGCCGTGGGAACGTATTTGCAGAAGCTTCGACGCTGAAGTATGCTCCGGCACAAATACATAGCAGGGCATACCGCCCCTTGCCGCGTAAGCTGAAATCGACGCGGCGCCGTTGCCGGTGGAGGCGATTGCCACAGCCTTTGCCCCAAATTGCCGCGCCATGGAAATGCCGACCGTGTTCGGACGGTCTTTAAACGACGCGGTGGGATTGCGGGTTTCGTCCTTGAATAAAAGCTCAAAGCCAAAGGATTTACCAAGCGAAACAGATGGCAGCAGAGGCGTTCCGCCCTCTAAAAGCGTAAGCGGCCCATATCCTGCGGATAATGGCAGCAGCTCCCGAAACGACCACAGCCTGCCCCCGGAAAACGCCGCTTTCAGCGCGGATTTATCCACGCTGTCATAATCATACCTCACATCAAGAGAAAACCCGCACCTTTCACATGAGTAAACCAGTTTAAGCTCTGTCTCCCATCTGCAGCGCGGACAGCAAAGATGAGTAGCGTGCATGATATTACTCCTCCATCTTCTTCTAAATCACATTTGGCGGAATCCCAAGCTTTGAAAAAGCATCCGCCGCCTTTTTCAAGTGGCGGTAACCGTTTGACAGCGAAAAAAGCAGGTGTCCCGGGAAGAAACTCTTTACCGTCAGCTCCGCAAGCCCCCGGACGCTTTGGTTATAGCGCAATACGTCGGCGCCGGGGATGCTTTGCAGGCTGATATAACCGCCGTAAGACAAAAGGTCGCCGCAAAACAAAAGCCCGCCGTCTTTTGAAAGGTAATAGCAGACGCCGGAGGGGCTGTGCCCCGAAGCGTCGAATACACGGATAGAAAAGCCTGCCGCCGTTAAAGTTTCACCGGGCGAAACGGTTTTGTCTACCGGGCATGGCGACAGCTTATAATCAGCCGGATAATACCCCGCCGCACGCCCGACGTCCAGCCCAAGCGGGATTTCGTCCGCAGTAGAAATCATATCCGCTTCGCCTTTTGGCGCGACGATGCTGAGATTCAGCTTTTCTCGGAACCATGCGGCGCCTCCCGCATGATCGGCATGACCGTGGGTGAGAAGTAAATGTGAAATCCTCCCCGTGTTTATGCCGTCCTTTTCTATTTCCGCCAAAATCAGCTCCGGCGCAAGCCCTACTCCGGCATCTATCATCACCGCGTCGTTTCCGTCAGTCAAAATGTAAACGTTGCAGTCAAGGGGGTGGGTAAGCCCTATGCCCAAATCTCCGCTGCCAACAAGATAGACGCCTTCGCAAAGCTTCATGAATCCGTCTCCTCCTTTTTGCCGATATTCAGCGCAAGGTCCATGTAAAGCCTATATGCGTCAAATAGTTGCTGAAGCTCCACGCATTCGTCGTCGGAATGCGCTTTTGACATGTCTCCGGGGCCGACTATTACAGCCGGAACATTCCAAAACGCGTTTGCTAAAGCGGCGTCGGTCCAACCCGGCATACCTTTTACTGTAAGCTGTTTTCCCAATACGCGGCTTGCCGCGGCGCAAACCTTTTCTATCATGGGATGCCCGGACGGCGTGTCAAGCGGAGGCAGCGGCTCGTCTGCGCCGCCAAGCAGCACCTTAAGCCCATATTGAAAATCCGGATCATTCCGGCGAAGTTCTTCCAATTGTCCCGTCAGTTCATGAACTACACTTTCACGGGTTTCGCCGGGGATGAATCTCCTGTCGAACCTGACAACACAGCTGGCAGGGACGATTGTAGGCCGCGTCCCGCCTTGGATGAAGCCGATGTTAAGCGTTGACGGGCCTGTCAGCGGATGCCTGCGGCCGGCAAGCTCCGGGAGCAGCTTTTCCCGAAGCAGATGAATGAAATCATTGGCTTTGTAAACCGCGTTGATTCCGGCGTCAGGCATACTGCCATGGGCGGCTTTCCCGAAAAACTCGACCTCCGCCCATATTATACCGTTATGCGCGGCGCAAACCTCGAGCCATGTAGGTTCACATATTACCGCAATATCAGGGCGCAAATCGCTTGACCTTACAAGCGCCCGCATTCCAACGCTGCCGCTTTCCTCGCCCGCGACGCCGGCGAATAAAACATCTCCCGGCGGGGTTATGTTTTGCTTTTTCAAATAAATCATAACGGCGGCCATGCTGGCAAGCGGACCTTTTACATCCACGGCCCCGCGACCGTAAAGGTACCCGTCACGGACTACGGGATTATACGCGTCAGCCATCCCGCCGGGGGGAACCGTATCAAGATGCGTCGTTAAAAGCAGCCTTGGCCCGTTTCCTCCCTTGATTTTAGCTGTAACATTCAGCCTTCCCTCAGCCGCTTCGGAGATTTCACAGTCCACACCATGATTCCGTAACAGCTCGGCCATCTTTAACGCAGTGTTCCGCTCGTATTCATCAAGCTCGTTATGACCGGGGGTTTTAATAAGTTCGCTTGCGATTTCGACAATTAATTTTTGCATTTCTTCCATAAACGCGCCTCCAATCATCCGATTTCGCTAAGAGCGCCGTAAGTTCGCAGATATCGCTCAAAAAGCTCGTCGTATTCCAATTTTTTCTGCCTGTCGTATTCAATTCGGTCGCCGCATACGGCAATTTTTTCCGATAGCTCGAGAATAGACCCGGCGTCACCCGTACCGGCAGCCGCCAGAATACAGGCGCCCATAGCGGAGGCGTTGCCGGTGCGTAAAATTTCGATGTCCTCGCCAAGCACGTCTGCTATGATATGCCGCCATACTTTCATTTTTGCGCCGCCGCCGCCCAGACGCACCTCGTTCCATTTGCCGAGCCCGCGAAATACGTCCGCATTTTCCCGTAAATTATAAGCGACGCCCTCCATGATTGCGTGTACAATATCCCTTTTGTCGGATGAAAGCGTCAATCCCGCCAAATGGGCCTTGTCATGCGGGCGGTTGTGCGGCGAGCCGCTCCCTGTCAAAAAGGGCAGAAATGTAATACCGCTTTGTCCGGGGGAATAGCTTTCAATCTCTTCAGCGAGAACGTCCAAGGCTTTAAAATCCGGGACGTTGCCCGGGTTTTGACCGCTAAGGAGGCAAAATCCCCAGTTTACGGCAAGCCCTCCTGAAAATACCGAAGCCATCGCGTAAAGGGAGCCGACGCCCGGATGGAACGTAATGTTGTCTTTTACGTCGGGGGACGGCTGATTTACGCACATGCACATCTGACCCGACGTGCTCAGCGTAATAATCAAGCGGCCAGGCGTCATACCGCCGGTGCCAAGCTGCGAGCAGGCCATGTCCGCGCCGCCGCAAATGACGGGCAGCCCCTCGGGCAGACCTGTGATTTTAGCCGCATCGGCGGTGATGCTTCCAGCCGGCGATGCGGGCGCGCAAAGCTTTGGGAAAATCCTTTTATCCAATCCGGAAAGCGCAATCAGAGAATCATTCCAGCTTTGCGTGACCGGATGGTATAAAAGCGTGTTGCCCGCGTCGGTATAGTCCGTGCAAAGCTCGCCCGTCATGCGAAAGCGCACATAATCCTTTGCCATCACGAACTTTGACATGCGCGCGTAAATATCGGGGCGTTCCTGAAAAACCCATCGGAGCTTCGCGACAATAAACGCCTGAAGCGGAATGTTGCCGGTCGCTTCAGCAAATAAGTTCCCGTACAAGCTTTTAAGCTCCCGGGCCTGTGCTACGGCACGGGAATCGCCCACAAGCGAACACGGAAGCAGGGGTTTAAAGTCATCGTCTAACATAACAAGCGAGCTCATATGCCCGGAATATGAAAGTGCGGCGGGCTTACAGTCTTCACCAAGCCCTTTCAGGCAATCGCGGACCGCGCCGTAGACCGGCTCCATCCATTCCTCAGGATTTTGCTCCACCCAGCCGGGACGCGGTGCGTAAAGCGGGTAGCGCCCCTCCCCCTGGGAAAGGCACCGGCCCTGATTGTCCATTGCCAAGCATTTGACCGCCGATGTTCCAAGGTCAACGCCCAGATATACTTGCCTCACATGAACAAATCCTTTCTATAAATAAAGAGAAATACACTTACAGCGCCCTGATTTTACCCTTGTACTTATCCAGAAGCTCCTTGTTGCGGTTCGGAACGTTGTCAATATTGGCGCTGACAAAGAATTCCAATTCCCCGCCTTTTTCTATCAAAGCTTCTGCGGCTGCAACATTGATCATATGGAGGATTGTCGCCCCCGCGACAGTGGAACCGGGCGCTATGCTCATACCTTGGCCCGGAAGCTCCACAAGCGCGTCCCCATACGGGCAGCAGTTGTCGATCGCAATATCCGCGAACGCCTCCATGCGCTTGCCGGATGAATGCTTCGAGGATGCGTCTTTGTACGAGGAGGAATAAACGACAATGACTTTCATCCCCTTGTTTTTCGCGCAGCTTGCCATTTCCACGACCAGCTCGTTGCGGCCGGAGTTGGAAAACATGATTAGAACGTCGCCGGGGTCGATTTTATAGTTGTTGAGGATCATGCCCGCATATTCTTCCAGCCTTTCAACGGCCGAGCTTTTGATTGCGCCGCCGTGCAGCATAACCGCGCTGTCAAACAGCGGGTTTACCGGCACAAGACCGCCGGCGCGGTAAAAGCCCTCCTCCACCAGCATATGGGAGTGGCCGGCGCCAAAAAGATGCAGGATATTTCCATTCATCAGTGCTTCGGCAACCAGAGCCCCTGCCTGATATATTTTTTGCGTTTGCGTGTCGTTTATTTCTCGAAGAATCGCGGTTACATTTTCATAATATTTCTGGCTTAACACGATTGTTTTGCCTCCTCTTTATTCTTTGATCGCGCCTTCCGTAAGGCCCTTGATAAAGTATTTGCCCACAAAAGCAAACAATAAAATTACCGGCAAGAGCGTCAGGACGCCGCCCGCGGCGGTTTGCCCCCACCTTACGGTGTATTGCCCCATGATCGCATTCATTGTTATTGGAAGCGTTCTGTTCACCTCCGAAGATAAAAGCATCGACGAAAAAGTAAATTCTGTCCATGACATGATAAAGCTGTAGATGGCAACGGTCGCGATACCGGGCTTTAACAGCGGCAAAATGATAGAAAACAATATTCTGAAGGAACCCGCGCCGTCTAAAGCGGCGGATTCGTCCAGCGTGATCGGAACAGCCTTGAAAAATCCGCGCATCAGCCAAACACAAAAAGGCGCGATAAACGTTACATTCATAATAACAATCGACATCAGCCGGTCCGTCATCCCTATTCTGCTCATCGTGTCATATACCGGTACAATCAACAGTATTCCGGGAAACACATAAGTAATCAGCATAATTTTCTGTACAAGTTTTTTACCCGGGAACTCCATCCTGTAAACGGCATAGCTTGCGGAAATCACAATCAGCAATGCAGCGGCAGTTGTTCCAAGGGCAAGCTTCAGGCTTGCCTGAAGCGCCATCAAATAGGGGGTGTCTGTGAACAGTTCACGGTAATGCCTAAATGTCCAGCTATCCGACCAAAGCCTTGGAATCAAAATCTGATCCGCCGTCTTAAAAGACGACAGCACAATCCATAATATAGGAGAGGCGATCAAAAAAGCAACAATCAGACCGACAATCCATTTAATCATTTTCCATTTGTTGATTCTCATTATATCATACCTCAATCCTTTGGCTGTGTCAGCTTGATCAGTCCCGCCGCCAATAAAAGCAATAGCAGCGCAGTGATAACCGAAGCCGCCGCCGTGCGCCCGATCTGGAAGCTTTCAAAGGCTCCCCGGTAAAGGTAAACCGGCACGGTGGTAGTGGCGTTTAGCGGCCCGCCCAGCGTTAGCAGCCATATTTGGTCGAAGATGTTAAAGCACCAAAGCGTACCGACGATAACCAGCGCGAACGTTACGTTTTGCAGCGAAGGCATTGTGATGCTAAAAAATTTCTGCATGA
This sequence comes from Oscillospiraceae bacterium, assembly GCA_009777635.1. Classification (GTDB taxonomy): domain Bacteria; phylum Bacillota; class Clostridia; order Oscillospirales; family Ruminococcaceae; genus WRAV01. Next base: position 46,864 of record WRLK01000007.1, on the reverse strand, counting down.
TTCCCGCCCCGTCTACCGATGCGCTTTCGTACAGCTCCTTTGGAATCGTGGAAAGCCCCGCCAGCAGGATAACCGCCGTAAACGCAAACCAGCGCCACACGTTGATAAAAATAGCCGTCATCAGCGCGGTGTTCGGGTGGCCCAACAGGCTAAGGGGCTCCGAAATGACGCCGATGGTCATCAAAAAGGCGTTGAATATCCCATATGAGCCGTTAAAAATCCATCTCCAAATAAGGGAAACGACAACAGTCGGAGTAATCCACGCGACAATTGACCATGTGCGCGCAAATTGGCCTAAGCGGCCGGTGGATGAATTGAGCAGCAGCGCCAGCGAAAAGCCAAGTATAGTCTGCAGGATTGTGCACCCGACAATCCAGCCGATGCTGTTTCGCCACGCCGCCCAGTAATGGGGGTCCTTAAGTACGCTAACATAATTTTTAAAACCGACAAAGTCGCCGACGGTGCCGACGAAGGTAGCGCTGGTAACGCTCTCGTAGACAACGGTGACAACAGGAATAAGGATGGTAGCAATCAGCCATATCATAAGAGGCGCAACCAGAATGTATGGCAAGACCCAGTTCCGCCACTCCCCGTGCCCGGAAGGATTTTTTATTGATTGCGTATTCATAAATATTACCTCATAACTATTGGTTGTTTAAAATTGCACGCAATGAATATAAAGAGCGGGGGCATTTTCTATAATGCCCCCATAAGAACACTCAAGGATGTTGTGCCAAAAGTATTTACCCGGCGACGGCCCTTTCCATTTCAGCCTGGCCCCAGGCAACAGCGTCAGACGGGGACATGCCGCCAACGACGATTTGCTCAAGGGTCGCAGCCTTCAGGTTCGGTCCGGTAATCTGGCCGATTCTCATTGCGGCGCCGTCGGTAAATCCGTACAGCATGCCAATATTGCTCGCTTCAAGAAGCGTTTCGACCTGTTTCGGATATTGCGAGATAATCGGGTCGTTCAGGAAGCTTTGCGCCTTTGCGCCCGTTTCGGTTACAGGCAGGAACAGGCCTGGCTCCGCGTTGATGAAATAGCCGTAGGTTTCGGGCTGAAGCAGCCACTGGAAGAAGGTGGAAGCTGCCGCCTTCTTGTCCTCGCCTTCGGAAAGCAGCATAACGCCGTTGGATAAGAAGTAGGAGCCGTAATTGCTTCCGGTGGGCGTGGGTATCAGGACACAGTCTAAATCTTCAGGCGGGCGTCCGGATTCGTCTGTCCACGGCAGCAGGTATTGACCCTTTTCAATCGCCATGGCAGCCTTGCCCGAGTTGAACAGCGCCTGCGGCTCGCCCCACGCGAATGTAGTGGAGTCCGGAGGCGAGAATTTCATCAGGGTTTCATAAAGCTCGTATGCCGCAACAGTTTGGGGATTGTTAAAGTCAACCGTGTTATTGCTGTCAATCATGTTTCTGGCCCCGCCTGCCGTCATAAACGACCAAATGACCTGATCGGTCGCCATCGTTCTGGAAGCCGGCAAAGCGATACCGTAGACGTCGCCCGAGGTCAGCGCTTCGGCTGCCGCGATCAGCTCGTCCCATGTTTTGGGAGGAGAAAGCCCTGCGGCGTCAAACATATCCTTGCGGTACCACAAAACCTGCGCCATGCCGTATACAGGAACCGCATAATATTCGTCGCCAAATTTGTAAGACTCGATGGAAGCGGGCAGAAGCGACTGTTGGGAGTCAATCGCGTTGATGATATCGGTTACGGGCTGATTTTTGCCAAGCTCGTAAATAATGGTTGCGTGGTCGGGGGAGGTCAGCATCAAATCAGGACCGGTACCCGCCATAATTGCAGCCGGGAACAGGGTGTATGCGTCGTTCCAGCTTTGCACGACCCCGGAAAAATTGATGTCGGGGTGCTCTTCGTTGAACTGATCGAACACTTCATTAAATCTTCTGACCCTGTGCGGGGGTTCCTCCATATGCCAGAAAACAAGGTCCACAGCCGAGTCGTCTCCGCCGGGCGCCGGAGCCGCTTCTCCGCTGCCTGAGGGCGCCGCCTCGCTGTCGGAGCTTGCGGGCGGTGCGCCGGCGCCGCCGCCGCAAGCCGCAAAAATTGACAGTAACATAATTGCGGTCATGATGATTGCAAAACTACGTTTTTTCATATCGATCCTCCATATTTTAAAACATTACTCGCGGTTTAGTTTCGCGAATCATAATATTATGAACAAGATAAAATAGAATTACCAGCCCTGCTCGCGGAGGTATTCAATGGCTTCCTCAGCGACTCGGTCAAAGTCCGCAAGTCCAACTGCGGACGGCTCGCCCAAGCCGAACAGTCCGCCGGCCTGCCAGCCCTCCCACTCAACGGCGCAATAATCATTATACCCAACCGCTTTAAGCGCGTCGGCCATCTCGCGGAAGTTTACAAGCCCCGCGCCAAACCAGACATGCTGCATCGACATGAGGTTCGGGAACCCGACTTCGTCTTTCACATGAATGACCTTGATGCGGTCTTTGAGTTTTGATACGGCTTCAGGGATTGCTATCTTCGGCTTCACCGAGCTGTACCATGTGCCGACGTCTATACAGCAATAAAGGTTCGGCATATCTACAATCTCAAACAGCTTGAGCATGTCCTCAACCGTGTTGATGAGAGAGCCCTGGAGAAGCTCTATGCTGAAGTTGATACCCCTGTCCTTTGCGTATTGGGCAACTTCTTTAGTGGATGCAATTGTCTGACGCCATGCTTCTTTGCGCGACATTACGTTATACTGCGGCGGGTCGTAATAACCGTCGCCCACAAGCGTTACAACACAGTCACAGTCGGTTTCCACCGCCCAGTCCACAGCGTTTTTTAAACGCTGGATTCCTTTTTCCACATCAAACCACCGGTAACTCATCATCGTCGTGTGGACGCCAATCGACGAAAAAGCCAGCCCGGTTTCTTGCATTGCCGCACGAATCGCCTTAACCTGAGCCTCGCGGTTCTCAGGCCTGATTTCTTCAAGCTTCGAGAAAATTACGTCAAATCCGTCATATCCGTATTTCTTTACCTGACGGATACACCAGTCCAGTGGCTTGTCCCCCCATGAATTCCATGCAGGACCAACGATTTCGCACCTGCCCCACGCCGCGTTTGGCCAAATTTCGAATGACAGTTTCAAAAGATTACCCCCTTATTTTAATTTTATACTTTACACATGGTTTCCCATGTTACAGCAAATGATTAAAGACCAAGCTCGATAATAAATTTATGGCGGTCGGGCCGGGATTGTGAGATGACATATTCAACCACGCCCGCTTCGGCAAAGGTTGTGCGCTTCAGCAAAAAAATCGGAGAATTAACCGGAATCCCGAGATGCTTGCTGATTTCCAAATCACATAAACTTATTTCAATGGTTTCGTGACAATGGCTTAATTGCAAACCGCATTTCTCGCGCAAAGTATTATATAGCGAATCATGTACTAAATCGGCTTGCAAAACCGCCTGACACTTCATTAAATTCAGGTATGCACATTCGACGACCATAGGCAGGTCGTCCGCCAGGCGCAGTCGGTGCACCTTGATAACAGCGTCTCCCATCTCGCACTCCAATGCCTTGGAGACTTCCAGCGGGGCCGGTACGATTTCCCGTTCAATCATAATATTGCCGGGAACCATGCCTTGGCTTATCACATAATCAGTAAAGTTTGTCATGCGCGATAAAAGCTGATTCATCTTTGGCTTCGGTTTTGCCACAAAGGTTCCGATGCCTTTTTTGCGGTATAAAATCCCATCGCCGACCAATGTATTGATCGCCTGCCGTATGGTTGCGCGGTTAATATCCAATTCGCGGCAAAAATCCCTTTCTGATGGGATCATGTCGCCCGGAAGCCACGTTCCCCGGGCAATCAGGTCCTGTAGCTGCTTGGTAATTTGATAGTATGCCGGAATGGCTTTTGATTTATCCAATACGATTGGTATAGGCAGCATATGGTTCACCCCATCTGTTTTTGTAAAGGTGGTATGGACCACCATACCTGTTAAAGTAAAAAAAAAGAAAAGGATTTTTATCGTTTTTATGGCACTTTTACACAGTGTATCACAATGCCGCTATTATTGTCAAGCATATTTTCAGGAAATAATGATTACATAATAATGGCAGGACACTCTTTGCTCCATAAAGCCTTGCGTTAAATTCCTTGTAAAGATATGGCTTACCGGCAGTTCATACGAATCATTTTAAGGAAAAATTTCAACAACCGCTTCAATTTCTACCGGGATATTCGATGGAAGCTCATAAACGCCGATTGCGGAGCGGGCGTGTGCGCCGGCTTTACCAAAAACATCCAAAAATAGCTGCGAGGCGGCATTGGCGACCTCGGGCTGCCTGTGGAAGCCTGAGGCGCTTGAAACAAAAACCAATAGCTTCACCATGTTTTTGACTTTGTTTAGGTCGCCCAGATAATCATGAAGGCTGGATAATACATTGAGGGCAACCAGCCTTGCTGCTTCCTGCCCAGCTTCCATCGAAACGTCCGCGCCCAGTTTTCCTGTATATTTTACCTCGTCCTTTATAAGCGGTCCCTGTCCTGAAACATAAAGAACATTCCCAATTTGCCGGACATTGTCAAAAAGTCTTTTTTGCTCCGTCAAAGGCGGCAGTTCAAGCCCCAGCCGTTTTAAGTTTTCATATGCGTCTGACATTGCGATTACCTCCCGTTTTTTATGCTATATTATAACATTATGGCAAGCTTGTCAATCCAATCAAGGCGCGCCGGGGATAATCCCCGGCGCGTTTTGGTTGCTTTATTGCGTTATAAGGTGAAAGCTTCACCGCATCACGGCACAAACTTCGCCGGATTAATTTTCACACCGGGGCCCATGGTCGTGGCAACAACACAGGACTTCACATACTGGCCTTTCGCGGCGGCAGGCTTCGCTTTGACTATGGCGTCCATCAGCGTATCTAAGTTCTGCTTAAGCTTTTCGGTGCCGAAGCTTGCCTTGCCGATCGGGCAGTGGATGATATTCGTTTTATCAAGGCGATATTCGATCTTACCGGCTTTTGCCTCCGTGACGGCTTTCGCAACATCGGGGGTGACTGTTCCGGCTTTCGGGTTCGGCATCAGCCCGCGTGGGCCTAAAATCTTACCGAGACGTCCGACGACTCCCATCATATCGGGTGAAGCGACGACGACGTCGAAATCCATCCAGCCCTCTTTCTGGATTTTCTCCATCATGTCTTCGGCGCCGACAAATTCAGCTCCGGCAGCTTTGGCGGCCTCCACGTTATCGCCCTTGCAGAATACGAGAACGCGCACTTTTTTACCTGTGCCGTTCGGCAGCACGACAGCGCCGCGGACCTGTTGGTCCGCATGTCTTGAGTCGACGCCCAGGCGGACGTGCAGCTCGACGGTCTCGTCGAATTTTGCCTTGGCTGTTTTCATGCACATGTCAAGGGCGTCCGGGACTTCATGAAGCGTCTGCCTGTCAAAAAGCTTTTGGCTTTCGTTATATTTTTTACCGCGTTTCATTGTTCATACTCCTCCTAACCCTCGACAGTAATGCCCATTGAGCGCGCCGTACCCGCAACCATTCTCATTGCGGCTTCTACATCGGCGGCGTTTAAGTCGGGCATTTTCTGTTCCGCTATTTTACGCAACTGTTCCTGCGTTATCTTGCCTACCTTGTCCTTATTCGGCACGCCGGACGCTTTTTCAAGTCCGAGCGCCTTCTTTATAAGGATTGCCGCGGGCGGAGTTTTTGTGATGAAACTAAAAGAACGGTCCGCATAAACTGTAATAACTACCGGTATCAAAAGACCCACGTCGTTCTTTGTTCTTTCGTTGAATTCCTTTGTAAAGCCCATGATGTTAACGCCGTGCTGCCCGAGAGCCGGGCCTACCGGCGGCGCGGGAGTGGCTTTTCCCGCGGGAATCTGCAATTTGATAAGACCTATTACCTTATTTGCCATTTAAAAATCGCACCTTTCAAAATAGTGGTATTTGTCGGGTTATCTTGTCTTGTAACCCTCCCACAGCGGAAGCCTCTTATATAAATATAAGTGTGTTGCATTACATATGAACTGTCGTTCATATTTATTCGCATCCGCTAATCGCTAATCCAGCGTCTCGACCTGAGCAAGCCCCAGCTCCACAAGGACGTCCTTGCCCATCATGGAAACCATAACCCTTACGACGTCGTTATCCGGCTCGATTGAGTCAACCGTGCCGATAAAGCCGTCAAGATAACCGTCGTTAACCTTGACGGAATCGCCGACCTCAAAGTTTACGATGACTTCGCGTTTTTCAACGCCAAGCCGCGAAACCTCATCCTCGGTGAGCGGCACGGGCTTCGAGCCCGGGCCCACGAACCCGGTAACGCCGCGGATATTTCGCACAACATACCAGCTGTCGTCGGTCATGATCATTTTAACCATCACATATCCGGGATAAAGCTTTCGCTCGACTTCTTTTTTCTTGTTGTCCTTGATCTCGACAACCGTCTCGGTCGGAACCTGCACTTCGCTGATAAACTCTTGCATTTTACGGTTTTCAACCGCTTTTTGTATACTGCCGGCAACCTTGTTCTCATAGCCGGAATACGTATGCACAACATACCATTTTGGTGTCTCTGCCATTTACGTTTGCCTCCCGCGCTGTCTTTGGCGAGCGCTTATGCTACGTTCCAAAAACAAGCCTGATAATCCATGAAAGCCCGGTATCAAACACCCCGATCAAAACGGCCATGATCGCCATGAATCCCAAAACAATCAGCGTATTATTTATCGTTTGTTTTCTGCTGGGCCAAACCACGCGTTTCATCTCGCCGCGCATATCCCTTACAGAACGCGCCATACGCGCAAAAATATTCGGCTTTTTTTCTTTTGCTTCCGCCATCGTCTCGCCCCTCCTATTTGGTTTCCCTGTGAGGCGTGTGCTTCTTGCAGAACCTGCAATACTTGCTCATTTCAAGCCTGTCGGGGTCGTTTTTCTTGTTTTTCATCGTATTGTAGTTGCGCTGCTTGCATTCCGTGCAAGCCAGGGTAATTTTTACTCTCAATCTCGGCACCTCCCGTTTCTTTTGCCTCCCTCGGAAAACCGCTTTGCGGTCTTTCGGGCCTTATGCCTGTCTCACGCAAAATCAGCGCAAAAAAATAAAGCCCTTTTAGAGGTATATCTACTATATCACAATAAACGCGCGCCGTCAACATAAAAATCGAAGTTTTTAACAGTATTTTTGCCGTTGCCGCTATTTTCCTTGTCTAGACGCGCGTATTGTGGTATGATTATATAATGTATACTGTTAAAGTTTTGGAGCGTGCTTTTAATTGAAGATTGTTGTACTTGCCGGCGGCTACTCGCCTGAACGCGACGTTTCGCTTTCTTCCGGCAGCCTCATTGCGAACGCCCTTATTGAAAACGGGCACAGCGTCGCGCTTATCGATTTATATATAGGCTGCGATACCGCCTCCTTTTTTGACAGGCAAAGCGGCAAGGTATACAGCTATAAGGTTCCCCCGCACGAGCCCGACCTCGACGAGCTTGCCGGGCAGGCGGACAACGCGTGCTCGTTTATTGGCAAAAACGTCATTGAAACATGCAGGCGGGCCGACGTCACGTTCGTCGCGCTTCACGGCGCCGCCGGCGAAAACGGGCAGCTTCAGGCGGTCTTTGACATGTACGGCATAAAATATACCGGCACAGGTTACGCCGGAAGCCTCCTTGCCATGGATAAGGGAATCGCGAAAACTCTGATGAAGGAAGCCGGGATTTCCACTCCCGAATGGGTTATGTACGACGCCGAAACCGGCGATATCGAAAAAGCAGCCGAAAAAATCGGGGTTCCCTGTGTTGTGAAGCCGTGCGGGTGCGGCTCAAGCGTAGGCGTGTCGCTGATTTACGACCGGGACAGCATCGCGGAAGCTGTAGAAGCCGCGAAAAAATATGAGCGCATCGTTTTACTCGAGCGCCTTATAAAAGGCCGCGAATTTTCCGTCGGCGTGCTCGGCGGCGTCGCTTTGCCCGTGATTGAGATTATCCCGAAGACCGGCTTTTACGATTACAAGAATAAATACCAGCCCGGTCTCGCCGTGGAGGTTTGTCCCGCGGATATTCCAAAAGACGTAAGCGACCGGCTTTTAGCCGACGCCATAAACGTACATAACGCGTTAAAGCTTGGGTATTATTCAAGAATAGACTTTATTTTAGACGAAGCCGGCAGCCATTTTTGCCTTGAAGCCAACACGCTTCCCGGCATGACCCCCACAAGCCTTTTGCCGCAGGAGGCAGCGGCCGCGGGCATATCATACGAAGAGCTTTGCGAAAAAATCGTAACGGCGGCATTGAAGACGGAGGTTACCGTATGAACAACAAACCGATCGGCGTATTTGATTCCGGCGTTGGCGGGCTTACCGCCGTGCGCGAGCTTAAGAAGCTTTTGCCGGACGAAAACATCGTATATTTCGGGGATACCGGGCGCAACCCTTACGGTACGCGCTCAAAAAACACCATTATAAAATACGCGAAGCAGGCCGTCAGATTCCTGATGAAACACGACGTAAAGGCTGTAATCGCGGCGTGCGGGACCGTCAGCACGGTTCTCGACGAGAAAGCGGCGCTCGATATTTTAGGAAAAGATATGCCGTATACGGGGATTGTCCTGCCCGCCACAAGGACTGCCTGCGCCATGAGCGCCGGAGGCAGAATCGGCGTTATCGCGACGACCGCGGCAATACGCTCAGGGGCCTACGGGCGCGCCGTGCGCGCCATATCGCCGTCGGCAAAGGTTTTCGGCAACGCCTGCCCGCTGCTTGTACCCCTTGTGGAAAACGGCATGATAGGCGTTGACAACAAGATCAGCCGCCTTGTGCTTGAGATGTACCTTAGACCCCTCATGAAAGAGGAAATCGATACGTTGATTTTAGGCTGTACCCATTTCCCGCTTTTATATGATTTAATAAACGACGTGCTGGGATACGACGTCACGCTGATAGACCCTTGCGTATCCGCCGTTGCGGAGCTTAAGACCGGACTTACAAAGCAGGGGATGTTAAACGAATCCGCGGACGGCGGCGGCCGGGTAAACTACTTCCTGACCGATTCCCCCGAAAACTTTGAAAGCGTCGTCGCCTTGTTCCTGCGCGGTGAGGCGAACGGCAAAATCACGCATATCGATATCGAATCGATTGATGCTTGATACGAATTCCATTTTAAAAAGTGGAATTCGTATTGCGCATCTGTTTCAGCTGCCTTTTGAAAAAAGGCGAGAAACAGGCGCATTTGAGCAATTAAAACCCCGCGCAATTCATTTGCAAGGGTAAGGTTTTCATTGCGGATTAGTATGAGTGAGGATGAAAATATTTTATGAGTAAAGAAGTGCTGATAAACATAAAGGGCGTCTATGTGGACGAGGACGACCGCGACGTAGTTGAAATTTTCACGACGGGTAAATATTACAAACGGAACGGCTGTTATTTTATTTCCTACGACGAGACGGAGGCCACCGGCTTTGAGGGCTCGAAAACCACTTTAAAGGTTGATAAGGACAAGCGCGTTACAATGGAGCGCAGCGGTAAAACGAAGTCTCAGCTCATTGTGGAGCGCGGCGTTCGCCACCACTGCCATTACGACGCCGGAATCGACGGCATGATGATCGGGGTTTCAGGCAACCTGATCAAGTCAAGCTTAACCGACTCGGGCGGCAATCTTGAGTTTAAATATTCACTTGATATAAACTCAATACTTGCAAGTGAAAATGAGATGTATATCAATGTTAAGGAGCGTGCAAAGACAAAATGAATATCTGCAAGGACCCGGTCTTCCGTGCAAAGGAGCAGCTTGAAGAGCTCATAACGGACGCAGTCTCGGCGGCGATGCGTGAAAAAGTTTTCCCGCGCACGGATTTCCCGGAGTTTACGATAGAAATCCCGGCAGACTGCGCCCACGGCGATTTTGCGGCAAACGTCGCTATGGTATCCGCAAGGCTGTTTAAGCTGCCGCCCTTAAAAATCGCGGAGGAAATTTTTAACCGTCTCTCTTTCGATGACGGCGAATGTTATTTTGACCGGGCCGAAACCGCGGGCCCCGGCTTTCTTAATTTCTTTTTAAAGCCACAGTGGCGCGCGATGGTACTGTCAAGCATCATCGAGCTTGGCGAGCGGTACGGCCACACCAATTTCGGCAAGGGCAAAAAGGTGATGGTGGAGTTCGTTTCCGCAAACCCGACCGGGCCTATGCATCTCGGCAACGCAAGAGGCGGCGCGATCGGCGACGTTTTGGCGTCCGCTTTAAACGCGGCCGGATACGACGTGTCGCGCGAGTTTTACGTAAACGACGCCGGAGCACAGATAGAAAAGTTCGCATTAAGCTTAGAAGCTAGGTATTTGCAGCTTTTTAAAGGCGTGGACGCCGTACCCTTCCCCGACGACTTGTATCAGGGGGAGGATATAAAGGACCTCGCGAAGAGCTATGCCGACGGCTTTGGCGATAAGCTGCTTAATTCCCCGGAAGAAACCCGTCGCTTAGAGCTTGTAAAATACGCTCTGCCGCGAAATTTAAACGATATGCGCGAGGTTTTATCGGACTACCGCATCGAATACAAGACATGGTTCCACGAAAGCTCGCTTTACAATGACGGCACCATAGACGATGTGCTTAACATACTGAAGGAGCGCGGCTTTGTCTTTGAAAAGGACGGCGCGCTGTGGTATAAGGCCACCGATTTCGGCTGCGGCAAGGATGAGGTTCTTGTGCGCAAAAACGGCTCCATCACCTACTTTATGGCGGATATCGCATACCATTACAATAAATTTAGCATGCGCGGCTTTCAAAAGGTCATCGACGTGTGGGGCGCCGACCATCACGGGCATATCGCGCGGCTCAAGGGGGCTCTTGACGCCCTTGGTATCGGCGGCGAAAACCTGGACATCGTCCTTTTGCAGCTTGTAAGGCTTATGAAGGACGGCGAGCCTTACCGCATGAGCAAGCGCCAGGGGCTCGGCATAACGCTTTCCGGTTTGCTGGAGCTTGTACCGCTTGACGCCGCAAGATTTTTCTTTAACATGACGTCGCCGTCCGCCGCCATGGACTTTGACCTCGACCTTGCAACAGAGCAGTCGAGCAAAAACCCGGTTTATTATGTGCAGTATGCCCACGCGAGGATTTGCAGCATCCTTAAAAAGCTCAGTGAAAACGGTATTGCGCCGAGAAAATGCGCGGAGGAAGAGCTTCTTCTTTTATCGGCTCCCGAGGAGGACGCGCTGATACGCAAGCTGTCGCAGCTTCCCGGTGAGATCGTGTGGGCCGCCGTGAACTACGACCCGTCGAGAATTACGCATTACGCCATCGACTTAGCGTCGCTGTTCCATAAATTTTACACAAACTGCCACGTCGGAGTTGACGACGAGCCGCTCATGCAGGCGAGGATATGCCTTTGCGCCGCTGTGAAAACAACGATTGCAAACGCGCTTTCGCTGCTTAAAATTTCGGCGCCCGAATCTATGTGAAAAAACAGGGAGGCTGCTATGTCGTTTAAAGTCAGCAAGATAACAGGTCTGCCGGTCTATGATTCGCTGCCGGTCGCCAAAGTCGTGACGTATCCGCTCGAAAAGCGTGATTACAGGCCGTTTGCCCAAAATATCCTGTGCGTGTCGGACGACGCTTTGCACCTTCGGATGTGGTCGTTCGAAGTGAACCCATCCCCCGGCAGCAGGCTTGAGTGCGTTTTATACATGTTCGACGAAAAGCCCGACACGGCCCTTGCCATTGTCGCCGTGCCGAAAATCGAAGAGGGCTCCGACGTCCTCGGCTGCGGCCTGTTAAAAAACGGCGGGGAGCTTCCAGCAGCGCCCGAGATTACGGAGAAGCTGCAAAGCATCGCGATACATCCGCATAACGGCGAGGACCTTCAGGGCGTGTACTGGGGGTACGCGATAGATATCCCTCTTAAACTTTTGGAGGAATGGGGCGGTAAGACGCTTCTGTCCCCGGGGAATAAGCTTTACGGCAATTTTTATAAAATCTGCCTTGACGAGCCGAATATCCATATGGGCTGCTTTTACGGCGCGGATTTCTCCGGCAATCCCTATTTGCCTGAAAGCTGCGGCGCGTTTGAAGTTGTGGGGTACTGACATACATGGGTATGTATCATAAAATCGCTGCGGTTTTCGCGGCGGCTGTGGTTTTAATCTTGTTTTCCGCGTGCGGCTCAAGCCTTGTCCCGCCGCCGCCTCTGCCCGACGTTTCTTATAACGGGTTTTTGGGGCTTGCGGTAACTGTTCCCGCCGGATGGCTTACCGAGTATAAAAACTTAAGGAACCTAACGCCCGTCCCCGAAGAATCGGAAAGCCTTTCGTCCCTTGATTTATCGGGCAACAGCGACCAAAGCGTCTTTGAGATTAAGCTGATTACCATGCAAAACGTCGACGATTCGTCGAGGAGCGACCATGTGGAAATCATACTTTACGCCGATTACGCGCCGGATTACAGCGAAGAGGATTATCTTTCGTCTTTGGAAATTTTTATACAGGAGCTATCCGACGCCGAGTACCTTTACGAAATCGCCTCCGTCGGCGAGGCTTTAATATCGGGGCATCGTTTCACGCGTTTTCTTGTTGAAGTCACGCCGTTTTATATGCACGGGGAGGATTTTTATTACGAGGAATATTATGTAGTACCGGTGGGCCGTTCGTATTTTGTGGCATATACCAATTACTGGGGCCGCAACGAGGGGTACAAATCAAATGTCGCGGAAACCCTTTCAAGCTGTTTTGCACTTAAAGCAACGGGCTCCGGACGCGCGGTTCCAAATAACGCGGCGGAGGCGCTGTGAGACGTGTTCGTTTAAAATAATTTTAATATTGCAGGAGGTCTGCTATTATGTCTAATGCAGTATGGTTTATATCTTACAAGCTTGTAAAGGGGGCGTCTGTCCCGGATTTCCTGCTTGCATCGGAAAAATGCCACAATGAGGTTTTGTCCAAGAAAAAAGGCTTTATTTCCTGGCAAGTTCTCACCGAGGGCGATACGTGGGTCGACTTAGTGACATGGGAAACGATGGATGACGCCATAAACGCCGAGAACGATGACGGCGAACCGGATCCTGTCGCTCAAGAGTTTTATTCCTTTATAAACTTTAACAGCCTTAAACAAGAGGTTTTTTCTGTTGAGAAAAGCTATTGACGCACTTGTATTTGACAAAATCGTTTTTGTAGCGCAGTAATATACTGCGCTTTTTGTTTTTTGTAAGGCGAAAATCAGAAAGGGACGAGGTTTTTTGAAAGGCAGAACAGAGAGTGTATCAAACCGGGAGGTTTGCATACGCTATGGGCGGCGAAGGGCGTTTGAGCAGATAGCGGAACAGGGAACGGTAAAACCGTTCCCTGTCTTTTTTATTTTTTCTTATCTCGGTAAAACGGTGAGCGGGTCGATCCACGCGCCGTTTTCTTTCATCGCGAAATGGATATGGCTTTCCTCTGCGATCTCACACGGCACACCTTCAACCTTTCCCAAGGTCTGCCTGCCGAGTACGATCTCGCCCTCCTGGACCGTGACGACGCTGTTTAAGCCGCTGTAGATGCTCTGCCTGCCGTCGTGGTGGTCGACCGTGATTACCGTGCCCCAAAGCGGGTCGTTTCGCACCGAGCTCACCACGCCGTTCGCAACGGCGTAAACGTCCGCGCCTTTTTCCGACGCAATGTCAATGCCGTCGTGTGTACGCCAGTCGCCGAGCGTAACGTTTTTGACAAGCTCGCCGTTTGAAAACGGGTTAGTAATATTTCCGACGACGGGCGATGCGTATGCCAAGGTCGGCAATCTTTCCGATGGCGGCGATTGTTCCGGCATGCCTTCCGGCTCGGACTGCCGCTCTGGCGATGAGGGCTGCGTTGAGGAGGATAACGACGGCCTTGACGGCGGCTGAGGCTGTTGCTGGGACGGCCTGTCGATCGGAATCGAGTAATCTCTTCTTACGACTTCTTCTGCTTCTTTTTCCGCCTCCTCGGCTTGAGGAAAATCCCTGAACATATCCTCATGCTGTATCACGCCGCCCCTGTCCTGAAGGGTGCCGGTGATGGTCCTGTCAACGGCAAGCCATGTGGCGGCCCCCGCTCCTACAAGACAAATTGCGATTGCCGCATAAAAACCTTTTGACGATAAAAATTTACTCACTTTACCTTTTGAAAATTTTATTTTACTCATGTGATTTTGCACCTCCTGTTATAGTTTTAACCATGCAGTCACGCTTTATGCTTTATTTTCTAATTTTTTTAGGTATTTTTGGAAAATAGTTCTTTTATCCCGATCATTAGCAGGAATCCGCCGAATATTTTTTGTAACATCCCCGGCCCTATCAGCATTGCCAGCTTCTCGCCTAAAAATACGCCGGGAAGCCCCAGCAATATACAGGGCCAGACGATCCTCCACTGCACCAGCCTGTTTTTGATATGCATGATAAGCGCCGCCGCCGCTATGGGTATGAAAAAGATAAGGTTTATCCCCTGAGCCTTAAGCTGGTCGAGCCCGAGGTATACCGTAAGGTAAATCAAGAGGATTCCGCCGCCGCCCATGCCGAGCGCGGAAAGCGCAGCCCCGAAAAATGAAACGAAAAAAACAGCCATCAGAATATCCCTATAAGCTTTACGCCCGCAAAAATCATGACCAGTGAGAAAACACGCCTTAACACCACCGTCTTTAGCCGCGGCAGAAGCCATCCGCCGAAAAACGCGCCTAAAAGCCCGCCGGGTAAATAGACAAGCGAGTCGGAAAGCAGGAAGCTTCCCGAGCGCAGGTACAAAAACCCCGACGACACCGCAAGCGGCAGCATGATCATCAAGGAAGTGGCGTGGCATTTTTTTTGCTCCACCTTGAGCCCTCTTAACATTGGCACTATCGCCATGCCTCCGCCGGCGCCTAAAAACCCGTTTAGCAATCCGGCGGTAAATCCCAGAGGATAATACCACGCTTTTGATTTTTGTTTTGTTTCTTGTTTAGGCATTTTATTGCCCTCCGGTTATATTATTCACAAAAAAATCCGTTTCATACAGATTCTGCCACGTTACATATTTTCTGTTCCAAGGCAGAAAATATGCTTGGAAGACGTTTAATCCGAATCTCCTGTGAAAGGAAGAGATTATGAGCGATATTACAAATAATGATTATGATATTCTTGTAAAAAAACAATCCCCGACTACAAAAAGCTATAAGACCATCCCGCTTGCTTTCATCACGGGCGGCCTGATTTGCGCGCTTGGACAGGCGTTTATCAATTTTTATCTGTCTATGGGCGTAAACAAAGATACCGCCTTTACGGCGGCTTCAATTACGCTGATTCTTTTAGCGACGCTTGCAACCGGTCTTAATTTTTACGACAATATCGCAAAATTCGGCGGGGCCGGTACGCTTGTTCCGATTACCGGGTTTGCAAACGCCATCACGGCTCCCGCCCTTGAATTTAAAAGCGAGGGGTATATCCTCGGGCTTGGAGCAAAGCTTTTCGCAATAGCCGGCCCCGTGATTGTCTATGGCATCGCTTCAGGCATATTATACGGCCTTGCGGCTTACGTGCTTAAGCTGTAGTGTTCCGCTTTAATTTTCAAGTTATTTGAAATTTAATTTTACAAGATTGTGTATGTTCCACGTGGAACATACACAATATATGGAGGTTCCTTATGCAAAGACTCGGTAAGAACACCATAAAGTTCAATCACCCGCCATCGGTAATCGGTTTTGCATCCATCGCATCTAAAAAAGAGTCTGAGGGTCCGATGGCGCAGTATATAGATATTTTAAGCAAAGACCCGATGTTCGGCCAGCAAACATGGGAGAAAGCCGAAAGCCAAATGCAGCGCGACGTCGCGTTAAAGGCTCTTGAAAAGGCGAAGCTTAGCCCCGGTAATATAGATTGCCTGTTTGCCGGCGATTTATTAAACCAGTGCATCGGCAGCCACTATGGACTGCTTGAGCTCGGAATCCCGTTCATGGGGCTTTACAGCGCGTGCGCCACGATGGCGGAGAGCCTCATATCGGCAGCCGTGTTTGTCGAGTCGAAAGCTGCCGACCATGCAATGGCCGTGACGTCTTCGCATTTTTGTTCGGCGGAAAAACAGTACCGGTTCCCGCTTGAATATGGCGGCCAGCGCACGCCCACTTCCCAGTGGACGGTGACGGGAGCGGGCGCCGCGATTCTCGGACACGGCGACGTGCCCCCCTTTGTAAAGGCGATGACAATCGGAACCATCAAAGACAAAGGCATAAAGGACGTAAACAACATGGGGGCCGCGATGGCGCCTGCCGCCGCCTTGACCATCGGTCAGTATTTCGAGGATACCGTGACGAACGAGGATAACTTCGACCTGATTGTCACAGGCGACCTTGCGCATGTCGGTTCACAGCTTTTATACGAGCTCATGGAACAGGACCGCTACGACCTGCGCGGAAAGCACGCCGATTGCGGGATGTTAATATACGACCGCGAAACCCAGGACGTGTGCGCCGGCGGCAGCGGTTGCGGATGCGCCGCCACAGTGTTGTGTTCTTATATTTTAAATTCCATGAAAAGCGGAAAGCTCAATGAGGTGCTGTTTGTCGCAACCGGAGCATTGATGTCCCCCACAAGCCTGCAGCAGAAGCAAAACATCCCCGGTATCGCGCACCTTATACATCTTTCAACGCGAAAGGAGTAAAGACCTTATGTTTATGCAATATTTTTGGGCGTTTGTTGTCGGCGGAGCGATTTGCGCCGTCGGACAGGTGCTGATTGATTACACGAAAATGACTCCCGCGCGGATTTTAGTCTCGTTCGTCGTGCTTGGCGTAGTCCTCGGCGCGCTCGGCTTATACCAGCCGCTTGTCGAATTCGCGGGCGGAGGCGCGAGCGTCCCGCTGATTGGCTTCGGCCACCTCATCGCAAAGGGTACGCTTGAAGCCGTTAAGCAAAAGGGGTTGCTTGGCGCGCTGTCCGGAGGCCTTGCCTCAACGGCTGCCGGTATTTCCGCATCGATTTTCTTTGCGCTTATCGTAGCGTTAATCTTTAAGCCGAAAGAGAAAGCATAGGTGATGTGAAAAAACATGAACGGTAGTTCATGTGCAGTTCACGCCATCGAGGAGTGATGAAAATGGCAAAAGACAGCCAGATTGACCCGAAGCCTGTAAGAAAACAAAAAGCCAAGGGCGGCGACACTTTAGCGGAAAGCGCGCATGACGGCGAAAACAGAAACAATAAAAAACAATCGGGAACCCGCGAAAAAGCAGGCGATGATAAAAAGCGCTCATAAAAATATACGCCCGGCAATTGCCGGGCGTATATTTTTGTAAAGCGCCGTCTTTTTGCGGGGTTTTAGCACTTAATCCCCGCTTGTTTCTTCCACTTCTTCTGTCGCTTCTTCGTTTATAATCTCAGGCTCGCCCTCGTCGTCGCCTGTCTCTTCTTTGGGGGAACGGGCCAGCGTAACCACGCGGTTCTCGCCGCTCAAGCGCATGACCCTGACGCCGCTTCCGTAACGCGACTGCACCGTTATCTGCGACACCGGCACGCGGATAATGATACCGTCGTCGGAAATCACAATGACGTCGTCGTCGTCGTCAACTACTTTAATTCCGGCGACAGGCGCGTTTTTGAGCGTTTTATAGTTTGATATCCCTTTGCCGCCGCGTTTTTGCAGCCGGTACTGGTCAAGCTCCGTGCGCCTGCCCTTGCCGTCCTCGGAGATTGTGAGCAGCGTCGCGCCCTCGCGCACCCTTGCGATCCCGACAACGTAGTCGTCCTTTTTGGCGAGAGTAACGGCCTTGACGCCTCTTGCCCCACGGCTGAGCGCCCTTGCCTGATTTTCGTTAAAGCGAATCGCCATGCCTTTTTTCGTCGCGACGATCAGTTCATTCTCTCCGCTTGTCTGCCTTACGCCGCAAAGCTCGTCGCCGTCGTCAAGGTTGATGGCAATAAGCCCGCCGCGGCGCACATTCCTGTATTGCGAAAGGTGCGTGCGTTTTATCACGCCCTGCTTCGTCATCATGACAAGGTATCGGTCGTCGTCGTAATTATCTATGCGTATCATGGCGGTAATTTTTTCGTCATTTTCTATTTGCAGAAGGTTCACGACGTTCGTTCCCTTGCTTGTACGGCTCATCTGGCCGATTTCATAAGCTTTCAGCCTGTAACAGCGGCCTTTGCTTGTAAAAAACATAATGTAATCGTGGGTTGACGCGATAAACAGCTCCTCGACGAAATCCTCCTCGCGCTGGCTCATGCCGGAGATTCCGCGCCCTCCGCGCCGCTGCGTTTTGTACGTGTCCATATCCTGTGATTTTAAGTAGCCGTAATGGGTGAGCGTGATGACCCTGTCCTCGACGGGAATAAGGTCTTCGATATCCATTTCGCCGCTGACGGCCTGTATTTCCGTGCGGCGTTTGTCGCCGAACTTTTTGCGGATCTCAAAAAGCTCCTCCCTTATGATGGCAAGCACCTTGTTGTAATCGGCAAGGATTGCTTCAAGCTCGGTGATTTTTTCAAGCAGCCGGTTAAGCTCATCCTCGAGCTTTTCACGCTCAAGCCCTGTCAGACGCGACAGCGTCATCTCGGCGATTGCCTGCGCCTGCTCCGGCGAAAGCTCGAAACGGGCAATCAGGCGCTCCTTTGCCTCCGCCGTCGATTTGCTTGTACGAAATATGTTAACGACCTCGTCTATGTTGTCCTGCGCGATCAAAAGCCCCTCAAGGATATGCGCGCGCTCCTTTGCTTTCCTGAGCTCATACTGCGCGCGCCGGATGATGACCTGCCCTTGGAAATCAATATAGCTTTGCAGCATTTGCTTTAGCGTCATGATTTTCGGAACGCCCTTATCAAGCGCCAGCAATATCACGCCCTCCGTTGACTGGAGCTGGCTGAAGCTGTACAACTGATTGAGCGTCACCTGCGCGTTCGCGTCGCGCTTTAGGTCTATCACTATATTCATGCCGTCGCGGTCGGAGTGGTCCGCGATGTGTGATATTGTTTCAATGCGTTTATCCTTGACAAGCTCGGCGATATGCTCGATCAGCCGCGCCTTGTTTACCGTATACGGCAGCTCCGTTATAACGATCTGCGTTTTGTTTGTCTTTTCGTTTTCAACAATTTCGGCGCGTCCGCGAAGGACAATCTTGCCGCGCCCCGTGGCATAGGCCGAGCGCATCCCCGCGTGTCCCATGATAATGCCGGCTGTGGGGAAATCCGGCCCCTTTATATGCACCATCAAATCGTCGAGAGTGGCGTCGGGGTTGTCGATCAGCATCGAAGCGCCGTCTATAACCTCAGTTAAGTTATGCGGCGGTATATTTGTCGCCATACCGACGGCAATGCCCATCGAGCCGTTGCACAAAAGGTTCGGGAAGCGCGACGGCAATACCGACGGCTCTTTTTTGCGGTCGTCGTAGTTCGATACGAAATCGACGGTTTCCTTGTCGATGTCGGTTAAGATATTCGTGGATATCTTGCTCATTTTCGCTTCGGTATAACGGTAAGCGGCGGGCGGGTCGCCATCGACCGAGCCGAAGTTGCCGTGGCCGTCTACAAGCGGATACCGAAGCGAAAAGCTTTGCGCCATACGCACCAAAGCGTCGTAAACGCTCTGGTCGCCGTGGGGGTGGTAGTCGCCCAGGACGGAGCCGACGGTAGACGCGCATTTGCGGTATGCTTTATCCGGCGTCAGGCCCTCCTCAAACATGGAGTACAGGATTCTGCGGTGCACGGGCTTTAACCCGTCGCGCACATCAGGCAGCGCCCGCGAAACGATTACGCTCATCGAATAGTCTAAGAACGATTTTTTCATCTCGTCCTCGATATCCACCAGTATGATCCTGTCGCTGTGTTCGTTGTACATTTAGTTACCTCGTTTTCTTTTACCTTGCCTTCGCGGGAACCCGCGGGCGCCAGAGAGCGGACAACGCTTATATTGGAGTGTTGTATAGGTATTTACAGACTTCATGCTGTTCGCCGTGATAATTCGCAATCATTTTATGCTGCAATTCAAATCCCCCATAGCCGCCAATATGATTCTATCGCTATGTTTGTTGTACATGCAGCTACCTCGTTTTTACCTTCATGTTTGCCGCTTCGCGGCGGGTTGTTTTGCCGCTGCCGCGGTGGGCGTCACTTTGTAACGCAACAAAGTGACCAAAATGCGCCGGGGAGACCCCGGACCCCCAATATGGGCCGGCGACAGCCTATCCGCAAATGCACATCTATCATCCGCGGATCGCTCTGCGGAGCTCAAACGCTGGTAACGCAAATACAAGAATAAGGAAAAGGGATTTAAAGATTGTATTCGCTTGTGATTTATTCCAGGTAATTTAGCGCTCAGATTTCCTCAAAATTACGGTTGAGCTTCTTGCGCTCACCCGCAAAAGAGTAGTATCCGGGCTTCATGTCATAAAACAACTCCGCGCCGAATGATGCGTTTTGAATGATGTCGTCGAATAATTCCGCGTTCATGCAGTAATTGTTTTCAGCCGGATTGTACCAGAGCAGATTGCTGCCGCAGACCGAACAGAAGCCGCGCTCGATTCCTCCGTCATGGTAGATTGTAATTTTTTCTTCCCCGCGCTCAAACGTTACGTTTTCCTTCGGCCCGGGGTTGACGGACAGCACCGGCCCCGAGTTCATCCGGCGGCAATCGTCACAATGACAAGCGTAAACGAAATCGCCGTATTCTTTTATGATAATTTCAACCGCTCCACATGCGCAATGCCCTTTAATATTGTTCATTTTTTTACTTCTCCTGTCTTGATATATTAATTAAGTACATATATTGCCTTTTAAATATCTAACTGCCTTACCGCCAATTTTCACGCGCTCACCGCAATCTTCGCAGAACAGGACGCCGCCGCGCATGGATAATTGCTGTGCCGTCATAATTTTTTTACCCAGCTTTTCGCTCCAAAACGGTATCAGGGAACAATGAGCGCGTCCAGTAACCGGGTCTTCGGCTATACCGGCGTGCGGCGCGAAAAAACGGGATACAAAATCACAGTCGTTACCTTTTGCGGTTACGATTATCCCGAAGCTGGAGTTACCGGCTTCGGTTGCCACTTGCTTTAGAATGGAAAAGTCGGGGTTGAGATTCCGAAGCGTTTCTTCGCTGTCCACAAGCAGTAAAAAATCTACGGCTTTGTAGCTGGCAACCGGCTTGACGCCGAACGCTTTTTCAAAAGTCCGATAAACAGGGCAGGGCGTTACCGGCCTTGACGGGAAATCAAGATAAAGCATATTGTTTTCCTTTGTTACCGCCATCATGCCGCTCATGGTTTTGAATTTTATCCTTTCGGCAGCCTTTTCGGCTTCTTCAAACAACACAAACGCGCTTGCCATAGTAGCGTGGCCGCAAAGGTCAATCTCAATTTCCGGCGTAAACCACCGCAAATCATAATAGTCTTTTTGTTTCACTAAAAACGCTGTTTCCGACAAATTGTTTTCAGACGCTATGCTTTGCATAACATCATCCTCCAACCATTTGTCAAGCATACAGACTCCGGCGGGGTTTCCGCCGAATAATTTATCGGTAAATACGTCGATAACATGATATTCTATGTCAATCCACTCCTCCGTCACACATCCAAATTCCGCACGTACCGCGCGTTTTGCTCGATAAACTCACGTCGCGGCTGAACCTTGTCGCCCATCAGGATGGTAAAAATTTCATCGGCAGCCGCCGCGTCTGCCATCCCGACATTTAGGATAATACGGCTTTCCGGGTCCATCGTGGTCTCCCAAAGCTGTTGCGGGTCCATCTCGCCGAGGCCCTTGTACCGCTGGAGTTCAGGCGAACGTCCCGTGCCCTCGGGGTTCATTTCTTTTATGTGGCGGTCGCGTTCCCGGTCTGAATACGCGTAGCGGACGTCCTTACCCTTTGACAGCTTATAAAGCGGCGGCTGAGCAATGTAAATGTGTCCGGCTTCTAAAAGCGGCTTCATGAACCTGAAGAAAAACGTGAGCAGCAGCGTGCGAATATGCGAGCCGTCGACGTCGGCGTCGGCCATGATTATGATTTTACCGTACCGCAGCCTTGTGATATCAAATTCCTCGCCCATTCCTGTACCGAGCGCCGTGATGACAGGCATAAGCTTGTCGTTGCCGTAAACCTTGTCAAGCCGCGACTTTTCGACGTTGAGCATCTTGCCCCAAAGAGGCAGGATCGCTTGGAACTGCCGGTCGCGCCCCTCTTTTGCGCTGCCGCCCGCCGAGTCGCCCTCTACGATATAAATTTCCGTAAATGTGTTGTCCTTCGATATGCAGTCGGCAAGCTTGCCGGGCAGCGCCGCCGAATCAAGCGCGGACTTGCGCCGCGTCATCTCCCTTGCTTTGCGCGCCGCTTCTCTTGCGCGCGCCGCGTTTAATGATTTCTCAAGTATCGCCCGCGCGACGCTCGGGTTTTCCTCAAAATATGTCGTGAGCTTGTCCGATACAAGGTTTTCGACAAGCCCGCGTATCTCCATGTTTCCGAGCTTCGCTTTTGTCTGTCCCTCGAACTGCGCGTCATGAAGCTTCACCGAGATGATGGCGGTGATGCCCTCGCGCACGTCGTCGCCCGACAAATTCGCGTCCTTTTCCTTTAGGATATTATTTTTGCGGGCGTAATCGTTAAACACGCGTGTCAGCGCGTTTTTAAAACCAAGCTCATGGGTTCCGCCCTCAATCGTGTGGATATTATTCGCAAAGCTTAAAATCAGCGCGTTATAGCTGTCGTTGTACTGCATTGCAATCTCGGCGCTGCTGGCGCCGTTTTGCGCGGTTAAGTAAATGACCTCGTCGTTTATAACCTGCATCTGCTTTCTCTTGTGGATATATTCGACAAAGCTGACTATCCCGCCCTCGTAATGCAGTTTTGTTTCCACGGGCTCGGGCTCGCGCATATCGGTTATTACGATATTGACGCCCGCGTTTAAGAAAGCCTGCTCGCGCAAACGGTCAAGCAAGGTGTTGTAGTCAAAGCGCACTTCTTCAAAAATATCGGAGTCGGGCTTAAATGCGATTTTTGTGCCGATCTCGTCGGTTTCGCCCACGATCTTAAGGTCATCGATCTGCTCGCCGTACTCAAAACGCTGGTAGTACCGGCGTCCGTCTTTACAAACCTCGACCTCAAGCCATTCGGAAAGCGCGTTTACAACAGACGCGCCGACGCCGTGCAGACCGCCGGAAACCTCATAACCGCCGCCGCCGAACTTGCCGCCGGCGTGAAGTACCGTAAATACTACCGTTACCGCGGGTATTCCGAGCTTCGGCTGGATATCCACGGGGATTCCGCGCCCGTTATCCTCAACCGTTACAATATCGCCGGGTAAAATTTTAACCTTTATCTTGTCGCAAAACCCGGCTAACGCCTCGTCTATTGAATTGTCGACAATCTCATAAACGAGATGATGCAGCCCCCTCGGCCCTGTCGAGCCGATGTACATGCCCGGACGTTTTCTTACAGCTTCAAGCCCCTCGAGAACCTGTATCTGCTCGCCGCCGTAATCGTAATCAAAATGTTCCGTGTTTTCGATGTTTTCCATATACTAGCCTTTCTCTTACTTTTCTTTTGCGAAAAAGAAAAGTAAGCAAAAGAAAACGACGTTAACTATTTAGCTTATTTCTTTATCCGCATAAAAATTAAATTAAATTTTGCAATTTGCTTCTCTTTTTTAATGTTGCCGGAGATAACTGTGAAAGATAAACGCATTCATCGCATACGACAAAGCTTTTTGGTATTTCCGGGGAAACCGTCGCCACCTTCCCCGATTGTTGAGCGAGTTTTAAATAATCCCGCGTTCTTTTTGAAACCGATGTGTTGTCAAGGTCAAAAATCCCGATTACGTCTTTTGAATTTATTACGGTGTCCTGCCCGAGATACAAATACATTTAAACACCTGCCGCATCTATTGTTGAATCGCGCCGTTTTCGATTTTAAATACCTCGCCGCCTTTTAAACCGGAAAAAGCTTCCGCATCGCAGCATGTAATGAATACCTGCCTGCCGTTGAGCTGGTTTAATAAATAATCGCGGCGGCGTCCGTCAAGCTCGCTCATGACGTCGTCAAGCAGAATAACCGGCGGCTCGCTGTTCCTCTCTTCAAGTATTGCACATTCGGCGAGTTTTAACGCTAAAATACAACTTCTTTGCTGTCCCTGCGAGCCGAATATTCTGGATGAAACGCCGTCTGTCATAATTTCCATGTCGTCGCGGTGCGGCCCTTGCGACGTCACGCCAAAGCGTATATCGGCGTCACGGTTTTTTAAAAGCGAGGCCTTAAGCTCGCGGCTTATTTCTTCACGGCTTTTTATGTCTTTATCTATATTAAATCCCGGCGTGTATACGGCCGAAAAGCTTTCTTTTCCCGAAGAGATTCCGCTGTAAAATTCCGACGCCAACAACGCAAGCTTTTTTACGTATCGTCCACGCATATGCGTGATATAAGCGCCGTAATCGATTAAAGATTTATCCCATGCCTCAAGGGTATCCGAAAGCGCCGGACGCGCGGTTATATCCTTTAAAAGCGCGTTTCGCTGTTTTAGTACGCGGTTATACCCGTCTAAAATTTTCATGTACTTCGGGTACGCTTGTCCGAGCGATACGTCTATCAGCCTGCGCCGTTTGCTTGGCCCCTGCTTTACAAGCGAGAGGTGGTCAGGCGAAAAGACTACCGCGCAAAATTCCCCCGCAAGCTTCGTCACGCTTTCCTGTTTTATTTCGTTTAGGAACACGTTTTTTTTATCTTCCGATAAAACAATTGATGCGGACTGTTCGCGGTCTTTCGCAAAAAACGTAAGCTCAATCTTCGCGACGTCTTGCCCGAACATTATAAATTCCTGGTCTTTAGAGCCTCTGAAACTTCTCGCGCCTGAAAAAAGCCAGATGGCTTCAATCAGGTTTGTCTTTCCCTGCGCGTTGTCGCCAAAAACGATGTTAGCGCCGCCGCACGGCAAAAGATTTATATTTTCTATGTTGCGCAGCCGATTGATTATAAGAGACTCAACCCTCAACCTTTATAACCTCAAACTCTTTGTCATCGATTTTTACGATATCCCCGTGAACCAGCTTTTTGCCGCGGGCTTCACACCTTTCGCCGTTTACGAAAACATACCCGTCTTTGATTATGTTTTTAGCTTCCCCGCCTGTCGCGCACGCCCCGCAAAACTTCAAAAAGGAATCGAGCTTAATAAACGCAGTCGTTACCTCGATTTTTTCACGGTTCATTTTTAAGCCTCACGGGAAGCACAAGGAAAAGAAACTCCTCGCCTTCAGGCGGCATTATCTTTATCGGCGACAATGGCCCGCTGATTTCAAGCCGCACCTCGTCGGTACCGGCGGCCTTTAACGCGTCGAGTAAATACTTGTTGTTAAATCCCATTTCAACTTTTTCTCCTTTAAAAGCACAGGAAAACTCATCGTAGCTTTTTCCGATAGACGTCGAGCAGCTTATTTTTATTTTGTCTTTGTCAAATATTACGCGAAGCGGGCTGCGCAGCCGGTCCGATATGAGTAACGATACGCGGTCGACGCTTTCTATAAAAGACCTTGTCGAAATTTTCACGGTTGATACGCTTCCGGACGGAATAGAATTTGCGTAATCTAAAAATTCGCCCTCCAAAAGCCTTGACACGATAGAGTATCTTCCTATTTCAAACACGATATGCCGTTTGCTCACCATAAGGTACGCGTCGTTTTCGCCTTCTTCATCCAGAAGCTTCGATATTTCGGATAATATTTTGCCCGGTACGATAAAACGCAAATTTTCATCTAAATCTATTTTTTCTCTCCGAAGCGCGAGCCTGAAGCCGTCGACCGAGACCACGTTTAAAATGTTGTCTTTAAGCTCGAACAACGAACCCGTATGTACAGGCTTCGTATTATCCGTCGTTGCTACGGCAAATAGCGTATGGTCTATCATCGATTTTAAAACCGATTGTTTTATATTTATGCTTTTTTCTTTTTCAATTTCGGGAAGCTCCGGATATTCATCGGACGGGATACCTAATATCGTAAATTCGGAAAGTCCCGATTTTATAACCGTAAGATTCTTTTCATCGACTTCTATAGAGACCTTATCGCCTGGCATTTTCCTTAGCATATCGGCGAAGAGTCGCGCGATCAGCACGATTTCACCGTCTGCTTCAACTTCAGCGTCGATTGTTGTTTTTATTCCCGATTCCATGTCGTAACCGGTTAAATAAAGCTTATCGCCGACGGCTTTTATCTGCACACCCTCCAGCGCCGGGATACTGCTTTTAGACGGGATCACGCGCGAAACATTTGTAACGGCCTCCGTTAATAATGTTTTCTCACATACAAACTTCATAACTACTCTCCCTTACTTTTCTTTTGCAAAAAAGTAAACACACTCGTGTGGCGTTAAGCAAAAAGAAAATGACGTTAATCATTCAGCTTATTTCTTTTTCGCAATAAATATATTTATTATATGATTAATTTATTAGTAGCAGTAGTAGGGGCTGTTTAAAATGTTTAAATGTTAAGGTGACGTTTTTATAAAAAAGAAATTTGGGTTATTATTATGATTATAAAATTGTTGAATGAAATTGGTTTTTGTTTAATGTAAGATTTGATTTATAAGAATTGTTTAGAAACGAATGTTGAAAGTTTAAAATATGTTTAAAGTCAGCTGCCTCTAATATTTCTTATTATATCGTCAACGGTTTCTTTATACCGCGGATCTTTTTTTATATTTTTACAGGCCTGCTTTAGCTGGTATACGATTGTTGAATGGTCGCGTCCGCCAAGCTCAAGCCCTATCTCGTGGTATGATATTTGCGTTATTTCCCGTATCGCGTGGGCTGAAACCTGCCTTGCCACCGAAATATTGGAGCTTCTTTTCGATGAGCGGATGTCGGCCGGCAAAACCCCGTATGTTCGCGCGACTTCGTTTATGATCCGCTCTACAGTTACCGGAACTGGCTGGTTGTCATTTAAAATATCGCGTATCGCGTTTTGCGCCGTCATGATAGACGGGGGCGTTTTGTTTAAATCTGAAAAAGCCTTTATTCTTTTGACTGTCCCCTCAAGCTGCCGGATATTTGTTTTAAGGCGGTTTGCGATATATTCAACAACCTCCGTCGGCAGCTTTAAGCTTATAAGCTCGGCTTTCCGTCTGATTATTGCGCAGCGCGTTTCGTATTCCGGCACCTGTATGTCGGCCAAAAGCCCCCACTCGAACCTTGTGCGAAGCCTTTCCTCCAGTGTTTTTATTTCCTTGGGCGGTCTGTCCGACGTAAGGATTATCTGCTTTTTATCCTGGAAAAGCGTGTTGAATGTATGGAAAAATTCCTCCTGGGTCGATTCCTTGCCGGCGATAAACTGGATATCGTCTACCAAAAGGACGTCGGCAGAGCGGTACTTATCGTGGAAATGTTTTGTGGCGCCGCTTTTAATGGCGTCTATCAGCTCGTTTGAAAACTGGTCGCCCTTTACGAAAACAATATTTTTGCCTAGTATATTTTTTGAAATATCATGTGAGATCGCGTAAAGCAGATGTGTTTTGCCAAGCCCGGAATCACCGTAAATGAAAAGCGGGTTGTACGCGTTGCCCGGGTTTGTTGCGACGGCAAGCGACGCCGCATGCGCGAATTTATTTGACGGACCCACAATAAAAGTATCAAAGGTATATTCATAATGGCCGCTCATCAAATTATTTTCATACGTGTCATTTTCAAAGTCACTTTGCTTTTTGCCGACCTCGTCGTATTCTATTACAAGATCAACCTGAAATCCCAAGACATTTGAAAACCCGTCTAACAGTATGTCTTTGTATTTTTCGATGATGATATTCCTTTTAAATTTGGATTTTGCTTTTAAATAAGCGGTTAATCCCTCAAACTTCAAAGGAGTGAGGTCTTCGATCCAAAGCGTGTAGTTTACGTCGGAAAGCTGTGATTTACAATATTCCCGTACATTTTCAAACACCTGGTCAAAGGATTCAACTTGCCCCATAATATAACTTCCCCTATCAACAGACAATGGACCTCTGTATTTAGAAAGAGGTCAAATAAAAAAACCGGTAAAACGCGGTTTTTTACACTACATAATTTTAACATATAAGATACGGTTTTTCAAGTTAATAAAGTGTCAATATTGCGATTATTTCTATACATTAGTGGTTATATAATTAAAAACCCACAATATGATGTATATCTAAAAATCAATCTTAAATTAAAGACTTGACACAGGGTTATACTATGCTATATAATGCTTAATGCAAAGATGTGGATTAAGGGCGTTTAAGCCTAATTTTATTTTTTAGGCGAAGGAGGTTTTAAAAGATGAAAAGGACATATCAGCCTAAGAAGCTGCAGCGCAAGCGTGAGCATGGCTTCCGTAAAAGGATGAAGACTAAAAACGGAAGAAAAGTAATTGCTTTAAGAAGGGCAAAAGGCAGGGCAAGGCTTACGCATTAAAAGAGCCTTTTGAAAAATGTGGCCGCAATTTTATGTTGTGGCTTTTTTTTCAGGCTGGTGGAAAGGCCGTCTATCTGTTATGAAAAACACGGTTTCTATAAACAAAAACCGGATTTTTAAAAGCCTGTACAGGCGTGGGAACAATATAGTAACGCAGTATTTTGTCGTGTATTATAGAAAGAACCGTTTAAAAATCAACAGGCTGGGACTGACGGCCACAAAAAAAATAGGCAAGGCCCCCGAAAGAAACCGGTGCAGAAGAGTAATAAAAGAAGCTTACAGGCTGCTTGAGCCTGAATTGCCGGTGGGATATGACATCGTTATTGCGGCAAGAAAAAAAGCAGGGCTTTCAAAAACGCAGGACATAATGTCGGCGCTGAGAGACGTGAAATTTTAAATGAAGACTATGATGCTTTTGGTTATACGGCTTTACAGGAGATTTATATCCCCGTTAAAACCGCCAAGCTGTAGGTTTTACCCGACCTGTTCGAGCTATGCTTTGACGGCTGTTTCAGAGCACGGCGCGTTGCGGGGAGGTTTTCTTGCTTTAAAACGTATTTTGAAATGCCATCCGTTTCATCCGGGAGGATACGACCCGGTGCCGCAGAAGATGCTTCATATCTAAAATCATAAAATCATAGGTTTGTGAGGGAAAAATTTTGGACGCTGTCTATCGGATTCTCGGTTTACCGCTGGGATATGTCATGTGGGCCTGTTATCAGATTGTAAACAACTACGGCCTTGCGTTATTTGTCTTTACGCTTATTATCAGGGCGATATTATTCCCGCTGTCTTTAAAGCAGCAAAAGTCCACGATAAAAATGCAGCTTTTAAAGCCGCAAATGGACGAGCTTCAGGCAAAATACAAAAATAACCGCGAAAAGTTAAACGAAGAAATGATGAAGCTCTACCAGAAAGAGGGCTACAATCCGGCGTCGGGCTGTTTGCCGCTTTTGATACAGATGCCGATTCTTTTCGGGCTCATTGAGGTTATTTACCGCCCGTTAAAGCATATTTTACATTTACCCGCTGATATTATCATAAACCTTGAAACGATCGCCCAAAGCTTGCACCCGGATAAAATCCGCAACTTAGGCGGGCTTAATTCCGCGCAGATTACAGTCATTCAGGACGTACAGGCCGGAAACGCCGCGTACAATGCGGCAGGCGCCGGTATCGTGCGTCAGATAAGTGATTTCAAACTCGATTTCTTCGGCATGAACTTAGGCGAAATACCGCAGCTCGGTATGTTCGGGGACATCCTTTCAGGTATCTGGAACCCGGTCCTTCTCATCCCTATCATATCGGGCATATCGGCGCTGCTTGTTTCCGTTATTTCCATGAGGGTCATGCCCTCGACGGAAAACACCGGGGCTAACGCGAGCATGAAAGGCATGATGTACACCATGCCGATATTTTCTTTGTTTATCGCGTTTCAGGTTCCGGCGGGCGTCGGTCTTTACTGGTGCTACTCGAACCTGTTTGCGATGGCTCAGTCGCTTATACTAAATAAATATTATAACCCGAAAGAAATGGCCGAAAAAGCACGGGCGGAGCATGCCGAGCGCCAGGAGCAGGAACGGCTTGAGCGCATTGAAGCGAAGAAGCGCGCGAAAGAAAAGGGCGAGGAAACCGAGCAAAAGTCGATGAGCCAAAAGGAAATAAACAGGAGAAAGCTTGCGGAGGCAAGAAAGCGCGACGCCGAAAGGTACGGCGAAACGTATGTGGAAGTCACGGATGAAGACCTTAGATGATGGAGGTTACTGATGCAAAAAGAGATATTTGAAACCGGAAAAACCGTTGACGCGGCGATCGACTCGGCATGCGAGAAGCTCGGATGCAAACGCGAGGATTGCCAGTGGGAAATTATTGACCTGCCGAAAAAGGGATTTTTAGGGCTTAAAAACAATCCGGCAAAGGTGCGCGTGTCTATAGAGGTGCCGGATGAAAAGCCGAAGCCGGAACAAAAAAAACCTGAACCGGAGCAACCGCAAAAACAGGTAAAGCAAAAGCCGCCTCAGCCGGCGTTTCGCGAAAAACGTGCGAAAAGCGAACAGCCTAAAAAACAAAAAGAGATAAGGGAAACAAAACCGGCGGTCGTCGTGGATGAAGCTAAAATTTCCGAAAAAGAAAAAATCGCAAAGGAATACTTACAAAATATTTTGAAGTCAGCGGGCCTTGATGCGGAATTTAAGATCGTACGCGAGCACGGCGGCAGCAGCATCAATATCACGGGCGAGGGGCTTGGCATGATAATCGGGCGGCGCGGCGAAACACTTGACGCGCTTCAGTACCTTACAAGCCTTGTCGCAAACCGCGGCGGCGATTATGTAAGGTTCACGATAGACTGCGGCGAATACCGCATGAAGCGCAAGGATACGCTAGAAGCCCTCGCCAGAAAGCTTGCAAGCCAGGTGTTAAAAACAAACGTCAGTAAGACGCTTGAACCGATGAATCCCTTTGAGAGAAGGATTATACATTCGACGGTTTACGAAATTGAAGGGGTGAGCTCCTTGTCCGTGGGAGAGGAGCCTAACCGCCGTGTTGTTATCACCTCCCCGACGGCAAAGCCTACAAGAGGCGGAGGATACCGCCAGGGCGGCGGCGTCCGCCCGTCCATGCCCGGGCGCGGCAGGCCCCCCGAGCGCGGCGCAAGATCCGACAGGCCCGACAGGCGTGACCGCGGCGACCGCGACCGCGGACGCGGCGGAAGGCAGCAGGCTTCCCCCGCGACGTCAGGTCCTCCGAAACAGACGCCGGAAGCAGAAGCTACAACCGGCATTTCGTTCGGCAAGATTGATTTAGAATAAATATTCGTTGCCCATTAAGCTTTTGCGCTTGATGGGCAACAATTTTTTTGATATTTCTATTTATAATTCAAGTTATGTCATGAGATCCTACCCTAGCTTGACTCAACCGCTAAGAATTCGTCGCGCAAATAAACCTCGTCAGGGCCGTCTTTGCGTATCCGGATCAGTTTATCGGAAATCGACAGGCTGTCGGCCAGGTTTGCTGCAAGCAAAACCACCGTGATTTCCTTATCCAGAAGCATTTTTATGAGCTCCAAAATGCGTGTGCGAAGCTCCATGTCCGCGCGGCGGAACGGCTGGACGCAAAACGCCACCTTTGGCTTTTGGATTGCAACGCGCGTGTATACCAGCTCATATTTCTCAATCTTACTTAGCGCGTCTACGCGCTTGTTAAATACGTCGCCGCCCAATATCCGGGAATACTCGCGCCTCACTCCCTCGCGCGCGGCTGCGCTCCTCCAGATTTCCGGCAGGCGGCGGTCCAGAAGAAAACAAAGATTATCAAGATAGCTCATCTCGTAAAACAGCATCGTTTCAGTGGGAAGCTCCTGTATCACCGCAAACCCGCCGCCAAACAGGCAATCGGTCTTTTTGCCGTCAATCCGTATCTCGCCGCTTTGGGGAACGCTTTCTCCGATCAGAAACGATAAAAACTCCCTGAAAGCCATAATATCCATATGCTGAAGCGTCACACACTCCCCGGCGGCGGCGGTGAAGCTTAGATCCTTTATGAATTCTCCTGAAAGCTTCTTTGCCTCAAACGCGAAGCCTCGCCCGCCTTTAGCAGGAACAACGGGACTTGGACCCCGGCTGCCGTTGTAGCTGCCCGTATACCCGAAATTAGGAGACTCGGATTCACTGTGTAAAACTTTAAGAATCCTGCCATTTGACATAAGCGCTACCTTGTCGCAGATTCGCCATAATTCCTTTAGATGAAAATCGATATATATAAAGGTGATTCCCTGTTTCGCGTAATACCTAAGCAGCTCATGAAGCTTTTTAAGCTCAGCCTCCCCGACCTTTGCGCTGATGTCCTGCAACACGATCAGCCTGCATCCGGCCACGACCGATTTCAGCACGTCGACGACGATTTTTTCAAATACGCTAAGCTCGTCAACATATGTATCCGCCGAAATAAAGACGTTGATGCTTTCTAAAAACGGCGAGAGCTGTTTTCTCATATTGGGCGGGTTGACCATCCATTTTTTGTACTGCGGATGAAGCACAAAGATGTTGTCGGCTACCGTCAGCCCCTCAACAAGGCATTCCTCGCTCTGGATTAAGCCGATGCGGTTGTCCCGCGGTTTTGAATGCCGCCATGTGTTTACCTGCTTTTCCCGGTAATACACATATCCGCGGCTCAGCGGCATATTGCTCTGGAGAATCTTTATAAGCGCCGAGAGCCCGTGGTTGTTGACGGGCAGCAGCCCCATAATCTCCCCTGTGAGGATGCTTAAGTTAAAGCCGTCAAGCTGGACGGCGCCTTGCTCTACGCAGCTCACGCGCTCCATTCGGAGTACCTCTTGCCTCATTGCAATACCTCTCTGTTTTTGACCTCTCTGTCGCTGCCGATGGCGGGCAGGGAGATTTCCACGTCTGTGCCGACGCCCGGCGCCGAAAAGACATGAAGACCGTATTCATCGCCAAACAGCAGCCGTATTCTGTTGTCGACATTGGCAAGGGCGAGGCCGCCCTTTGCTTCCCGCTCCTGCTTCGCGATGCTGAAATTGCCTTTGCCAAGCTTCTCGTTGAGCCGCATCAGCGTCTCCTCGTCCATGCCGAGGCCGTCGTCTGACACCCGGATCAAAAGCCGTTTTTCCGTCAGCTCCAAATGGATTGCCATATGCCCTGTCCCGACTTTCAGCTCCGTGCCGTGGATGATGCTGTTTTCTAAAATCGGCTGCATCGTAAGCTTTGGTATCCGGCAGCGGTAAATTTCTTCCTTGTCCTTAGGCTCGCAGCGTATCGAAAGCTCCAGGCGGTCCCCGAAGCGGTATTGCTGCATGCTGAAATAAGTCTCGCAGTTTTGAAGCTCCTCCTCCACGGACACAAGATTTTCCACCTTTGTGATCGTATACCTGAAAAACGTGGCCAGCGCTTCGGTCATATCGGCCACATCGTTTAAGCCTGCGATGAGCGCCTCGCTGCGTATACCCTCCAGAGTGTTGTAGAGAAAATGCGGGTTTATCTGGTTTTGAAGCGCTAAATACTGCGCCTGCCGCTTGTTCATATTAAATAGCTGAGCAGGGCTTAAAAACTCCTGGAACTGGTCAAACAGCATCTGCGTCACGCCCGATATCGGGCGGCTTTCGGATACTTGCGATTCCGACAAGGTATACCCTTCCAAAAACAAGCGGATCATTTCGCTGGTCTTAAGATAGGGGCGCACGACTAAAAGCCATCCGGCGGCGGCAATCGCGGCAAAGCCCGCCAGAACGGCGGGCGGCGGTATGAGCGAAAGCGCGCCCGAAACCATGAGCGCGCCAATACCGCAAAACAGCACGGCAACACGAAACGATATGTATTTCCACCGCTGTTTCATCTTGCTTCTTCCCTTACATTATGGCATGTTCGCTTTATATGCTAGCATAGTTTTCTGTATTGCCCCGGATTTAAGCCGGTCGTCTTTTTAAAGGCCCCCGTGAAATGCTTTAAGTCGCTGTAGCCTACGCGGCGGCATATCTCCGCAACGGAATAATTGGTATCCCTTAACAAATCCTTGGCGCGTTCCATCCGCACATGCGTCAAGTATTTGGAAAACCCCTCGCCGGTTTCCTTTTTGAACATAGCGCTGAAATAATTTACGCTGAAGCCCGTGGCGGCAGAGACGTCCTCAAGCGTGATCGGTTCGTTGAAATGCTGGTGGATATACTGCTTTGCTATGCGTATAGGGCGGCTTTTCTCGCTTTCCCGCCGCTCACGTACAACGCCGATCCACTGCCGCTGGAACACGCGCAGGCAATCGAACAGCTTGTCTGCGGAGGCGCACAGCTCGCACCGGCTTTCAAATTCGTGCGTAAGGCCCGGCTCATCCTTTATATTAAACCGGATTGTAAACATTTTACCGGCCGCCAAAACAAGACCCAGCAGCTCATATCCATGCAGACCGGGTATGCCTCCGACCTCTTTTTGCAGATCATCAGCCGCCTTGTCGGCGTCTTCAGCGTCAAGGGTATCCGCGACATGGTTAAGCGCCCGGTTATATTGGTCGAGCAACTTGCCCTCATTGAGCAGGGATCGCCTAGGCGCGGATTCCAGCAACCGGCCGGTCCCCTCGACGATTCGTTCCGTTACGGCGTTTTGCGCTTCGCGCATTGAAAGCGGCAGATCCTCGGGGGATTTCACCGCTTTTCCGACAGATAACGAAAACTCGACGGGCCCGAAGATGAATTTTTGCGTCTCCAGCTGGTTTAAGCATTGGCGCAAAGCGCGCCTTACCGGATCGGAATCTGTAGAAGCATAATGAATCACGCCATATCCGGCCGATTTGTAAAACTGGAATACGCCGGAGATGCACAGGGAAAACAGCATCGAGTCGATGAATTCCTCCGCTTTCGCACGGGCGACCGCGATGGAGGATGCGCTGAACGTTTCGCGGTCATAATCCATTTTTAAAATGAATACCTGAAATAAACCGTCGTGAAGCTTAAAGCCGTAGTCGCGTCGCAGCAGCTCGCGCGTCGGAGCTTGAAGGCGACCGTTAAGTAAATCCTCCGGCAGCCTGCTGCGCAGCAGCTCCCGGTTCGTATCGCTGTTTTGGCGGAGATGTTCCAAAGCGCTTTTAGAAGCCGCACGCTCCCGGCATTTGCCGCCCAATTTTTCAAGCGTTGCGATGAGCACGTCTTTCTTTATCGGCTTTAGAAGATAAGCCCCCGCGTTATAACTCACAGCGGTTTGCGCATATTCAAACTGCGCGTATCCGCTGATGATGGCGATTTCAAGATTAGGCACCAGCAGCTTCGCCTGACGTATCAGCTCCAGCCCGTCGCAGCCCGGCATACGGATATCGGTGATGAGTATATCCGGTTTTATCTGCTCGACAAATTTCAGCGCCTCAAAGCCGTTGGATGCCGTTCCGACAACCTCCATACCCAGCGCGTCCCAATCGGCCAGCATCTTCACTAGATTGCACACTCGTGCCTCATCATCGGCAATCACGACTTTAAGCAGCAACTTTCCGATACCCTCCAAGCGTATTGTATTGTGTTCAGTGTACCATATCCGGCACTGTCATGTAAACAAATAACCGGCTACGCCTCAATGAAAAAGAGCGCCGGACTTATACATGGCCGACGCTCTTTCGGTTGTATTATTCTGTTAGCCCCTCAACACCGAAACTCCGGTATCGACGACTTTTCCGCCCAGGTTTGCGCCGTTTAGGATCTCAACAGCCGCCTTTACGCCCTCATAGCCCATCTTGTCGGGGTTTTGCGCCATAGCGCACAGAAGCCAGCCGTCCGAAAGCAGGTTCATTATCGCGTCGGACTGGTCGAAGCCAACTCCAATCACGCCGCCGCCCGCCGCCTTGATGGCGTTGCCTGTTCCGACGGTGGAGCCCTCGTTCGCGCCGAAGATGCCGACTACGCCCTGGGTGATGTAGTTTTCGGCGATGGTCTGGGATTTCGCGGCGTCGCCGTCGCCGTACTGTGTCTCAAGAATCTCAAAGCCCGAACCCTCAAACGCTTCGCGGAAACCCAGCTCACGGTT
This sequence comes from Oscillospiraceae bacterium, assembly GCA_009777635.1. Lineage (GTDB taxonomy): Bacteria > Bacillota > Clostridia > Oscillospirales > Ruminococcaceae > WRAV01. Next base: position 10,997 of record WRLK01000007.1, on the reverse strand, counting down.
CACGCATGAATCGACCGAGGGATTTACGTTGACTATGCCTATCTTGCCGGAGGTTATTCCGGCTGTATCTAGGGCCCCTAGCATTTCTTCGCCGGCGGTTTTGCCGGCGGCCTTGTTGTCGGTGGAGAACGTCGCCTCAGCCGCAACGTTTGCGGGGGAATCGACATAGATGAGCTTCAATCCGGCAGCCAGCGCTTCATTCAAAGCGCCCGTGATGGCGTCCGGGCCGTTTGCGGCCACTAAAAGAGCGTCGAACCCACCCGCAATTGCGTTATTCACCTGCTCGATCTGCTGCGCGTCGTCCTTTTGCATCGGGGACATGAAAGTGACGGAAACGCCCAATTCGTTTGCCGCCTGCTCGGCGCCTTCATATAGCGCTACCCAATGCTGGTCTACTTGGTCCATGGTGATGACCGAGATTTTGTAGTCCCCGCCGGAGGCCGTACCTTCCGCGGATGTCTGGCCGCCGCCGCAACCGGCGAACACAGCCAAAATCATGCATGCAATAATCAGGTATGCTAAACAACTCTTTTTCAATTCAATTTTCCTCCTCAATGATTTTGATTTTTCATAATATGACAGCGGGCGTCCCCGCGGAGTATCTAACCCTTGGAAGCAGACGAAACGCCGCTCTTTTTAAATGTTTTTTTCCTGTTGCGGAAAATAACGTCCAAAAGAACGGCCATTGCGACGATAACGCCAATCACGACGCGCTGTATTCCCACCTGCGCGCCGATCATACTGAGCCCGTTCTCAAGCGTCTGCCATACGGCTGCGCCAGCCAAAGTACCCAGCAATATACCAGTCCCGCCCATTGGCGATACGCCGCCTATGACGCCCGCGGCAACCCCGTACATTTCGTACATGATACCGGCTTCCATATTGCCCATACCGGCCTGCGCGCACAGGATCAGCCCTGTCGCACCCGCGCAAAACGCACTGATGAGATAAGCCTTGGTAACCGTGAGCTCCACGTTGACGCCGGAAAGCTTTGCGGCCTCCACATTCGAGCCGATGGCGTAAATGTGGCGTCCGCTCTTTGTTTTGGAAAGGAAAAAGAAGAACATTATGAATATTAAAAGTGAAATCAGAAAGGTATTGAAGACGCCCAATGTTGTACCGTAGTAAAGGACGCTTTGAAAGGCGTCACCCGCCTGCTTGCCCACGCCGGACGCAATGGTGTCGGTATTGCGGTTGCCGTTTACCATATAGGCGACGCCCCTTGCGACAAACATGGTACCCAGCGTGGCGATAAAGGGCGGAAGCTTAAACTTGCCGACCAAAATGCCGTTTATTACGCCAATCACAAGACAGCACACCATTGCGGTCAGGCATGCCGCGAAAACCGGCACGCCTTTTGTCATGAGCGTGGCGGATATCATGGCGCTCATACCGACCACCGAGCCGATGGACAAGTCAATGTTTGCCGTGATCAGGACAAAGCTTTGCCCGATGCCGATTAAGAGATACTTCGACATGGACCGCAGCAGGTTCATGAGGTTAATCGGGGAAAACACCATAGGGTTTATCAAGCCGAACGCAACGTAAATAATGATAAGTCCGGCAAACGCGGTCAGGGCCGGCCTCATCCCCCGGATACCAAGAATCCGCCTTAAGAACGATTTTTTCTCCATTTACTTTTCCCCCGCTTATGTAATATTACCGGCTTCGCTCATCTTGTTTTCAAATCGTGTGGCGAGCGTCATTATCTCGTTTTGCGTGGTTTCACCGGCCATGACCTCCCCGGTTATGCTTCCGTCGCACATGACGATGATGCGGTCGGCGATTCCCATTACCTCGGGCATTTCTGAAGAAACGATCATAACGGCGATGCCTTTGCGCTTTAATTCGTTGATGATATTGTATATCTCAACCTTTGCGGCGACATCGATTCCCCTTGTGGGCTCGTCGAAAATTACAACCTTGGAATTGCGGGCCAGCCACTTTCCGACGACGACCTTCTGCTGGTTGCCGCCTGAAAGGTTGCCCGAGTCTATCTCCACATTGGGCGTTTTGATGTCGAGGCTTTTGACAGCGCGCTCGCAGAGCTCCTCCTCTTTGCGGCGGCTTAAAACGCCGAGCTTGCCGCAAACAAGATCGAGATTCGGCAGCGTCAGGTTATGGCGGATGCTAAGTTTTGTGCAAAGCCCGTCTTTCTTCCTGTCTTCAGGAGCCAACACGATGCCTGCCCTGATCGCGTCTTCGGGATGGCTTATTTTACACGGCTTGCCTTCGAGAAAGATATCGCCGCCATCCTTTGCGTCGACGCCGAAAATAGCCCGCGTGGCCTCTGTTCTTCCGGCGCCCATTAGTCCGGCGAGCCCGACTACCTCGCCCTCGTACAGGGAAAAGCTTACGTTGCGGACCATGCGCCCGGCGTTTAGGTTCTCGACCCTTAGCACTTCTTTTCCTTTTTCACAGGATAATCGCGGGAATTTTTCCTTGATTTCGCGGCCGACCATATGCGTAATGATCTCGTTGATATTTGTATCGGCGAAATTCATTGTTGTGATATACTGCCCGTCGCGCATGATCATCACGCGGTCCGCGATATGCGAAAGCTCCTCCAGCCTGTGGGATATGTACACGATGCCGCAGCCGTTTGATTTTAGGTCGCGTATAATGCGGAACAAATCCTCAATTTCTTTTGCGGTCAGCGACGAGGTCGGCTCATCCATAATCAGGATTTTCGCGTTTGTCGACAACGCCTTTGCTATCTCGACCATCTGCTGCTTTGATATAGTCAGGTCCCCGACGACATGGCCGGGGTCAATGTCTATTTTTAAATCATCGAGTATTTTTTTTGATTCGGCTTCCATCTCCGCGTTTGACAACACGCCCCTATTCGTTTTCTCGCGGCCTAGGAAAATATTCTCCGCGACAGATAAATGCCTGCACATATTAAGCTCCTGATGGATTATCGCGATACCGATCTCCTGCGCTTGTTTCGGCGTCAGGTTCCCGTAACGCCTGCCTAAAACCTCCATCTCGCCGAAATCACGAGCGTAAACGCCGCTTAATACTTTCATAAGGGAGGATTTCCCCGCGCCGTTCTCGCCAAGCAAGGCCATGACTTCCCCTGAATTGAGCTCAAAATCCACACCATCCAAGGCTTTCACGCCGGGAAAGCTCTTGCAGATGCCTTTCATCGATATGATTTTTTCGCCCATATGCCCATCTCCCATGCTTGAAGCGCATTCAATTATATTCATTATCACTAAGTATACCGCATTTCGATTATTGAGCAAAGGGGGATGTATTAGGTTTTTAGGGGGGTGGATTACGCAATTTTGACATATAAAAACGGCGCCGCTTAAGCGGCGCCGTCCTTTTGCCTGTTAAACCTGTTTGTCATTCCACCGGTTCTTCCGCGTCCTCGTTTTCACCGTCATTCTCATTGTTATTGCCGTTCTCATAATCTTCAGGCTGGAACAGGACATAGGAAGATTCAACGTCCTGAAGCTTCACGATATAATACCCGCCGCCGCCTGATTTTTGCATGATATAGTTCATATATTTATCCGGCGCCGCCTGACCCATACCGCCGCTTAAATCGATCTGCCACGTAATCCCGGACGGTATATACCCCACGCGAAGCTCGTAGAGTTCGCCTTTCTTTGTGATCTCCTCGACAGACGGCGTATACACGTTGTACTGCACGTTGACAGGCACGATGTACATGCTTGTGCTTTCGTCGAAATAATAAGTATTCTCAAACTCGCCGAAGCTTTGATGCTGCAACGCAACCTCAGGCCCGAACAGCCTTGCGGCCGCAACGTCGATGTCGCTTGCCGGAACCAAAAGCTCGCCGCTTTCATCGGAAAACTGATAATTGCGTTCGCTGTCAAGCAGCGCGGACCACATGCTGTACAGCAAAAGCCCTGGCATTTCGATATCGGTGGGCCTTTCAAAGGGGGGAGGGTTAAACATTACGACAGGCATGATTATATCGCCGAACATTTCTTTTTCAGACGTATTGTCAATCGCCAGAATCGTCAGCCTCACGGCAATAGAGATGACGGTTATGATTCCGATAACGGCCAAAGTGATAAACAGGCCGCCAATCGGAGCCGCGTACCTGCGCCGCGTACTTTTCATTTGCATAGAATATATCTCCGTTCTACCTAGGGCCTGTTGACATAAAGCGAACGGCCCGTCTTTTTAGCGGTTTTTGCGCATGGCTTCGTCATGGTGTAAATTGCACGCGAACTTGCGTTCACATTTATATCAGCTAGACCCTAATCTGCCCGCTGCCGGTGACCATGTACTTCGTGCTCAAAAGGCTTGTAAGCCCCATCGGGCCCCTTGCGTGCAGTTTTTGTGTGGATATGCCGATCTCGGCGCCGAGCCCGAACACCCCGCCGTCCGTAAAGCGGGTGGACGCGTTTACATAGACCGCGGCGCTGTCGACTTCGCGCAGGAAACGCCGGCTGTTTTCGTAGCTTTCGGTGACGATTGCCTCGGAATGACGCGTGGAATATTTCTCAATATGCCGAATTGCTTCGTCAATGCCGCCGACAACCTTGACCGCGATGATATAGTCGCCGAATTCGGTCATGTAGTCGTCCTCACAGGCGGGGACGGCGACTTTTCCTAATATGGCGAGCGTCTTTTCACAGCCGCGGATTTCGGTTGACGATTCGCTTAACCTCCCGGCAATTTCAGGCAGGAGCGCATCGGCGCAGTTTTTGTGTATAAGAAGCGTTTCAACTGCGTTACACACGCTGGGGCGCTGCGTTTTCGCGTTGTTTACGATATTGACGGCCATATCATGCTTTGCCGATTCGTCCACGAAAACATGGCAGTTACCGGCGCCCGTTTCAATGACGGGAACGGTTGCGTTACGCACAACGGACTGGATAAGCCCCTTGCCTCCGCGCGGAATCAATACGTCGATATACCCGTTCAGGCGCATCATTTCGGCGGCTGTCTCGCGGGAAGTATCCTCGACCAATTGTATGCAGCCGGGCGGGATTTTCGTACCTTCAAGGGCTTTTTGCATACAGCTCACGAGCGCCGCGTTTGAGCGGATAGCCTCCTTGCCGCCGCGCAAAATGCACGCGTTGCCTGATTTTAAACAGAGCGCCGCACAATCCACGGTGACGTTCGGGCGCGATTCAAAGATGATTCCGACGACGCCGAGCGGCACCGTTACCTTTACAATCTCAAGCCCGTTCGGTCTCGTCTCGCCCCCGATCGTTTTGCCGACGGGTTCCGGCAGGGCGGCGACGTTGCGCACGGCGTCTGCGATTTCTTTAATCCGCGCGCCGTTTAGCCGCAGCCTGTCAAGCATTGCGCTGCCCATGCCGTTTTGTTCAGCTTCCTTTAAATCCCCGGCGTTTGCCGCAAGTATATCGTCCTGTCCTGATTCAAGCGCTTCCGCTATCGACAAAAGCGCGTTGTTTTTCTCGTCTGTCAGAGCCTGCGACAGCGTAAACGCCGCCGATTTCGCGCGCCCGCCGATTTCTTTTAAGTATGACATAGCTTTGACCATCCCTTATAACTAGTGTTGTGACCGGTCAGAAATTATGAAATAGATTTTCGCGTATAACTTCGTCTTATGTCAACAGACCCTAAAGTAAAGATAATCGCATCTCCGTATAACAGGAAGGCTCTTTTTTCCGAAACCCAAGCCTTTTATACAGCGGCCTGCCGGATTCAGACGCGGAAAGCTCAAGGAAAGACAAGCTTTGCCGTTTTGCCTCTTCAATCAACATACACAGCGCCTTTGTGGCAAGGCCTCTTTTCCGGTGCTCGGGGTAAGTGAGCACATTGCGGATCACGCCTGTTTTCCCCGTCGGATAAAACGGGTTAGCCGGACATTCCGAAATTGATAAAAACGCAAGCGATGCGATTTGGTTGTTTTCCTCAATGACGGCGGCGAAAAAATCAATGTTCAGATGATTTGTGAAGTATTGCCGTAAATTCAATTCGATAACGGGGCGCTGTTCTGAAGGTGCCTCCCAATTCTCCGTTTCAAAATAATCAAACCTTGCGTTGATTAATTTTTCAATATCATCAACAGCCGCCATTCTTATGTTCGTTTCCATACAAAGACACTTCTATTCTCTAAAATATTGCTTATTTAAAGCTGCTGCCGCACAAAATGGGTGCCGACGGCCTCGCCGTCAAAAAGCTTGTATAAGGTATACGGGTTTTCCCCGCTGATTACGGCGACGTCTATCCCCGCGGCGGTCGCGATTTTCGCGGCCTGTATTTTTGTAATCATACCGCCTGTGCCGCGCCGTGAACCTGTTCCGGAAGCCATTGTCTCAATCCTCTTGTCAATCTTTTTGACGACGGGGATCAGCTTTGCGTTTTCACGGTCGCGCGGGTTGCCGTCAAAAAGCCCGTCGATGTCGCTCATGATTACAAGCGCGTCCGCGCCCACAAGCTTTGCGACGACGGCGGAAAGCGTATCGTTGTCGCCGAATTCAATCTCCTCGGTGGACACGCTGTCATTTTCGTTTACCACAGGTATCACATTCATTGAAAGAAGCTGCTCGAACGTGTTGATGACGTTTGTGCGCCGCTTACTTGACTCCACGATATCCTTTGTCATCAAAATCTGCGCCACGGTATGGTTGTAAAGCGAAAACGCGTTGTCGTAAATCTGCATCAGCTCGCTTTGCCCGACGGCGGCGGCAGCCTGCTTCGCGGGGGTATCCTTCGGCTTTTCGAAAAGCCCGAGCTTGCCCACGCCGACGCCGATTGCGCCTGACGAAACAAGCACGACCTGCTTGCCGGAATTCTTAAGGTCGGCGAGTACCTTTACGAACTTTTCAATCCGGCGGATATTGATCATGCCGGTTTCGTATGTAAGCGTTGAAGTGCCTACCTTTACAACGATTCTTTTCGCTTCCTGAAAACAGTTCATAATTGTTTTACTTCCTAATTTTTTCAGTTTCACTCGGGCCCGAGCCGTCCGTTTTGACCGGCAGTTTTTTGATCTCCATTGTTTTAAGGCGGCGCCCGTCCATATCAAGAACGTGAAAGCGAAAGCCTCTAAACTCAAAGGATTCGTTTACCGCGGGGATATGTCTAAACATTTTAAGCGCCCATCCGCTGACAGTGCTGTAGTCGCTGTCAACGCTTTCTTCGTCGATCTGAAGCTTCTCGAGCATATCCCACAGGTCGAAGTCGCCCTCGACCTCAAACCGGCCCTCGCCTGCCTCGATAAACCCGATCGGAATCTCGTCGTCCTCGTCCCAGATTTCGCCGACAAGCTCCTCGAGGATATCCTCCATCGTCACGATGCCGAGCGTCCCGCCGTATTCGTCGACGACGACCGCCAGGTTCAGCTTCTTTGCCTTAAAGCTTGCAAGTAAGTGCGACAGCTTCATGCCCTTGTGCACGAACAGCGGATTGCCGAGCATCCCGCGAAGCCTGATCTCCCCGCCGTTTACCATCGCGAGAAGGTAATCGCGCGTATACAAAACGCCGACAATTTTGTCGATTGTGCTTTGGTAAACGGGAATACGCGAAAATCCAGATTCAATAACGGTTTTTTTGACGTCCTCCGGTTTTGCGTCGATGTCGATGGCCGTGATGTTGACCCTCGGCGTTAAAATATCGCCGATTGGAATCTCATCAAACGCAAGCGCCGACTGCACTAAGTCGCGCTCCTGTTCTTCGAGTACGCCCTCTTCCTCGATGGTGTCCATCATGTAGATGAGCTCCTCCTCCGTGATAGAGGGGGCGCGTTCCTTGCCGGAGCGGTGCTTTATCAAAAACGTAAGCTTTAAAAACACGGCGCTGAGCGGGCTTAACAACACGGTTATCGCGTTTAGCGGTTCCGCGACCTTAAGCGCCGTCTTGTCGGCGTTTTCCTTGCCGTAGCTTTTCGGGACAATCTCGCCGAATATAAGCGTTGTGAGCGTTAAAAAAACCGTTGCGACGACAGTGCCGGTCGCAGCGCCTAAAAACGACGCGAACAAAGCCGCCGCCATCGTCGCCGCCGTGACGTTCGCGACGGTGTTGCCTATTAAGATCGCCGACAGCGTTTTGTCGAAGTTGTCCCATATATACAGGACTTTTTTCGCGTTTTTGTCGCCGTCCTCCGCTTTTTTGCGGATACGGATTTTATTAAACGTTGAGATTGACGTCTCCGATAGCGAGAAAAACGAGGAGCATCCGATAAGGGCTATGATGACGATGAGCATTATCCAGCTGGAAGTATCCAAGAAAACAAACCCCTCTACTTTTTTGACGCTGCGTTTAAAATAGTATACCAGAATGAAGCGCGATTCTCAAGTTTTACGCAAATAAAGATAAATTTTTTCAAAAAAGTTAAGCCGCGGGACAAAATATGTTTACATTTCCCGCTAAAAATGGTATTATCTTAACGTATGTCAGTTTACGCAATAGATTTATATAAGAGGGAGGAAATTTTTTGATGGCAAGAAAAATGAAAACAATGGACGGCAACACAGCCGCCGCGCACGTGTCTTACGCGTTCACGGAAGTGGCTGCGATTTACCCGATTACACCATCGTCCAACATGGCGGAGTACGTCGACAAATGGGCTGCTGCCGGCAAGGAGAATATCTACGGCCAGCAAGTGCGCGTCGTCGAGATGCAAAGCGAGGCGGGCGCCGCCGGCTCCGTCCACGGCTCTTTGGCAGCGGGTGCGATGACAACCACATTCACCGCGTCACAGGGGCTTCTGCTTATGATTCCGAACATGTACAAGATCGCGGGTGAGCTTTTGCCCAACGTCATCCACGTATCGGCAAGGGCCATTGCGGCGCACGCGCTTTCCATCTTCGGCGACCACTCCGACGTTATGGCGTGCCGCCAGACCGGTTATGCGATGCTCGCGTCCTCAAGCGTACAGGAAGTAATGGATATAGGCGCGATTGCCCATCTTGCGACAGTCAAGGCCCGCATACCGTTTTTGCACTTCTTTGACGGCTTCCGCACATCCCACGAGATGAACAAAATAAGCGTCTGGGAATACGCCGACCTCGAAGAAATGCTCGATAAGGAAGACTTAGCCGCTTTCCGCAAAAACGCCCTGAACCCGGAGCATCCGGTACAGCGCGGAACCGCCCAGAACCCGGATATCTTCTTCCAGGCGAAGGAGGCCGCGAACAGCTATTACGACGCGCTGCCCGATATTGTTGAAGAATATATGGACAAGGTAAACAAGAAAGCCGGAACAAACTACGGCCTGTTTAATTACTACGGCGCCCCCGACGCCGAGCATGTCACCGTTATCATGGGTTCCGCCGCGGAGACCAACGAGGAGACCATCGATTACCTCAACGCAAAGGGAGAAAAAGTCGGCGTTGTCAAGGTCCATCTTTTCCGCCCGTTTTGCGCGGATAAGCTTGTGGCGGCGATTCCCGACACCGTTAAAACGATTACCGTCCTTGACCGCTGCAAGGAGCCCGGCGCCCACGGCGAGCCGCTTTACCTCGACGTTGTTCTGGCCCTCAAGGGTACCAAGTTTGACAAGGTGCCGGTATACGCCGGACGTTACGGGCTAGGCTCAAAAGACACAGGCCCCTCATGCTTCATCGCCGTTTACCAGAACGCGAAGACCGGAGCGAAGCCCCGCTTTACCGTCGGCATCGAAGACGACGTCACGAATCTTTCGCTGCCCATCGTCGACGACCCGGACACCGTTCCCGAGGGCACGACCTCCTGCAAATTCTGGGGCCTTGGCGCGGACGGCACAGTCGGCGCGAACAAGAACTCCATCATGATCATCGGAGACCACACCGATATGTACGCGCAAGCCTACTTCGATTACGACTCCAAAAAATCCGGCGGCGTTACGAAGAACCACCTGCGCTTCGGACACAAGCCGATCAAATCGACGTACCTTGTCAAGAAAGCGGACTTTGTCGCCTGCCATAACCCCTCTTATATCGACAAGTACGATATGGTCGCCGACATCAAGCCCGGCGGAACGTTCCTGCTCAACACATACTGGGATATAAACGAGCTTGACAAACGCATCCCCGGCGAGATAAAAGCGTATATCGCCAATAACAACATCAAATTCTACACAATCGACGGCATCAGCATCGCACGCGAGCTCGGCCTTGGCTTCCGCGTCAACACCGTTTTGCAGGCCGCGTTCTTCAAGCTTGCAAATATCATCCCCGTTGACGAGGCCGTCGGCTATATGAAGGACGCCGCGACCAAGTCTTACGGCAGCAAGGGCGATAAGATCGTCAAGATGAACCACGACGCCATCGACCGCGGCATCACGGGAATCAACGAAATCAAGGTCCCGGATTCATGGAAAACCGCAACAGGCGGCATCGTCCACAAGAAAGCCGTCGGCGAGGACAAGGAGCTTGTCGGCTTCATCGACCGCGTCCACACCGTCATCAACGCGCAAAAAGGCGACCATTTGCCGGTCAGCGTATTCGCGGACCGCGCGGACGGCACATTCCCGCTCGGCACCTCCGCGTTCGAGAAACGCGGCATTGCCGTCGACATTCCCTGCTGGGTCACCGACAACTGCATCCAGTGTAACTTCTGCGCTTATGTCTGTCCCCACGCGGTCATCCGCCCCGTCGTCATGACGGACGAAGAGGTCGCGAAAGCCCCCGCCGGTATGAAGACGATGGACTGCAACGGGCTTCCCGGCTATAAGTTCGTGATGACGCTATCCCCCCTTGACTGCTACGGCTGCGGCGTCTGCGTCGTCGAGTGCCCCGGCAAAAAAGGCAACAAGGCGCTCGTCATGGAATCGATGGACAACAACTTAAAAGAACAGGAAATTTTCGCTTACGGCCTCAATATACCTGAAAAGAAAGAAGTAGGGGAGAAATTCAAGGAGACCACCGTCAAGGGCAGCCAGTTCAAGACGCCTCTGCTTGAGTTCTCGGGCGCGTGCTCCGGCTGCGGCGAGACGCAGTACGCGAAGCTCGCAACCCAGCTCTTCGGCGACAGGATGTATGTCGCAAACGCCACCGGCTGCTCCTCAATCTGGGGGGGCTCGGCGCCGTCGGTTCCGTTTACAAAAAACAAGGCGGGCC
>WRLK01000006.1 GCA_009777635.1 Oscillospiraceae bacterium | reverse complement strand
CCATGCTGCTTGATTTTTACGAGCTTACCATGTCGAACGGGTTTCTTTTAAACGGTATGCGGGATAAAACCGTCGTGTTCGACATGTTTTTCAGGCATATACCCGACGGCGGCGGCTTCGCGATTTTCGCGGGGCTTGAACAGCTTATCGAATATGTAAGCCTTTTACGCTTTACAGAAGAAGATATCGAATATCTGCGCGGCAAAAAGATGTTTGATGAGAAATTCCTCGCATACCTCTTGAATTTTGAGTTTCAGTGCGACGTGTGGGCGTTTAGCGAAGGTACGCCTATTTTCCCGAACGAGCCGGTGGTGGTGGTCCGCGGCCCGATTATCCAGGCCCAGATGATCGAGACGATGATACTGCTCACAATCAACCATCAAAGTCTTATTGCCACAAAAGCAAACCGCGTCGTCAGGGCGGCGCAGGGCAAGCCTGTTATGGAATTCGGCTCGCGGCGCGCGCAAAGCTACGACGCCGCTATTTACGGCGCAAGGGCCGCGTATATCGGCGGCTGTTCATCCACCGCGTGCGTGATGGCCGACAGGCTGTTCGGCATCCCCGCAATCGGTACGATGGCCCATAGCTGGGTGCAAACATTTGATACGGAATACGACGCGTTTAAGCGCTATGCGCATACATACCCCAATAACTGCACGCTGCTTGTAGATACCTATAATACGCTGCATTCGGGCGTGCCGAATGCGATAAAGGCGTTCGACGAGGTTTTAAAGCCGTTGGGGCTGCGTCCCAACGGAATCCGCATAGACAGCGGGGATATCGCCTACCTGTCGAAGAAAGCGCGCGGGATGCTCGATGACGCGGGTTACCGCGATTGCAAGATTATCGCGTCGAACTCCCTTGACGAATATATTATCCGCGACCTGTTCCTGCAGGGCGCGCAAATCGATTTGTTCGGCGTGGGCGAAAACCTCATCACAAGCAAGTCCGATCCTGTTTTCGGCGGCGTATACAAGCTGGTCGCAATCGAAGAAAACGGCGTCTACATCCCAAAAATAAAAATCAGCGAAACGGTTGAGAAAATCACGAATCCCGGATTCAAAAGCGCGTACCGCTTCTTCAGCCGAGAAACGGGACAAGCTATCGCCGACTATATCACATTGTTCGATGAAGCCGTAAGCCCCAACGACCGAATCGTTTTGTTCGACCCGAACGCGACATGGAAAAAGAAGACCGTCACCGGCTTTGAGTGCGTGCAGCTTCTTGTGCCGATCTACGAAAAAGGCAAGCTTGTCTACGCAACACCGGCGCTCCCGAAAATACAGGATTACTGCGCTTCGCAGGTCGTCCGCCTTTGGGACGAGGTTAAGCGGTTCGAATATCCCCACCGCTATTACGTCGACCTGTCGCAAAGGCTTTACGACGTAAAGCAGTCGCTATTGACAGAAGTAACGCGATAATAACGCCGTTTTATACGAAAGGAACGCCAATAATCATGTCTGAAAAAATAAACTTCAAGGAAAAATTTGTCGAAATATACAGCCGGGATATAAATCGCGAGGGAGCCGCCGAGCTGCTTTCATACCTTGAATCAAAGGCGAGCGATTTTTTCACCGCGCCCGCAAGCCTTAGGTATCACGGCGCGTATGAGGGCGGGCTTGTGGAGCACAGCGTAAATGTGTACGAATGCCTTACGGAATATTTGTCACGCGGCCGCGTAAAAGAGGTTTACGGCATGGATTACGGCGCGGAATCCGTAGCAATCGCCGCGTTGCTGCACGACGTCTGCAAAATCAACTGCTACAAGCCGGGAACACGCAATGTCAAAGACGAAAACGGCAAATGGCAAAGCGTACCGTCTTATGATTACGACGACAAGCTGCCATACGGGCATGGCGAAAAATCGGTGTATATCATCACCGGATACATGCGCCTGTCACGCGAGGAGGCCTTTGCGATACGCTACCACATGGGCTTTTCCGGAATCGAGGACAAGCGCAATATCGGCGACGCGTTAGAGCGGTTCCCGCTGGCGTTCGCGCTTAACGTCGCCGACATGGAGGCTACATACTTTTTAGAGGGCAGCAAATAGCAGGGCAAAACGCCGACGACGAGAATCAGGACATATGAATAAGCGGCGGGGAAGCTTCCCCGCCGCTTTGCCTGAGCCGCAATTCTCTTTTAGGGTCTGTTGACATAAAGCGAACAGCCCATATTTGTCAACAGCACTAGCTGAACAGCTTGATGCTTCCCTTTTTGTGGAGCTCCAGTAGGATTTGCGTTGTGATCGGCATTAGAATCATACCAAGAACACCGAATACCCGAAAGCCAAAATAGATTGCCATAAGCGATACGATAGGGTTTAGGCCGAGCTTGTCGCCGACGATTTTCGGCTCCATAATACTTCGTACAATCACGATGACGGCGTACAAAATCAAAAGCCCCATCGCGAACGGGTAATTCCCGCCTAAAAGCTCGATTATAACCCACGGAATAAGGATCGTGCCCGTGCCAAAAACCGGCAGCATGTCAAATATCGCAATGCCCGCCGCAATCGCGATTGCGTTGCGGTTGCCCAAAACCAAAAGCCCGATTGAAAGCTCTAAAAATGTGATGATCATCATGGTAAGGGCCGCCTTCAAATATTTGAATACGGTGTCGCCGATAATCGTTTTCGTGTCGGTTAGGAACTTCTGCGCGCGCGGCGGCAACTGCGTCTTTATAAAGGTTATCACCTTGTCATACTGCATGCTAAGGAAAAACGAAAGCATAATTGTGAATACAAACGTCAGTAAAAACGCGGGAATCCCTTTCGTTACAGTTGTAAGCCCGTCCACCCCCCGTTGCGAAAGCCCCAGCAAAAAGTTTTGAAACGTTTCGGCTAACCCTTCTTCTATCGCTTCAGCCTGCGTGCGCATACCCTCGGGCAGCCCGTGCATAAAGGATCGCATGTATTCACTGGCGGTAAGAAACGCGGGCGCGATCGATTCCCTGTAATAATCCGGCAAAAGCAGCAGCCCACTGCGTATCATGAACACCGCCTGAACGGTCAAAAGAAACAGAAGCGTACCCACAATCAGATAAATCAGGAGCATGATGATAACTGAAACGACTTCCTGTTTGACGCCTAAAAGCTTTACGATGCGTTTAATGAGCGGATGTATGACTGAAACGATGCAAAATGCCAGTATAAACGGCAAAATCCAGCCCGCGACAAATTTAAACGCAAAATACACAATCGCGGCAATCACAGCTATATATGCCGTGTTAATCAGGAATCCCGCTCGTTTTGACGTCCTATTGTCAAGGATGGGTCATCACTCCTTTCAGTGTTAAGGTATATACCTTGCAAGAGTTTATCATGTCCTGTTAACATTTCTCACATGGCTGACGGGGGAATAATCCTGCACCGGATTGTCTATAAAGCTTACCTCTATAAGCTCCGGCAAGAACTGAAGCACGGAGATATCCGAAATCCCGTTGTCGTTCGCTATAAGGTACAGCAGGCTTGTAAGACCCGCTACCGGTGAAATATCCGTGATATTGTTGTGGCTGATGCTCAGCTCCACAAGTCCCGTCAAGCCGCGAACCGCGGAGATATCCGAAATGTCGTTGTAGTTTACCCAAAGGCGCTCGAGTTTATGAAGCCCCGCTATCGCCGAAATATCGCTGATGCTGTTGCCATAAACATAAATTTCGGTAAGCTCCGAAAGCCCGGAAAGCACGGAAATATCGCTTATTTCGTTGAAATAAAGGCTGACCCTTACAAGTGATTTCAGCCCGGATATACCGCTTAAATCCGTTACGCTGTTGTAGCCTACGGTCAGGTGCTTAAGATTCGGGAAATATTGCAAATCGTTAAGCGTCCTGATGCCGCCGCGCTCGTCGTAAAGCACCTCGTCATCATTCTCCTTAATAGTATATCCGGCCGTGCTGTTGCTTTGATGGAGGCTTCCGCTGATTGACGTATGGGTTTCGCCCAGGATGCTAAGATATGTGATTCTGGCGGTATCCGTATCATAGATCGGGGACCCGTCTGTTTTCTGAAGCGCGATACGGATCATCTTTTCAAAGGATGCATCCTCGAATGTGATTTCGGTATTCTGCGGCTCGGGTTCGCTTTCCTGCCCGCCTTCCGGATCAGGCTCGGGCGTCCTGAGCTGCTCGATTCTGTCGCTGATAAGCTCGTTATGATTCGTAGGCTCCAGCGCCTCCTCCAGATTGCTGAGGGCCGTTTCCGCATCGCCCATATTTACAAGGCACTCCGCCTGCCCCAGATACGCTTCGATGAGCGTTTTGTCCTTTTTCAAAAGGCTTTCGTAAATCTCAAGGGCTTCCTCGTATTCTTCCGACGCCACAAGCATCGACGCCTCCAAAAGACGATCGCTTACAGCCTGTCCCCTGTTTATCATCAAAAGCGTTGCGGTGGCTCCTGCCGAAACCAGTAGTACGGCGGCTCCGATGATAATAAACAATCGTTTTTTGCTTTTCTTCTTCCCTTTTGTGGCTTCATCCGCTGCTGCTTCTTTGATCTCCTTCTTGGGTTCCGGCTTTTCCGCGCTTTTTTCCGCTGTATGATCCGGGTCTTTTTTAGGTTTTTTTTCTTTTTTGGGCTTGGGTTCTTTTTCTTTTTCGGGGTTTTTAATCGTTATTTTAAACCAGACTCTTTTCTTGATTTTCTTGAATAAGCCCTGTTCCTTAACCTGAACCTCTTCAGCGGCGCCCTCCGCCTGATTTTCTATTTCAATCGCCTCCACGTTTTTTTCTTCAGTTTTTTTATTCTTAAATATACCCATTTCAGGTTACCCTCCAGCCTATCGCAATTATCCAGCGTTATCTTACCACAAAACGGTATAAAATACAACTAAACCCATTCGGCGGCGCTGCCTGTAGGGCTGTACCGCACCGAAAGCTTTTTGGGGATATAATCGCGCAGCGCCGCGACATGTGAGATGATTCCGACCATACGTCCGCTTTTCTTGAGCGTCACAAGCGTCTCGACCGCTGATTCAAGCGATCTTTCATCAAGCGAGCCGAAGCCCTCGTCTATAAACATGGTATCGATCGTAACGCCGCCGGAATAAATCTGCACAACGCCGGACAGCCCCAGCGCAAGCGCCAGTGAAGCTTTAAAGCTTTCACCGCCTGAAAGCGTGTAAACATCGCGTATTTTGCCCGTGTAGCTGTCGATGATCTCCATGTCAAGTCCGGAGCCTGTACATCCTACCGTGTCGTCGCGCCGTTTCAGCTTGTAGCGCGCGTTTGTCATGCGCTGCATGTGGATATTCGCAAGTTTTAAGATGTCGTCGAAATACGACGCCAGAACATACCGCTCGAACGAAACCGTGCGGTTGCCCTTTGCAAGCGACGCAAGCTTATGGGCTATGCGGTATTTTCGAGCGGCTTCGTCGTTTTCGGCATGAAGCTCGCGCAGCTCCATGAGCCGCGCGTTCGAGCCTGTGATCATGAGCCCAAGCTCCGTCCTATCCTCGCGGAGTTGTATCAGCCTGCGGCTTACAGCCTCGTATTCATCTATCACCAAATTCCAGTCTTCCCGCGTTTGGCCTTTTGTATCGCGTTCAATTTCCTCAAGGCGCGACGATGTTGACAAAAGCTTTTCGTTGTACGCGGCGACGTCTTTTTCCAACGCTTCAATTCCGCCAATCTGTTCCTTCGCGCGGCTGTAGTCCTCGTAGCGGGAAAATCCCGATTCCTTGAGCCGTTTTAAAAATTCCGTGCGCCGCGTCTCAAATATCGCCTTTAGCTCGTCCCTGTTCGATTTTTGCGTTTCAAGCCTCGCTATGCACGTGTCGTAATCGTTTTTCAGCCGAAATCGCTCGGATTCCAGCTTTTCCTTTGCCTGAACAAGCTGGGCCTGAAGCTTGTCAACATCCACTTTTGCGGCGTTTAATCCGGCTTCCGTCACATCCCCGCCCATGTGTACCGTGGGTGACGGATGGCTTTTAGAGCCGCATACGGGGCATGGCATCCCGTATTTCAGCCCCTTTGACAATAGCGCCGCCTGCCCGTCTATGAAATCGCGGTAAAGCTTGTCGTACCGCGATTTTTTCGCATCAAGCATGGATGATACCTGTACAATCCCGGGTGTTTCTTCGCCCGTCTTAAGTGCCTGTTTTTGCTTTTCAAGCCCTAAAAGCGCCGATTCAAGCGATTTGATCTGATTTTCACGCTGCCCCATCTGCGACTTTGACGACAGGATTATTTTCTCCTGTTCGCTAAGCTCTGCCACGGCTTTCAGTTTTTTTAGCGTATTTTCGGCGTCCGCCATTTCAGTTTTTTTCGCGGCGAGTAATTCATACTCGCGTCTTAAGCTGTCGCGGCGTTCCAGTTTTTCGTTGCGCTTTTTCGCGCTTTCGGGGTTAAGCTTCTCTTTTTGATGTTCAAGCTTTGCGATTTCAGCGTCAAGCTCCCGCGATTTTTCCGTGTGCAGCAAAACGGTCCCGGATACCGCCGCCTCGATTTGCCGGTACTGCATAAACTCGGCCTCGGGTACTGCCAGCGCGCCATGCCCGTATCCCGCAAGCTCCCTGATGCAGCGGCCGATCCGGTCCTGAAGCGCCTGCGTCTCGCGCCCAAGCGCCGCTTCCTCCTGTACAAGCCGTGATGTCAGCTCCGCGTATACGGATGTCCCGAATATTTTGGAAAAGACCTGCTGTTTTTCTTTTCCGGTCGCTTCTATTAGTTGCTTGAACTCGCCCTGTGCGAGCATGGTGGTTTGCTTAAACTGCCTGTAATCCAGCCCCAAAATCTGCGCGATGCGCTCGGTAACGGCGTTTGAGCCTGTCACGACTTCGCCGTCCGGCAGGATTAGCTCAGCGGACGGCGTGATTTCTTTCGGCGCGCCGTCGCGCTTTATGCCGCGCTGCGCCGGGGTGCGCCGCACAAAATATTTTTCGCCGCGAAGCCGAAAGGTAAGCTCGGCAAAGCAAAGCTCCCCCATCGGCGCGTGGTCGCTTTGAAACGCTGAGGGCTTGCGGGCGTCGCCGCTCGCGCTGCCGTAAAGCGCAAAACAGATGCCGTCAAAAACCGTCGTTTTTCCGGCGCCTGTCTCGCCTGTTATGAGGAATATCTCGTCGCTTGCATAGGTTTCAAAATCAATTTCCTGCTTTTTGGAAAACGGCCCGAATGCGTTTAATGTAAGCTTCAACGGTCTCATTCGCCCGCCACCTCGCTTTTTTGTATGACTTTTGTTAAAAATTCTAAGCTTTCAGCAGTCATTTCTTCGGCGTATGTATCCCTGTAAAACCGCCTGAAAAGCTCTAATGTCGATATCTGCGCGGTACTACGCGATTGCAGGGCAAAATCCTCCGGCGCTCCGGGCTCCAAAGCAAATCGCAGCCCGAGCAGGTTCGGGAACAGAGTCCGCAGCTTTTCCATCGGATAAAGCACGCCGAAGTCGGTTACATCCGCAAAAACATAGTCGTCAAAGTTCTTGTTTTGATGATAATCAGGCTCCATCAGCTCATCGAAGCTGCCCGTGATACTCCTTACGTCCCTCAAAGCAGGAATTGGCATGGTTGTTACCTTTACATCCCCTTTTTTGTGAAGCTCAATAATCGTGAAGGACTTTTTCTGGCGCTCCTCCGAGACGGAATATTTTAAGAGGGAGCCGCTGTACCGCACATATTCGCCGCCCGCGCGCTGCGGCATATGCAAATGGCCAAGCGCCGTGTAGTCAAATTTCGCAAAATACTTGCTGTCGGCGATGTCCATGCCGCCTACGTTGATCTCGGAATCGCTTGTAATCAGCTCTTTTTCCGCTTCGGAGCCGCCAAGCCGCGCGAAAAAGCCGTGCGCGACGGCAATGTTGCGGACATTTTCATCAATCGTAATTTTCTCAAGAAGCAGCCTGTATGCGTCGTCAAAGGTCTTGATATCCGGGTTTTCAAGCAGCACCCGCATCTCCGCGGGATGAAGCCACGGAACCGGGTAAATCCTGACTTGTCCGAAATCGTCGTGAAGCGTGACGTAGCCTACGTCCGCCTTTACAGTGCCGAAAATGTGGTATCCGCTTTCCGAATACAGTTTGCTGCCGAATTCAAGGCGGCTCTTGCTGTCGTGGTTTCCCGCCGCCGCAATGACCGGCACGCGCAGCTTTGTCACCGCCGTTGTCAGAAAATAATCGTAAAGGCGCACCGCTTCCGCCGACGGGACAGGCCTGTCGTATATATCGCCCGCGATGATTACGGCGTCTATTTTCTCGCTCGATAAAAGCTCAAGCAAAAAGTCAAGCGCATGGCGCTGGTCGTTTAAAATCGAAAAGTCGTACAGGTTTTTACCAAGATGCCAGTCCGATGTATGCAGTATTTTCATTTTCCAGCTCCTTACCGATATATCAACTAGTATAATGCTTTCCGCCTTATTTGTGAAGAGGCGGCGTAAAGTTTCGACAAGTTTAGATTTTTACTAATAGTATAATAGCTTTAAAATATATCAATTTGGAAGCAGGCTTGAGCTATGAAATTTACCGGCGTAAAGACAGAGAAAGTATCGGAACTAAAACGGCAGCTCGTCGTCCCTGACATAAAAGCGGGCGAAAGCGAGGCGCTCATGAAGCTTGAGACAAGACTTGCGCAATACACGGGCGCGGACCACTGCGTTTTAACTAAAAGCGGTACATACGGGCTTTTGGCGGCGCTTAAGGCATCCGGCGTGCGCGAGGGCGACGGCGTTATGTGCACATCCTTCAGCTTTCTGGCGACGTCTGAAATCATCACGCTTGCAGGAGCGTCCCCGGTGTATGTCGATACAAATCCCAACACGTATAACGTCGACCCGTATTGCCTTGAATATGTGCTGAAAAAGTGCGCAAGGCGAAAGCTTAATATGCCAAAGGCGCTTGTAGCCGCCAATTTATTCGGTATGCCGTGTGATTTTGACGCGCTTGGCGAAGTATGCCTTAGGTATAACGTCGCGCTCATAGAGGATATGTCATGCTCGTTTGGCGCGTCGTACAAGGGCAAAAAATCAGGCAATTTCGGAAGGTTTTCAGTGGCGTCGTTCTTTCCGGCAAAGCCGCTTGGAGACGGCGGGGATGGCGGAGGCGTTTTTTGCCGCACCCGCGAGGACGTAAAAATCCTTACAAGCCTGTTAGAAGTTAAAAAGGACCACCCGTTTCATTTTACAGGCGTAAATTTAATTGGAGAAAAGCTTACGATTTATACGGAAAATCTTTCCCGCAGGCAGCTTGTCGCCGCGAGATACCGCGATAATCTCAGAGATTTTGTAAAGCTCCAGCAGGCGGGCGCCGATTACATAAGCGCATACACGCAATTCGCGATTGAGTTAAACGACGAAAACCAGCGCGATTTTGTGATTGACGCGCTGCGGGACAAGCAGATACCGTGCAGCGTTGTATGCCGCTCAAACCGCGCGCGCCCCGCCGAAAACGAATGGGAAAACGTTGTGCTTACAAACGCCGGGAAGGCGGAGAACCGTCTTATAACGATCCCGATACATCCGTATTTGAGTGTGCGGGTGGTCGATTATATCAGTGAATGTATCATGGAAGCGTCGGAGGTGAGCAAGCTTGACGCCCATGTAAAGGCGGAAAAATAAGTGAAGCGCCGGTTTAAAAAACCGGCGCGTTGTTTGTTAATCATTTATAAAAAATCCCCTTGCATATTTATTTTTTATCGTTTATAATGGGCCTTAGACAAACAAATAAAGGCGGGCAGGCCACGGTGATACCAACACCGTGTTACTGCACGGCAGCCTTAACGCAACCATTATACATCAAAAACATGAAAGAATAAAGATATAGATAATGCGATAATGAAGCCATTTTGTCATGCACCAAAGCCCATGCTCTTAGTAAGCAAGGGCTTTTCCTTTTATAACAACATGATGTCATTTGTTCATATTCGACCACAAGCGCGGTGTAACTTGTGGTGTAAGGGTTGTCATTTTTTCTTATTCAGCCTATTGTCCTGAATTGCCTGTTTCGGTATCTCTATTTCCAAGTCGGTTTATTTCGCAAAAGCATTTGCCGATGAATGATAGCCATTCAAAGGAATTCATGTTATAATTTTATATATTCCGAAATTGTGACAAATAAACACAAGACTTCATGCAAAAACGTTGGAGGGCTTCAAAATGCAAACACCCATCGTACAAGAACTTTCGGATTTCCTGTTGGAAGTCACGCCTCTAATGGAACAGGTTGATGATTTATCATTGGAAACCGCTGCCGAGCTTTATGATATGTTAGACTTTGCGTCAAAATCTGCAACAACTAATATTGATAAAATTGGCCCTGAGTTACGGGTTACAATATGCGATTGGCAAGACAAAATTTTAGAACGTATTATTACGATTCTGCCGCCTTTTGAAAAGTTAACGGAGCCTGTTGGGGTGTACACTCCGGCGATACAAGGCTATAGAAAATGGAATAATGTAGAGCTTATGAAAGACAAAGGGCTTGCAGGATATCTGCTTGCACGAGAAATTGGTGCACACCCGGTCATGTTTTTCGGCACAAAGCTCTCGGATTATTCCTATTCGCCGCTTTTGCCGGGATTGGAAATTCTGTGCAACGATTCCGAAATCAATGTGAAAGACGCTTATTATGAGCATTTGCGCGAAAATTATGCGAAAATGGATATACTGATTCTTCATGGTATGTATATAGAGACGATAGATTATCTGAACGAGTATCGCAAGCTTCGACCCGACGGCAAGGTGTTTTGCGGGCTTGATATGAGTTGCTATTGGATGGTAAAGCATAACTGGGACAGCCCGCCAGCAAAACAGTTTGCTGCACAATGTGATATCATTGCAACGTCATGCACTTTTGTCCGTGATGCGCTGAATCGTCATCCTAAAGTTCAGTTTTCATGCCGTTTCCTCCCCAATGCTTTCTTTGACCCTACAGGTACCCCCATTATCGCAGACCCGGAGCAAAAAGAAAATATCATTCTTACAGTGGGGCGAATCGGTACCGAACAAAAAAACAATGAAGAGATGCTTGTGGCTTTTGCAAATTCGAAAATTTCGAACAAATGGACATTGCGACTCGTGGGTACGGTGGAACCTGCATTTCAAGCTTATATTGACGAATATTTTACTCTCCGCCCCGATTTAAAAAGTCGTGTAATTTTTACCGGCCCAATTACGGATAAGGCTGAATTGTATGCAGAGTATGCCAAAGCAAAAATTTTCGTATTGACGTCTCAATTAGAGGGCGGAACCCCTAACGTTTATGCCGAAGCCCTTGTTCACGGTTGTATGTTCATAACATCCGGCATTGACGCAGCAGACGATATGACTGATAATGGGAGACTTGGTGTGAAATACAAGCTAGGCGATGTTAACGCCCTAACCTCCGTATTTAATGATTTATGCCCTAAAGCAAGCAGGCGGGCTTTTCAAACACATATTCCGAAAGCGCTCGACTACGCGAATAGAAAATATGATTGGAACTGTAATGTTAAAAAACTTGCGTTTATGTTGTTTAAATAATAAAAATCACTCATTATCAAAAAGCTTGCCAGAAACGGATATGTCGCTTTTCAGGTTCCGGAAAACTGGAATGAAATTGAATTTCAGTATAAGCCAATATTTAGCGGACAGGAAAGCAAGCTGATATTCACGGCATATAAAAGCGATATACAAGACTAAAATCAAGCGCACCGCAGCAATCTACAGGGTATTACCCGCTTGGGTTACACCGGCGCCCCAAGGGGCTGAGGAATGAAACCCACAAACGGGATTCAATAAAGGCTCGAACAGTGCAGTGCCCGGTTAACTCCGGGCACTGTTTATTTTTATAAATATTAAAAATTCAAGCGTTAAAATCCGTGCCGATAAACCGCTCGGAGGATTCAGGCGAATGGTGGCGTTGTAGTCAAGGCTTGTGGCATACAGGTCGAGGATTTGCCGGTACATAACCTTTTCGCTGGTGCAATGTCGCGGATACGCTCTAACAACTCTTTCCAAATAGACCCCGCCGTCCATGTTTTTCAAGAAGTCATCGTTCATTGCGAAACCTTTTTGCAGATACTCATGTAAAACTTTCGTCGCCCATTGCCGGAACTGTGTGCCGCGCGAGGATTTTACGCGGTAGCCGACAGCAAGGATAACATCAAGGTTATAAAACGCCACCGGTCTGTCAGAATTTGGAATTTGCATATTTTGCAAATTGCTTTCTTTCTTTAATTCGCCTTCGGCCAATATGTTACTGATGTGCCGAGAGATAACACTAATATCACGCCCGAATAGCTGCGCGATTTGTGCTTGGTTGAGCCAAAGGGTTTCGCCTTCCATGCGAACGTCAATTTTAGTCATGCCGCCTACGGTTTGATATATGATGATTTCTGAATTATTGTCCATTCTCCAAAACCTCCACTCTCGCAAGGTTTTGGCGAATTCGCTCGTCAAGAGCCGCACCCTCTTGCATCTGCGCTTCAAGCTCGGCTGTCAGCGTCTTTACACGCTCGGCGAAGTTGAAGTCATCCTCATCATCCGGCAGGCCGATATACCGCCCGGGAGTAAGCACATAATCAAGCGCGGTAACGCCGCCCTCACTCGAAACAGACGCGGATTTGCAGAAACCGGGTATATCTTCGTAGCCGCTTTCAGCTTTCCAGTTTTGGTAAGTATCCGCGATGGTGCGGATGTCCTCATCTGTAAGCTCGCGGGTGCGGCGATTAATCAGCGACCCCATATTTCGGGCATCAATGAACAGGATTTTATCCTCGCCGTTAGTTTTAGAGGACAGCGAGCCTTTTGCCAAAACAAACCCCGCCGTGGTGCTGATAATATCTATCAAGCCACCGAGGGATTGCTTATCCAGCTTTTCTTTTGCATATTCCTTGGGCAAAACGCCTTTCAGCGATGGGTTATCTTTTTCTATGGCATCCATCGCATTGTCTATATCTTTTCCAATATTGGCAGACTTGGCGCAGTCGCGCAGATAATCCCATCTTGCTATCTGCGGCACAAAAAATACATTCCCCGCATGATATTCATATGGGTCGTTTGGGTCTGCTCCAGCATAATCACCTTCGCCTGATTCCAGCTTTTGGAAAAGCTCATTGAAGTTATCGGATATGTATTTTAAGAATATTAACCCAAGCACGATGTGCTTATATTCGGCGGCATCCATATTTTTACGCAACTTATCCGCAGACGCCCAAAGCACCTGTTCGACAGGCTGCAGCGCGGTTTCCTTTTTAACTCTTGCCATTGTTGATTTGCTCCTTTGCCTGTTTCGTCCGTCCATCAATCGGTTTTGGTGTGCCTCTGGGAATAATCCATGTTCTGCCCATTATATGCTTTTTATTGACAACCACAGATACCAGCTGCAAGAGGCCGGCTGATATAACTTTATGTTTTCGAGTGCATATATTTAATGTTTGAATGTGTTATTGTTCTATATTAATTATCTTGCCCGAGTAAAATTTTAAGGTAAAATTCCCCACAATTGCTGTTAAGTTTAGAGCTTCCTATATATGTACCTGTGTTCACATTTTTAATTCTTGACAAGGCTGATGTATTTAGTTTTAATAAAAGTGTCAAGTTTTAATAAAAGTGCCAAGGAGTTATTAAAAGCGTCGTGAGGTGATTTTTATGGCGACCCGGAAAGATGTGGCGCGGGCAGCCGGGGTCAGCGTAGCGTCGGTAAGCCGTGCGGTAAACAATTCGGGATATGTTAAAAAAGAAGTCAAGGAACATATTCTCAGTGTAGCAGACTCGCTCGGCTACAACCCGAACCCTATCGCATTGTCACTCCAGAGCCGACGTACACGGCAACTGATTTTATACTTAAACGAAATTAAAGCGCCGTATAATCTACAATTCTTTAACGGGGCGACAAGGGAAGCGTATAAGCGCGGGTATTCGGTATTCCTTGATGTACATTGCGATTTCGAGCGTATTAAGGGATATCTGGTAGACGGAGTGTTGTTTTCGCTTGACATCGTTGCGGAAAAATTCCTTAATTCAGTTGGCGCGAATTATCATATTCCCGTTGTCACGGTAACGAACGATGCGAGCTCGGCTCTGCCGCACCCTGTTCACAGCATCGTCATTGATAATCCCAAAGTTATAGACACGGCGGTTGATTACCTCATATCAAAAGGACATAAGCTGATTGGGTTTATCCTCCCTAAACGCGGGCGTGACGCCGAAATGCGTCTAAAATTATTCAAGTCACGAATGAACCGGGAATTTAAGAAGTTTGGAATTGGACTATCGATAGATGATCTTATAATATGCGCGGAAATCGGCGATGAGGAAAGCGGAAACAATATTGACCCACCGTTAATCTTTCAACCGTCGGATGAACAGTTCGAAGAATATTCATCGTTCAAAATTGGCTACAGGGCGGCGGAGCATTATCTTGACAGCAGAAATCCCGCGACCGCATTTTTGTGCTTTAATGACGATATCGGCTACGGCTTCATGCGCGGCATAGAAAAAAGCGGCTTGTGCGTGCCATCCGACATTTCCGTAATGGGTATTGACGGCATATATCTGCGCGAATGGTTCGAGAAGAAGCTCACAACCGTGTCGCTCGGCGCGGAAAACCTCGGCGCAGTCGCGACAGGAGCGCTGATAGATTTACTTGAGGGCAAAAAACCGAAGTTTTTGATATGGAGTTCGCCTGCCCTGCTTGAGGGCGAGACGGTAAAGGTAATACAGAAGGAGGGGCTATCGTGATATGAATAAAAGCAAACGAATTCAAGGTTACAAGGAATTTCTGCTGATTCTGCCGTTCATTGTGCTGGTTGGGGTGTTTTGTTATTTTCCGCTATATGGCTGGATTTATTCGTTCTTTGACTACAAGCCGCCCCTTCCTTTTTCATGGGACTCGTTCGTGGGGCTTAAATGGTTTGAACTGATGTTCAGCAACCCGTCTTACCTGCGCCAAACTCTCGCGGTACTCCGCAACACTTTCGCGATAAGCGGAATCGCACTCGCTTTCAGCTGGCTTCCGATGTTCTTCGCGGTATTCCTGAATGAAATTAAATTCGCGCCTTTCAGAAAATTTGTGCAAACCGCTTCGTCGCTCCCAAATTTTATCAGCTGGGTTTTGGTTTACTCAGTCGCGTTTTTGCTTTTGAACAACAGCGGTATGGTGAACGCGACCCTGCGAAGCTTCGGCTTGACCGATGCGCCTATTGATTTTATGAGGTCGGGCGGCAATGTTGTGTGGTTCCAAATGTGGCTGTGGCTTACCTGGAAAAACCTCGGCTGGGCGGCAATCATGTACATAGCGGCGATTGCGGGGGTTGATGCGGAAATGTACGAGGCGGCGAGAATGGACGGCGCGTCGCGCTTGAGGTGCATATGGCATATAACGCTCCCGAGTATCCTTCCGACATTCTTTGTGCTTCTGCTGCTCAACATTTCCAACATTCTCAACAACGGAATGGAACAGTTTTATGTGTTTCAAAACTCGTGGAACAGGGACTATATACAAGTTCTTGATTTATATGTGTATAACCTGTCCACAAGCAGGCCGCCGGTGTATTCCATTTCGACAGCCCTAAGTATGCTGAAAAGCCTTGTAAGTGTGGCGCTGTTGTTCTCGGCGAACTGGTTGTCGAAAGCCGTTAGAAAAGAAAGCATATTGTGATTGGAGGCGCAGGAAATGTCGAGAAAAAACAGAATCAAAGAAAATAGTCTTGGCGACAGGATACTCGACGTCGTTATCTGCATAATTTACGCGGCGTTCTCTTTCATTTGCGTCTATCCGTTTTATTACATATTCATCAACACCATCAGCAACAACAAGCTTTCCGAACAAGGCGCTGTGCTGTGGTATCCGAAAGGCATCCATTTTGACAACTACATAGCGGCGTTCAGAATACCGAGCTTAGCGCAAGCGGCGTTTATCTCGGTGTCGAGAACGGTTATTGTAACTGTACTTGTTGTTATCATATCGGCATTTGTCGCTTATATGTTCACAAGGGAAACCTTATGGAAGCGCAGGTTCTGGTTCAGGTTCGTTATGGTAACGATGTATTTCAACGCGGGCATCATCCCCTGGTACCTGACGATGATGAACCTGGGACTCACGAACAACTTCCTCGGGTATGTGCTTCCCGGGCTTGTCGCCCCGTTTTACATTTTGCTTATCAAAACCTACATCGAGGGCTTGCCAATGTCACTTCAGGAGGCAGCGCAAATTGACGGCGCCGGGATATTTACTATTTTCTTCCGTATTATCTTTCCTGTTTCAAAGCCGATTTTGGCAACAATGGCTATATTCTCCGCCGTAAATCAGTGGAACTCATTTCAGGACACCTTGCTCCTTATGACGAACGAAAAACTGTTTACGCTCCAGTTTGTTCTGTACCGGTATTTGGAATCATCAAGCTCACTTTCGGCAATCGTAAACTCATCGTCAGGCGCGGCGGCTCTTATGGCGGCGAACACGCAGACGCAAACTTCAATTCGCATGACTGTGACAATCATAGTCGCGCTTCCGATACTGCTCGTTTATCCGTTCTTCCAGCGATATTTCGTTAAGGGCATTATGATAGGCGCAGTAAAAGGATAGAACATAGATTAAATTTAAACTGTAAAGGAGAAAGATTATGCAATCGAAAAAAAGACTACTGGCGTATCTTATAGCAATGTGCCTTGCCATCGGAGGGTTTGCCGCGTGCGGTGACAGCGGCGGCCAGGAGGGCACAACGGCGGCGGGAGACAGCGGCGGTCAGGGAGGCACAACAGCGGCAGACACACAGGCTGACGGAAGCGAGCTTGCTCCGGTGACGCTTGAAGTGTACTCGCAAGCCGCGAACTTCCAGGGCGAACAACCCGGCTGGACTGCCAAGATACTGAAAGACAGGTATAACATCACGCTGAACATAATCGCGCCGCAGGCAGTGGGCGCGGATATTTTTGCGGCGAGAAGCGCGTCCGGCTTCCTCGGCGACCTCGTTGTGCTTGATAATGTCGACATTCAGTCCTGTATAACGGCAGGATTACTAGTAGACTTCACCGAAGAGATGATGTCGCTCGGCGCGTTCGGAGAATACAAGGGTCAACTTGACTATTACAATTCCGCGCTTGAAGGAGTTGAACCGGGCCAGTACTATGCATGGCCGACCGAGCTTGCAAACACAAGCCCGACGTCGTTCACCCCGCTTTCCGCAGGCAGCCCCGGAACCGCCCCCACCGTGCCTTGGGATTATTACAAGGCAATCGGCGCGCCTGAGCTAAACAATCTGACCGATTTAATAGGCGCGCTGAAACAGATGCAGGATATGTTCCCGACAAACGCAGCTGGCGAGGCTGCCTACGGCATAACCCTCTGGCCGGACTGGGACAACACGTCGCTCGAGAATGTCAACCAGCTTACCAAATGGTACGGGCAGGAAGTTCCATTTGGTAACAGCTCAATTTTGCTTGACGTTGACGGCAATATGACGGAGCTAACCGACGACGACGGCGCGTATAAAAAAATTCTTCAGTTCTACTTCGACGCAAACCAGGCCGGTATCGTAGACCCCGACTCGGGAACGCAGAACTGGGACAACGTCAACCAAAAGTTCCTCAACAAACGTGCGTATCTTATCTGGAACGACTGGCAGCAGGGGTTCTGGAACACGTCTGAACGCGCGGAGAACGGCGAAAATTACATTATGGCGCCTGTTGGGGATATGAAGCTCTATCAGCCGTCCGACTCTTATTTCGGCACAGGGCGCGCATTTGCTGCCGGCACAACCGATCCTGTTAAGAAAGAGCGCGTAAAGATGCTGATGGAATGGATGACCAGCCCTCAGGGAATCACCGAGATAATGGGCGGCATTAAAGGTTACACCTTTGTCGATTCTACGGAATTCCCCGGTGCTTTCGACAGAACGCCTATTGGCGAAAACGCCCTCGGCGACAATAACCCGATTCCCGATGAGTACGGCG
Organism: Oscillospiraceae bacterium; assembly: GCA_009777635.1. GTDB lineage: Bacteria > Bacillota > Clostridia > Oscillospirales > Ruminococcaceae > WRAV01. The sequence goes on along the minus strand of WRLK01000006.1, from coordinate 56,165 downwards.
GCGGTATATACCGTGACGGTATGCTTCAGATTAACCAGTGGACTGTAAGCTCCATCGGGACCAACCCCGAAACAGGTTATGGCTTCGACCCGCGCGTATGGCCAATGACGCTCAAGCAAAGCGCCGTCGGCACTCTTAACGATTGGTCGGATCGTTTTGGCACTGCAAGCCCGTTCCAATACCTTGTTGACCACAACCTGACAAAAGTCGTTCCGTATGTTAATGTCAACCTCGTGCCTGACACTTCGGACATTTCCGTCATCAGAACAAGCTGCGGACCGATTGTGTGCGATGCTTCGTGGAGGATGATATTCGCGAGAGATCAAGCCGAATTCGACACACTGTGGGCAACCCTCAAAGCTGATTTGGACGGTTTCGGCTGGCAGGAGCTGGTAGCGTTTGACAAAACAAAATATCAGGCCCTTGTAGATGAAAGGGCCAGGGCTTTGCAGGGATAATAAAGAAAATTCGCCAAAATAAAGATGTGCGGGGCATCGGCATGTTTACCGAAAGTCCCGCACAAATGGCGACTTGAAGCATAATTTCAAGAGATATGGAGTAGCTATGTCAAAAATTGTAATTGATACTAACAAGAAATTAAATAAAATCAGCCGGAATATCTTCGGCCATTTTTCCGAGCATCTCGGCCGCTGCATTTACGGCGGGTTTTATGTCGGTGAGACTTCGGACATCCCGAACATAAACGGAATGAGGACAGACGTCGTTGAGGCGCTGAAAGCAATCAAAATCCCGGTCCTTCGGTGGCCGGGGGGGTGTTTTGCGGATGAGTATCATTGGCGTGATGGAATCGGTAAAAAAACACTGCGCAAGAAGATGGTTAATACGCATTGGGGCGGCGTTGTAGAGGATAACTCATTCGGAACACACGAGTTTTTCGAGCTCTGCCGCCAACTCAATTGCGACGCTTATGTGAACGGCAACGTAGGCTCGGGCACCGTGCAGGAAATGAGCGAGTGGGTCGAATATATGACCTTCGGCGGCATTTCGCCCATGTCGGCTTTGCGCGAAGCAAACGGCGGCAAGGAGCCTTGGAAAGTAGCTTTTTTCGGGGTGGGAAACGAAAACTGGGCTTGCGGCGGGAATATGCGCCCGTCCTATTATGCGGACGAATATCGCCGTTATCAGACTTATGTCCGAAACTACGACAGCAATCACAAAATATTCAAGATCGCTTGCGGCTCGAACGGGCCTGATTTTGAATGGACCGACGTCGTTATGGAAATCGCCGGGGAATATATGGACGGCATTTCGCTTCACCATTACACAATACCTTACGCGAATTGGGATAACAAAGGATACGCAACGGAATTCGATGAAAACGTCTACTACGCCACGATCGCCGAGTGCCGGCGGATGGAGGCGCTTATCAAGGGGCATTTGCTCCTTATGGATAAGCACGACAAGGAAAAGCGTGTTAAACTGATTGTCGACGAATGGGGAACATGGTTCAACGTAGAGCCCGGGACAAATCCGGGATTCCTGTATCAGCAGAACACGATGCGCGACGCTATGGTCGCTTCGCTCACGCTTGATATATTCAATAAATTCAGCTCGCGTATTGAAATGGCAAATATCGCGCAAACCGTGAATGTCCTGCAAGCGGTTATCCTGACCGAAAACGACAAAATGATTAAGACGCCCACGTACCACGTTTTCGATTTGTACAAGGAACATATGGACGCAAAGCTGCTTGACAGCGCGGTTGTCGGTGGAAAAGTCAGCGCGACGACTTCCGAGAAAGACGGCGGAATATACATAACCGTTACGAACTATGATTACAGTAATTCGGAAAGCATTGAAATCTCACTTCTGGGGCTCGCCCCGCAAATGGTTTCCGCAAAAATTCTAGCTTCAGGAACGGCAAACGCCCACAATACCTTTGACGAGCCTGAGAATGTTGTACCGGCAGATTTTAATGTAAACGTCACTGCTGATATGATTTCTATGAAGCTGCCCGCACATTCGGTTATCGGAATCAAGATAAAATGAGGAAGGAATGCCGCTGCCTGCTGAAAGAGTTATCCGATGAGGATTATTTCAGGAATATATATGAGTACATCGCGCTTATTCCACAAGAACAAAAAACTCCGGACGGGGAATATACTGCACGGCTTGAAAATTGCAAGTCGTGCAGTAACCTAACTAACGGAATGTGCAGGCTTTGCGGGTGTTTCGTCGAAACGCGCGCCGCGAAAGTACATCAGTATTGCCCGAAAGGAATATGGTGAAATGGAAAAACAAGTGTTCAACCCTTATTTGCCGAGTTGGGAATATATCCCGGACGGGGAGCCTCACGTTTTCGGTGAGCGCGTTTATGTTTACGGCTCTCACGATAAATTCAACGGTCACGCTTATTGCCTTAACGACTATGTCTGCTGGTCGGCACCCGTCAATGATTTAAGCGATTGGCGGTATGAGGGTGTAATATACCAAAAGACAAGCGACCCCGAAAACAATGAAGGCGATGGCTGTCTGTTCGCGCCGGATGTTACAAAAGGACTTGACGGGCGTTATTATCTGTACTATGTGCTGGATAAGCTGAACATTGTTTCGGTAGCGGTCTGCGACACACCGGCGGGAAGATATGAATTCCTCGGCTGCGTTCATTACAAAGATGGAACCCGCTTAGGCGAACGGGAGGGCGATGAGCCGCAGTTTGACCCCGCCGTACTTACAGAGGGCGATAAAATATATCTATATACGGGTTTTTGTCCCATAGGCGATAAAAGTCGGCACGGCCCGATGTGTACCGTGCTTGCCCCGGATATGCTTACTGTCGAAGAAGCGCCTGTTTTTATCGCTCCGAGCAGGCCGTACAGTAATGATACGCCTTGGGCAGGACACGAATTCTTTGAAGCCCCTTCAATCAGAAAAAAAGGCGACACATATTATTTTGTTTATTCGTCGGCAGTTTATCATGAGTTGTGCTACGCCACAAGCAAGTCTCCTACAAAGGATTTTGTATATAGGGGCGTAATAATCAGCAATTGCGATATGCACATCCACTCCTACAAACCTGCGGGAATGCCGATGTATTACGGCTCAAATAATCACGGCGGTATGGCCGAGATAAACGGGCTTTGGTATATCTTTTACCATCGACATACAAACGGACATAATTTCAGCAGGCAAGGCTGCGCCGAGCCGATCGCGTTTCGGGAGGACGGTTCTATCGTGCAATCCGAAATGACCTCGTGCGGTTTGAACGGAAAGCCTCTTTCCGGCAAAGGGGAATATCCCGCATATATTTGCTGTAACCTTTTCTGTAAGGATGAGGAAATATATGTTCCGTTCGGAGGAGCGTGGATGGACAGCCGTTTTCCAAAGGTTACACAGGACGGAAAAGACGGTGATAAGGAAGACGGGTATGTTCAGAATATGTGCGATACCGCAACCGCCGGGTATAAGTATTTTGAATGTGAAAGCATAAATAGCGTATCAGTCACAACCAGGGGATATGCAAAGGGGTTAATCGAAGTAAAAACCGGGTGGAACGGGAAGCCGCTCGGAGAGATTCCGGTAGGATTTTCAGCTGTATGGAAAGAGAATGTGGCGAATATCTACATTCCAGACGGAAAACAAGCTATATATTTTACATTTCGTGGTTCCGGTAATATTTCGTTAAAGTCGTTTAAATTGCTATGACGTTTTGAGCAAATCGCACGCCGCCGCAGCAATCTACAGGATATTACCGCTTGGGTTATACCGGCGCCCCAAGGGGCTGAGGATTGAAACCCACAAATGGGATTCAATAAAAGGCTCGAACAGCGCAGTGCCCGGTTAACTCCGGGCACTGTTTATTTTCATAAATATTAAAAATTCAAGCGTTAAAATCCGTACCGATAAACCGCTCGGAGGATTCAGGCGAATACCGCCACAAATCGATATGTCCGGACTTAATATAATAAACCGGCTTCGGCGGCGAATATGACGCGTCGAACGCGTCCACGATGATGAGCTTGATCTTCATTTTGTCCGGCAGCAGGCTTTTTATGTAAACGCTTGCATGCTGCCCCGGCCTTGCTCCCTCCCGAGGCTCGGCAAGCCCCGCAAGGTTTGGGGCGAGCTCCACAAAAATGCCGTACTGCTCAACTGAGCGGATAATCCCTGCGACCGTTTCGCCCGCCTCAAAATTCATGGCGTTTTCTTCCCATGTCCCGAGCAGCTCTTTGTGCGATAACGTCACGCGGGAATCCTCACCAATCATTTTGACGACCGCCTTGATGTCCTGCCCCGTCCTGAAGCGGTCTTTCGGATGCGAAATCCGCGAAACAGAAATCGCGTCAATCGGAATCAGTGATGAAATCCCGCAGCCGATGTCCACAAAACACCCGAACGATTCGAGGTGCGTCACGCGCGCATCTATCACGTCTCCCAGCTTTAGCTTGTCTATGTACTGCGCTTGGCATTCTTCCTGCGCTTTCTTGCGTGAAAGTATGGCAAGCGCTACGCCGTTTGAGTCGGTTTTGATTTCAGTGACAGTAAAACAGACCGGCTTATTTACGCGCGAAATAATCGCAATATCCCGCGTAGTGCCGTCGTCTATCCCGATTGCCGCTTCACTTCGCGGAATAATCCCGCGACATGAATCCAAATCTAAAATCAGGTTATGCGCCGAATCACAAAGCTTGACTCTCGCCTCAAGAATTTTCTTTTGCTCCATTGCTTCTTTTAACGCAAAAATCCCCGGTACTAAAGAGCCGTCAAGCATAATTCCCTCGGGTTTATACACGTTCGCCATTATGAACCCTCCTATTTTTTCTCATCAGTTAACTATATTCAGGAGAAAGAGGGCTCATGCCTTGATTTTATCTTGTAGTAATGATTTGATAAGCGTGCAGGTTTATAAGCCTTGCCGCCACTGTGCTTGCAGTACCTTCTGTGCATACTATCTTTACTGTTACCGGATTGGATGGAGATATGCTGTTTACCGCATTTACCGCGGAGCCATGCCGGTTTCCGGTAATGTAATGTATGGTTTTGATCCCTTTTGTCGAGGCACGAAGCTTCCCCATCGCCAAATCCGCTAAATCCTGCTGTTCAAAAGTGCAAAATATCGTGACGCTCATCGTATTCCCCCAAAATCCATTATTTGTACTATTTTGCGCAGTGTATCCTTTTATATTCTTGAAATCGTCGGGGAATGGTTGTATAATAGATTAGATTGTTTTTTACGGGGGATTTTCATGGATGTTCGCATAGGCGATACGCTCACGATGAAAAAAAAGCATCCGTGCGGCGCGGATACGTTTTTAGTACTGCGCTCAGGGATGGATTTTCGAATCCGCTGTACGGGCTGCGGCCGCGAGGTTATGGTTGCTCGCTCAAAATGCGAGAAAAACATCAAAAGAATTACGCGCAGAAATGGAGAAGCTAATGTTTGACAAGCTGCAAAACGCCAATGGCAGGTTTGATGAAATAAACAATTTGCTGATGGACCCCAATATTGTATCGGACAACCAAAATTACACGGCTTTGATGAAGGAGCTTAAAACGCTTGCTCCTGTGGTAGAAAAGTACCGTGAATACAAGGCCGCGGAAAAAGCGGCTGACGACGCCCGCGAAATGCTGAACGAAGGCGGTCTTGACCGAGATTTCAAGGAAATGGTAGAGGAAGAATTGTCTCAGTCAAAAGCGAGGATGGAAATCTGCGGCGAGGAGCTTAAAATACTGCTTTTGCCGCGTGACCCGAACGATGATAAGAACGTTATCATCGAGATACGCGGAGGCGCCGGAGGCGACGAGGCCGCGTTGTTTGCGAATACCCTTTTCAGGATGTATTCCATGTACGCAGAGTCTAAACGCTGGAAATCCGAAGTTTTAAACGCAAACCAGACGGAGCTTGGCGGCTTTAAGGAGATCAGCTTTTCTATAAACGGCGACGGCGCCTACTCGCGGCTTAAATTTGAAAGCGGCGTTCACCGCGTGCAGCGCGTTCCCGAAACGGAGTCGCAGGGGCGCGTCCATACCTCGACAGTTACCGTGGCCGTTTTGCCTGAAGCCGAAGACGTCGAGTTGGAAATCAGCTCCGCCGATTTGCAGATCGATACATACCGCTCGGGGGGCGCGGGAGGCCAGCATGTAAATAAAACCGAGTCGGCAATCCGCATTACGCACCTGCCCACAGGCCTTGTCGTCGAGTGCCAGGACGAACGCAGCCAGCATAAAAATAAAGATAAGGCGATGAAAATTTTACGCAGCCGGCTGTATGAAAAAATGCAAAGCGAGCAAAACGCGAAAATCGCAAGCGAACGCAAGCTTCAAGTCGGAACAGGCGACAGGAGCGAGCGTATACGCACGTATAACTTCCCGCAGGGGCGCATGAGCGACCACAGGATAGGACTTACGCTTTACAAGCTGGAAAGCATCATAAACGGCGATTTAGATGAGCTTTTCGATTCTCTAAACACGTTTGATCAGGCCGAAAAGCTACAGGCCGGCCAACAGGAGTAACAAGTTGAAAACAAAAATTATAAAAATAACTTCACTTGCGCGCGATTTAGATAAAATCCGGTATGTCGCGGACGTCATAAAAGACGGCGGACTTGCGGTTTTACCAACGGAAACCGTCTACGGTATCGCCGCTAACGCGCTTGATCCCGCCGCCGTGTCAAGGATTTTCGAAGCCAAGGGACGCCCCCATGACAACCCGTTGATTGTGCATATCGCGGATTTATCAGATATTGATTCGCTTGTGTCCGATTTCCCCAAGAACGCCAAAAAACTTGCGGAAAAATTTTGGCCGGGCCCACTGACCATCATTTTAAACAAGACGAATGCCATTCCGGATACAGTCAGCGCCGGGTTAAATACAGTGGCAATCAGAATGCCTTTACACCCAATAATCCGCGCCGTAATCGGACAAAGTGGCGTACCGCTCGCAGCCCCTTCGGCAAATATATCAGGAAAGCCCAGCCCCACCAACTCACAGCATTGTATAGAAGATTTATTTGGAAAAGTTGATATAATCGTAGATGGAGGATTATGTGATATAGGTATAGAATCTACAGTTATATCTTGTGCTGCACTGCCTCCAAAAGTGCTCAGGCCGGGCATGATAACGCTTGAACAGCTTGAAGCGGTGATTGGCGAGGTATCGTTTGACAAATCCGTAACGTCAAGCATTCCCTTAGCGAGACGTGCATCCTCACCGGGAATGAAGTACAAGCATTATTCGCCGGACACAAAAATCATATTGCTTCACGCAAGCTTTAAAAAATTTGCAAACTTTGTTTCAAATAAGGCGGGGGCCGCCGCTTTGGTCTTTGACGGGGAAGAAAAAAATCTGATGATTCCGTGTGTTTCATATGGTGTAATGGGGGATGCCTTTACGCAATCGAAGAGGCTGTTTTCCGCCTTGAGAGAGCTTGACAGGCTCGGAGTCCAGACTGTTTACGCGCGCGTTCCGGAGCTTTCGGGCGCAGGTTTTGCCGTTTATAACCGACTGCTGCGCGCCGCCGGTTTTGACGAAATATATTTATGATGTTACAATACTATAGTCAATTAACTTTAAAATCGGTTCAAGAATTGCACGGATGTTTTTTGCTCCGCAAGGCGGAGGACGCAGGCGGGCTATCCGCCCGGCAAGGACGACAACGAAGCAGAGCGGAAAACAGACCGCAAGGATGAGCTGATTTTGAAGTTCGTTGACTATATATACTTTTCAAGGGGTTATGATATATGAGCGAAGACGGAAACAAAAAAGCGATTGTAGTGGGGCTTACAGGGCAGACCGGCGCAGGTAAAACATCGGTTAGCACCCTGCTTTCACGGCTTGGATTTATCATTATCGACGCCGATTCTATCGCCCGCGACGTTGTTGAAAAAGGTGAGCAGTGCCTGGCCGAGATTGCTTACGAGTTCGGGATGGAAATATTAAACGACGATGGCACCTTAAACCGCCAGATGCTTGCCGAAATTGCGTTTAAAAACAGGCATAAGCTCTCCCGCCTCAACCAGATTACCCATCCGCATATATTGTCGGAGATTAAAATGCAGATTGAATTTTTTACAAAAAGTGGCAGCCAAGTCATTTTTCTCGACGCGCCAACGCTTTTTGAAAGCGGCGCCGACTCTTTGTGCGATTGTGTCGTAAGCGTTATCGCTCCGAAAAAAATCCGCGCGAAGAGGATTATTGCGCGTGATAAAATTACGGAAGACGAAGCGCTCACGCGTATTTCCGCGCAACACGGGGATTCTTATTACACGCGCCGTTCCAGCTTGGTGATAGACAACGGCGGTGATATTTCCACCTTACATAAATCGGTCATGGGCATGATTGAACAGCTCGGCGTCGCGGAATAGTACGGTGATATATGGCAAAGAATATAGCTGGGTTTCTTTTTTCGATTATTTTGGCGGCGTTTGCCATTTTAGTATCGGCCGCTGCTATTTATTTTGCATGGTTTAGGTATTATGAGGCTGCATACCCCGTTAAATACGGCGACATCGTTGCGGAGCAAAGCCGTTTAACAAACGTACCTGCGCCTTTGCTGTTCTCCATCATACGCACGGAAAGCGGCTTCGACCCAAATGCACAGTCACACGCAAGAGCAAGAGGGCTCATGCAAATTACTCGGGACACGTTTGAATGGGCGCAATTTAGAATTAAGGAGGAAGCCCACCTTACCTTCGACGATTTGTACGACCACGAGATTAATATCCGGTACGGCGCGGAGATCATGCGGCTTTTGCTAGATGAATTCGGAAGCGAAAACAACGCGCTCTGCGCATACCACGCGGGTTGGGGCAATGTCAAAAAATGGCTTGACAATCCCGAATATACGGTCAATGGCGAAATCGTCAACATCCCGTTCGGCGACACACGGCGGTATGTCGAAAAAGTGCTTAGAACACAGGATATATACTATGATATATATGGATTTGAAAGGAATTGATAGAGATGACAAAAGAGACAAAATCACAAGCCGCACTGTTAAAGGAAAAATTAATAATGGAGCCGAAAAATTCGGGCTCCGTGATGCCGGATAAGCAAATACAGAAAGCATATGATTTTTGCGACGGGTACAAGAAATTCTTAAACGCAGCCAAAACTGAGATGGAAAGCGTGGATTACGTATTATCAAAGCTGATTAAGCGCGGGTTTACGGAGTTCGACCCGCAAAAAAAATACGCGCCCGGCGATAAGGTTTATATAAACAACCGGGGCCGCGCCCTGCTATTTGCCGTTATTGGGAATAAACCCCTTGCCGACGGCGTTAAAATCATTGCAAGCCACATCGATTGCCCGCGGATTGACTTGAAAAGCCGCCCGCTTTATGAGGAATCGCAGCTTGCCATGCTGAAAACGCACTATTACGGCGGGGTGCGCAAGTACCAGTGGGTTGCGACGCCGCTGGCTCTGCACGGCGTCATCAGCAAAAAAGACGGCGAAACCATTCCGGTTGTAATAGGCGAAAACGACAGCGACCCGGTACTGTGTATAAACGACCTGCTGCCGCACTTAGCCGGCGAGCAAAACCAGCGCAAGCTGAGCGAGGGCATAAAAGGCGAGGAATTAAACGTGCTTGTGGGCTCCCTCCCGTTTAAAACGGAGGACAGCGACAAAACAACGGAAAAAGTAAAACTCAATATTATGCGGCTGTTAAACGAGAAATACGATATCGTCGAATCTGATTTTCTTTCGGCGGATTTGTCGCTTGTACCGGCTTTTAAAGCGCGCGACGTCGGGTTCGACCTCTCCATGATGGGCGGTTACGGGCATGATGACCGGGTTTGTGCGTACACATCGGTAATGGCTTCTTTTGACGCGCTGAAGCCTGAATATACGTGGATTAACATCCTTGCCGACAAGGAGGAAACCGGCAGCGACGGTGCGACCGGATTAGATTCGCGCTTCCTTGAATATTTTGTGCATGACTTAGCGCGCCCATATGGGATCAGCGGAAGCGTCGTTTTACAAAACTCCGAATGCTTATCGGCGGACGTCAGCGTCGCGTTCGATCCAACCTTCCCGGATGTTACGGAAAAGCGGAACACTTCTTATATAAGTTACGGCGTATGCCTTGTAAAATACACGGGCTCGCGCGGAAAATCTGGGACCAGCGAGGCGACCGCCGAATTCGCCGGCAAAATCCGCCGCCTGTTAGACGAGAACAAAATCATATGGCAGACCGGCGAGCTTGGCAAGGTTGACGGCGGCGGCGGCGGCACTGTTGCGATGTTTATCGCAAAGCTCGGCGTAAACGTCATAGATATCGGCGTTCCTGTTTTATCGATGCACTCGCCGTTTGAAGTCGTCTCTAAAACCGACGTTTACAACACATACCTTGCTTTTAAGGCATTTCTTGCCGAAAAATAGATTTTTCAGAAATGTTCACAAATAACACTTGATTTATTTGTGAAATATGCTATAATATAAAATATCTATTGGTATATGACTGTAGGTTTTTAGAAAGGGATGATCTTCTTGGTAACGAAAATTAAATTGAACAGCGCTGAAGATTTGCGTGAATTCATGAATCTTGCATGGTTGTTTGAAGACGACATCGGCGTACACGCTAAGGGCGGCAAAATCGCCGACGCGAAATCGATTTTAGGGCTTATTGCGCTCGACTATAACGAACCTGTATCTGTTGTAACAGAAAATTCAAAATTTCCTTTAAAGCTTAAAAAATGGATCGTTGAAGAATAAATTAATTTAAATGGAAACGTAAGGTTTTATATATTGAAAATACCAAAACAAGAAAAGGCGCGGATTTTATCCGCGCCTTTTCTTGTGGTCAAAAATTTTTCAAATATTTATCATTGTTTTCCTAACATTATTTTTTGTAATCGGGAAATTCTAAATTTGTTAAACGAATTGTCCGCGGCTGATTGGTAAAAAACGTAAAAAATGGTGAAAGAATCCTATGGTAAATTAAGCGATTTTTCACATAATAGCGTTAGAGCTAAACAAAAGCTCGTGGAGAAAAAGTTTAACAAATGATAATAGGAGGAAAACCCACAATGAAAAAAGCAATTTCATTGCTTCTTGCTTTCGCAGTGATTCTAGGTATAAGCAGCGTCGCTTTCGCTGCGGAAGACAGCTTAGGTATAGAACCTAAGACAAGAAGCATTCTTGGCAGAGTTGTTACTGCAACACCCGGCGAAACCACTGTATCAGTAGAAGCCGGCGAAATATTCATGGTTCACAATGGAAGAACCGTTGTAGGAACAGATACAGAGCTCCGCCCCGATGAAAGCTATAGATTCGACCTTTACTACGCAAGAAAAGCCATCTCAGGCACTGACGCCGAAGTCATCGCAGGCACGGCAAAGCTTACGCAAGCCGATGTTGGCAGAGGCACTGTAAGAATCCGCACTCTGAGAGGAAGCTCGGCAATTTCTTCCGCGAGAGTCCGCCAGACAGGCACAGGTGCCGCCAGAACCTTCCGCGCCGAGATAGACACGCGGGCAAACTACGGTACTAAAATAACAGACGTTGAATATTCCTTAAACGTTGTTGATACCGATACTGCGAACACCTTTGTTGAAAGCATCCACACATTTACAGTAGGGTTTAACACAATTTCAGACAGTGCGACCGACGTGGGCGAAGACGGCGTTTTGACCATCAGCAATGACGCTCCCGTCGTTTTGAAGGATCAGTGGTCCGATATTGCAAGAAGCGCAAACTACCGCAACATCACGATTGAATCGGACGACGGAAACTGGCATTGGAAAGGCCGCGTCACGGGCATGAGGGATACAAACTTCTCGTTTAACTATGACCCGAACATCGAGTTGCTCAACAGGTTCCCCGAACATGAGTTTAAGTTCCTCAACTTCCCCGCCGGCGTTAACTTCCCGACACTTGGCGAAATGAGAATTGAAGTTTCCGATATTTCCGACACATTCGGCCAAGTTTTTGTTTATCTCTACCGCGACGGCAGACTGACCCCTGTACACGGCAGCTATGCCGGCAGGACCAGGATGACCTCCCCATACGGGATTATCTATGACAGCGGCGCCGACGAAATTGTATTCAGGACAAACTACCTTGGCAGATTCGTTATAACAAATATTGAAATAACCGACACGGCTCTCGTACCCGAGATTGAACCGGAAGACGAATTTGAAGAACCCGAAATTTATCCGGAACCTCCGGCGATTAACCCGCCTACAGGTGTGGCAAGCTCAACCGGCGCGCTTCTCGGAATCGGTCTCTTGACACTTGTATCCGGCGCTGCCGTTAACCGCAAACGCAAGTTTTAATAACTTGATATAATTTCCCCTTAAAAAGAACAAGCCGGCTGCTTTAGCCGGCTTCGTTCTTTTATTATATCATTCGTCGATTTCGCCGTCTAAAATCCCGTCTAGATCAAACTCCAGAGATTCGTCGCAGTTCGGGCACTCAATCTCGCCGTCGTCAAGCATGTCTTCGTCAACACAGATGATGTCGCCGCATGTCGGGCATGTTACCTCATAAAGCTCGCCGTCATATTCATCATCATCATCGTCGTCGTCATCGCCGTATAAGTCATCGTAGATTTCCTCGAGGTCCTCATCGAGATAATCAATCTGACCGCCCAGCAAATCCACGCTATCCTCAAGGTCGCTTATGCTCATAGCGATATCGTCGAGCACATTTACAACCGCTAAGAGCACCTTGCCCTCCTTTGTGCTGTCGTCAATTCCAAGGCCGTCTACTAAACCTTTTATATAAGCTACTTTCTCGGTGATCTCCATATTGGGCCACTTCCTTTCTTATGCTATCTTTATTGAAACGGCATTTATCTATGCCCTTTCCATATACTCGCCGGTACGCGTGTCGATACGGATAACGTCGCCCTCATTGATAAACAGCGGAACCCTTATTTCGGCGCCTGTTTCCAAAATCGCCGGCTTTAACGTATTCGTCGCCGTATCGCCCTTTAAGCCGGGATCGGTTTTGGTAATTTTAAGTTCCACAAAAAACGGCGGCTCTACGCCGAATACGTTGCCTTTAAACGAAAGCACTTTTACGTTCATATTTTCTTTTATAAATTTAAACGCGTCTCCCAAAAGGCTCTCGCTGATTGGAATATTTTCGTATGTTTCATTGTCCATAAAATAGTATAGCCCGCCGTCGCTGTAAAGATACTGCATATCCTTGCGCTCAATAAACGCCGGAGGATATTTGTCGGATGGATTAAACGTCTTTTCAACGACCGAACCGGAAATAACATTGCGTATTTTTGTCCTTACGAACGCGGCCCCTTTGCCCGGCTTCACATGCTGGAACTCAATAATCTGGTATACGTTGCCGTCCATTTCGAATGTAACGCCGTTCCTGAAATCACCGGCAGAAATCATTATTTTCTCCTCCAAACTAGAATCTATATTATGTCAAAAATCCACAGTCAACCTCATGCAGACAGCCCCTGGTGCATAACTAAATTTAATTTTACCCCAAAAAAAGGAATTTTGCAAGCTTTTTAAATTTATTACGTTAAATCATAATCAATTCTTTCGTGGAGCGTGTAAAATTTAAGTGCCCAGTTTCGGTGACGGCTATGAGGTCCTCTATCCTCACACCGAATTCACCGGGAATATAAATTCCCGGCTCAACCGACATTACGACTCCCGGCTTAAGGGAAGCTTCGCTACCCGCGCTAAAACTCGGCGGTTCGTGAACCTCAAGCCCCAGCGAATGGCCGAGACCGTGCGCGAAAAGCCCTTTGTATCCGCTTTTGTCGATAAGATCGCGGGCTATTTTGTCAACATACATGCATGCTTCGCCCGATTTTATAATCTCAAGCGCCGAAATCTGGGCTTCTAAAACGACGCCGTAAGCCTCCCGCTGTTTTGCGCTTACGTTTCCGACCCCGACCGTCCGCGTCATATCGGAGCAATAATCCATAAAAACCGCGCCAAAATCAAGCACGATAAAGTCGCCATCCTTAATTTTGTTTTCGGTGGGCACGGCGTGCGGTTTCGAACTGTTCGCGCCTGCCGCGACGATGGGCTCAAACGCCGGCCGCTGCGAGCCCAAGCTCCACATAAAACGCTGAATCTCAAACGCAATCTCACGTTCTGTAAACCCCGGCTTGATGTAATTTAAAAGATGCGTAAACGTTTCATCCGTTATATCCTGCGATTTTTGGATTCTCTCGATTTCACTTTTGTCTTTCACGGTTCTCTGGCACGCTATGATTTTACCAATCCCGCCGCCGTCCGGTAAAACTTCAATCCCGGAAAGCCTTTCGCAAAGCCGCGCAAAGTCGCCCATGCTCGTGTGGTCTTCCTCAAGCCCCAGCGTCTTTGCGCCATGCTTTTGAAGCAGTCTTAGAATTTGGTCATACGTCTTTTGCTGCAAAACTACCTCGCAGTTTTTTACGGCTTTTACAGCTTCCCGGGTCGCCTCGAAATAGCGCCCGTCTATGATAAAATAGCTTTTATCCCGTGTTACGACAAGCGTTCCGGAGCTTGATGAAAACCGCAAAAAATACCGGCGGTTAAAATCCGATGTAATCAAAACGGCGTCTATCCCTCGCGGAAGATTCCCCGCAAAGACGGAAAGGCGGTCTGTCATCGCAAATTTTCCTTTCTCCCGTAAGCTTTTAAAATCCGCGCCTCAATTTTTCGTTTCAGCTTGATCGAAAGTATCTCCTTATCGCTTAAAGGCTTTACGAAAAAGGTTTTTGCGCCGAAAAGGTTGCCGCCTAAAACATCCGTAAAAATTTGGTCGCCCACTACGCCAAAGCTGGACGGCGGAAGCCCCATCCGCTTCGATATGCGTGAAAACCCGGCGGGGAGCGGCTTCATTGCGTTTGCCGCATAGTCAAGCGAGAGAAGCTTCGCAAACGGCTCAACGCGCCCGTTTGTATTATTCGACGCGATTACAAGCTTTATTCCGGCCCGCTTCATGGTTTCAAGCCATGACAGCGCATCCTTGTTGGGCCGAGGACATCCGTGCGCCGCAAGCGTGTTGTCCACGTCAAGGATCAGCGCCAAAATACCGTGGCTTTTCAGTATTTCCGGCGTTATTTCCGATATCTTTTCGAACATCGCGGTCGGATGCAAAAGCTTCATTGCTTCGAGTTCTCCTTTCGCTACGCATTTTCCTTATTGACTATCAAAAAACGGGCCGAAAGGCCCGCTTTTTTTTCTTATTTGAATTTACGCTTACGCGCCGCTTCAGATTTCTTCTTTCTTTTCACCGACGGCTTTTCGTAATGCTCTCTTTTACGCACTTCCTGAAGCACGCCTGCTTTCGCGGTTGCTCTTTTAAACCTGCGCAAAGCGCTGTCAAGCGATTCGTTGTCTTTAATCCGGATTTCCGACATTTTTATATCCCTCCCCGCGCTTTATAGCTGGAGCCCATCTTTTCAAGCAAATAAGCTTCAATTTATTATACAGCTTTACCATGCTATTGTCAAGTGTCTTGCTGATTTAAGACGCAAAAAACATTTATTTTACGACAAAATTCACAAGCTTGCCCGGTATATAAATTTCTTTTGCCAAGATCTTACCGGCGATATGCACATGCAGCTCGGGCATGTTTTTCGCAAGCTTTAAGACGGATTCTTTTGGCTCGTCGGCCGAAATCTCAATCCGCGCGCGGATTTTGCCATTCACCTGTACAGCGAGCTCGACCACGTCGTCTTTGCATTTTTCGTCGCAATATTTGGGCCACTTCTGCGACGTAATCATGCCGCCGAACCCTTGTTGTTCCCAGATTTCCTCGGAAATATGCGGCGCGAACGGGTTTAGCAGTATCAAAAACGTTTTAAACTCTTCTTTCGTAATGCATTTTATGCCGTAAATCTCGTTTATAAGCGACATCAGCGCCGCAATTGCGGTGTTGTATCCAAGCGACTCGATGTCGTGCGTTACCTTTTTGATCGTTTTGTGGAAGCTTGATTCAAGCTCATTCGAATATCCGCCGTCAAGGATCTTTAGCTCCTGAAGCGCCCAAACCCTGTCAAGAAAGCGGTTGCAGCCCTTTATCGACGTACTGCTCCACGGGGCGGCTTTTTCGAAATCACCGATAAACATTTCGTAAAGCCGCACGGCATCGGCTCCGTATGTGTTGATTATTTCGTCAGGGTTCACCACATTGCCGCGGGATTTACTCATTTTTTCGCCGTTCTCGCCTAAAATCATCCCCTGGCTTGTGCGTTTCGCATACGGCTCGCTTGTCGGAACGGCGCCGATGTCATACAAAAATTTATGCCAGAAACGCGAGTACAAAAGGTGTAAGGTTGTGTGTTCCATGCCGCCGTTATACCAGTCCACGGGCGTCCAGTACTCGAGAGCCTCGCGGCTTGCGATCGCGTTTTTGTTATGCGGGTCGCAGTACCTGAGAAAATACCACGACGAGCCCGCCCATTGCGGCATCGTATCGGTCTCGCGCTTCGCTTGTAGCCCGCACTTCGGGCAGACAACATTCACCCAGCTATCAAGCGCCGCAAGCGGAGATTCACCGTTTTCCGTCGGCTTATAGGATTCAACCTCCGGCAGCTTGAGCGGCAGCTCGCTTTCTTTAAGCGGGACATACCCGCATTTTTCGCAGATGATTATCGGGATTGGCTCGCCCCAGTAACGCTGACGAGAAAAAATCCAGTCGCGCAGCTTGTAGTTGACTTTCGGACGCCCCTTGCCGGTTTCCTCAAGCAACTTTGTGATTTTTTTCTTGGCGTCCTCAACCGAAAGGCCGTTTAAAAAGCCGGAATTGACCATGAGGCCCGTGTCGCAGTCGGTGAACGCCGCCACCGTAACATCCCCGCCCTTCACAACCTCAACAATCGGAAGCCCAAATTTTTGAGCAAATTCCCAATCCCTTTCATCGTGCCCCGGAACCGCCATAATGGCGCCGGTGCCATAAGACATGAGGACGTAATCGGAAATAAATATAGGTATTTCTGTATCATTCACAGGATTTACAGCATTAACTCCTATAAGGCGCACACCGGTTTTATCCTTTGCGACTTCCGTGCGCTCAAAGTCAGATTTGTGCGCCGCGTTATGTTGGTACGCACGCACCTCGTCCATGTTTTTGATTTTGCCCGACCATTTTTCAAGGTACGGATGCTCGGGCGAAATAACCATATAAGTCGCTCCGAACAGAGTGTCGGGCCGCGTGGTGTAAACGGTCAGCGTATCCCCCGCCGTTGTTATAAACTCGGCCTCGGCCCCTGTCGAGCGGCCAATCCAGTGAATCTGCTGCGCTTTCACACGCTCGATGTAATCGACTGTGTCAAGGTCGTTAATCAGGCGTTCGGCGTATTGAGTAATCTTCAGCATCCACTGGCTTTTTACCTTACGCACAACCTCGCCGGAGCATCGCTCACAGACGCCGCCTATAACCTCCTCGTTCGCCAAAACGACTCGGCAGCCCGTGCACCAGTTTACAGCCATTTCTTTCTTATAAGCAAGCCCTTTTTCAAACATTTTAAGGAAAATCCACTGTGTCCATTTGTAATATTCAGGGTCGGTAGTATCGATTTCGCGCGACCAATCAAACGATAACCCCAGCGCTTTCAACTGCTTTTTGAACTTCACCATGTTCTGTTCCGTCACAACCGCCGGGTGGATATTATGCTGGATTGCGTAATTTTCAGTCGGAAGCCCGAACGCGTCCCAACCCATGGGGTACATGACGTTGTAGCCTTCCATCCTCCTTTTTCGCGTCACAATATCAAGCGCCGTATACGTGCGCCCATGCCCCACATGAAGCCCTGATCCCGATGGGTACGGAAATTCAATCAGCGCATAAAACTTTGGCTTCGTATAGTCGTTCAGCGCATGAAATACTCCTTTTTCCTCCCATATATCCTGCCATTTTTTTTCTATGGCCTTATAATCATACTTCAAACCGGTTTTCCCCTTCCCTGATCACTGTATATTCTGTTTTATTTGTTTGCTGGAATTATTGTATTTGGTGTTCTTACTGTTTGATATCCTTTTCATCTAAACGCGGTGCATCGCCCCATAGCCGTTCAAGACAATAGAAATTCCGCGTTTCGTCGTTGAAAATATGGATGATAACGTCATTATAATCAAGTAAAATCCACACGGCGGATTTTTCGCCCTCAACACGCCTGGGATGGATTCCCTGATCCGCAAGTTTCTTCTCAAGCTCACCGGCAAGCGCTTTTACGTGTATCGTACTGATACCCGACGCTACGACAAAATAATCCCCCAGCGAGGAGAGCTTGCGTATGTCAAGCACCGCGATATCTGTGGCTTTTTTCGTGTCAAGAAGTTTACAGGTAAATTTTACAAGCTCAATTGATTTCATATGTTTAACTCCCAAAAATAATTATAAGCTTCCCACGTGTCGCTAACAATTGGCAGCTTTAGCTTTAGCTGGTCTTTCATCGCTGATTTCAGCGCTTTTAACATCCACGGTTCAAGCGATTTTTCCGCGAGGCTGCGGCTTTTTAAAGCGTCCGGATAGTGCCTGTCGAAGCTTGTTTTGTCTGCGGCATAGACGATTTGCTCAAATTTTGACATCCCCGCTCTGCCGGTTGTGTGGTAACGTATCGCCGAAATTATATCGGGATCGGCGATTCCAAGCTCGTCCTGAACGGAGATGCTTCCAGCGATTGCGTGCCATAGCGGCGGCTGCGCTTTCGTAAAAACATCTAATAGTATACCACGCGATTCGATGATTTTCAACAGCCCGCTTTTGTCTTTCCAGTTGCAGCAGTCATGTAAAAGCCCTGCTAGCGCAGCTTTCCCGGTATTCTCCCCATGGATTTCCGCAAGAGCCCACGCGCGTTTCTCCACCTCTAGGCTGTGTGCGTACCGCTCCTCTGAAATCCTTTGTTTCAGCCATTTTCTAAGGTTTTTATGTTCGTCCATACAACCCGTTCTTTCCGATATATTCTAAAACTTGTTGATCTAAAAGCCCCGACACATCCTTGCCTTGCTTTAAACCGTCGCGTATCGTCGTCGAGGAAAGCGTGAGCGGCTTCATATCAAGGATTATGCAGCGCGCGCCTTCGTTTTCAAGCCGGAGCGCCTGAGATTTAAGCTGCAAGTCGCTGCCATCTTCGCGTTTTGCGGCGCATAACGCCGCCATCTCATAAATCTTGTGAGGCTTCCGCCAGTCCTGAACAGTCAGGAACATATCTTCGCCCATTATCAAGTAAAAATTCCCCTCCTGATATTTCCCGTGCAAAAACTCAAGCGTGCGGTATGTGTAGCTTCTGTCATTATTACATATTTCATAGTCGCACACTTCGAAGCTGGTATGATTTTCTGCCGCAAGCCTGCACATTTCAAGCCTTTGTTCCGCGCGCACCAAATCCTTAGCGGATTTATGCGGCGGGATATATGTGGGCACAAGAATGACTTTCTGAAGCTCAAGCCGGCGGCAGCATTCCTCTGCGATATAGATATGACCGATATGAATGGGATTAAAGGTGCCTCCTAAAATGCCGATTTTCACAAATTGTCCTCCGTTTAAAGCTCAATCTGCGGCGCTTTTTTGTTTCTTCTGAAAAGCACGAATCTTGTACCGATTACCTGAACGATGTCCGCTTCAAGATTTTCCGCAAGCGTGGCCGCCGCCTCTTTTGCCGTCACCGGCGATGTTTCAAGGCAGCGCAGCTTGATGAGCTCCCTTGCGCTGAGAGCTTCGTCCACTTGCGTGATTGTTGTGCCGATAATTCCGCTTTTTCCGATTTGCAAAATAGTATCCATCGGGTTTGCAAGCCCGCGCAATTTGGCTCTTTGTTTTGTCGTTATCATCTGTTTTCTCCCAAAAATTCTTTTAATTTTTCCACAAGCTTCCGAAGCGCTGTGCCCCTGTGGCTTGCTTGGTCTTTTTCCGCGCTGTTAAGCGACGCAAAGGATTTTCCGCCGTATAAAAATATAGGATCATACCCAAAACCGCCATCCCCGCTCGGTGCGTTTGCAATCTTGCCTTCGCAGATTCCTTCAGTTATAATTGTATCGACACTACTTAATATGCAGTATATATTACAGATGAATCTGGCATTACGATTTTCATGTGTAATGTTTTCAAGCTCTTTAAGTATCGCCAAATTTTTTTTCTCTTGCGGAAAGCCGTCCAGATATCTTGCGGAATATACTCCGGGCCGCCCATTAAGCGCATCTATGCATAGCCCCGAATCGTCCGCGAAAGACGGCAATCCGCTCAAGCGAAACATCTCCTGCGCTTTTATTGCTGCGTTTTCGGCAAACGTATCCCCTGTTTCCGGCACATCAAAATTGGTAATACCGACATCCTCCGGGGACATAACATCGATGCCAAGCGGACTTAAAATCCGTGAAAATTCAAGCAGCTTGTCCTTGTTTCCCGTCGCTGCAACCAGCTTCATGCGATTTCCTCCCCGCCTTTGTCCGGGAACAGCGCGTTTGCAAAATCCACGGCGTCAAATTCACGTAAATCGTCCACGCCCTCACCGATGCCGATATATTTGATCGGTATGCCAAGTTCTTCCTTTATCCCTATGACGACGCCGCCCTTCGCGGTCCCGTCAAGCTTTGTGAGGATAATTCCGGTGAGTCCCGCAGCTTCCTTGAACAGCCGCGCCTGATTAAGCGCGTTTTGACCCGTCGTGGCGTCAAGTACAAGCAGCGTCTCGATGGAGGCGTCCGGCAGCTCACGGGTGATCACACGGCTTATTTTTGATAGCTCGTCCATCAGGTTTTTCTTGTTGTGCAGGCGCCCAGCCGTATCGCAAATGATGACGTCCCGCTTCCTTGCCTTGCCCGCTTGAATCGAGTCGTAGACGACGGCCGCAGGGTCGCTGCCCTCTTCATGCCGCACCAGTTCGGCCCCGGAACGCTCCGCCCAGATGGCAAGCTGGTCGATTGCGGCGGCTCTAAACGTGTCAGCCGCGGACATCAGCACGCTTTTGCCGCCAGCTTTAAGCTTCAGCGCAAGCTTGCCGATCGTAGTCGTCTTTCCGGCGCCGTTTACGCCAATCACCAGAACCACGGACGGCTGTGTGTCAAGATTCAGGGCGCAGTCGCCCGACAGGATATCCGCCACGATATCCCGGATCATCTGAACTAGTCTTTTCGGATTGGTCTCGCCTGTTTTTTTGATTTGCGCCCGCAATTTATCGCAGATGCTGAGCGCCGTGGAAGTTCCCACGTCGGCCATAATAAGCGTTTCCTCAAGCTCCTCAAGCAACTCCTCGTCAATGACCGCAAATGAATTCACGATACCCTCGACGCCTTGCGTGAGGTTTTCGCGCGTTTTTTTCAGCCCCTCGGATATTTTAGAAAAAAATCCCATGATAATCCCCTTTTATTAATGGTAACATTTCTCATTATAACTTGCACAGCAGTGCCGCTCTGCTCATCGCGATTTTCGGTGCGTAAGCGGCAGTGAATCCGCATTTTATTATCATATTCAGGCTGTTTTGAAACGCCCTGCCGCTCACATGCACATACGGTTCCGCAAACAGCAGTTTTCCGTTTTTTGACAGCGTATCGTAAAGCTCCCGGATTAGCCGCTCCTGATCCGGCACTTCATGCAGCATCCAGAAAACGAGCGCGAAGTCAACAGAGCCGTTCCAGCTTTTCACTCCCAAGGAATCGGGGGCGCACCTATGCGCCGTTATATTTTTCATGCCCGTTTTAGCCGCATTTATTAGTAAGCCGTCCAACATTTGCTGCTGCAAATCCACAGCGATTATTTTTCCGTTTTCACCGGCAATGCCTGACATTGGAATTGTAAAGAATCCCATCCCGCAGCCTATATCCATAACGGTCATGCCTTTGGATATATGAGGCGCTAAAATGCGGCCGGGATTGTGAAGCAATTTGCGGGGCGCCGCCGTTAATACGGGACCCGCCCTCCATGAGCAGACAAAAGGCTCTTTTTTCATCATCACACAACCTAATCTTTGATTCCCAGTTTTTCATCAACTTCGCCGATGTTTAGCTCCAGCAGCTTTGAAACGCCCTCATCCTGCATTGTTACGCCGTAAAGCACGTCTGCCTCCTCCATGGTACCGCGCCGGTGTGTGATCGAAATAAACTGCGTTTTCCTGCTCATTTGCCTCAAGTATGTCGCGTACCGCACGACGTTGATGTCGTCAAGGGCCGCCTCGATTTCGTCGAGGATACAAAACGGCGCGGGACGTACCTTTAAAATCGCGAAATAAATCGCGATTGCGACAAAGCTTTGCTCGCCTCCTGATAAAAGCGACAGGTTTTTTATGATTTTTCCCGGAGGCTGCACAAATATTTCCACGCCCGAATCAAGAACATCGTCCTCCTGCGTCAGCGTCAGCTCGGCTTTTCCGCCGCCAAACAACTGCACGAATATCGTGGAGAAATTTGCGGCGATTTTCGTGAAATTTGTAAGGAAGATGTCGCGCATTTCCTGCGTGAGCTCCCCGATAAGCTTGACAAGCTGCGCCTTTGCCTGTTCGACGTCGGCTACCTGCGCGGTCAAAAATTCGTACCGTTTGCTTACCTTTTCATATTCTTCGACCGCTTCGACGTTTACCGTCCCCAGCGATTTGATTTTTCCGCGGATCATACCCAGCCGCCGGTTCGCCTTGTCGGCGCTTTCAAGTGGCACGACAAGCTCCGCCGCCTTGCTGCGGGTAAGCTCGTATTCATCCCAAAGCTTTGCAAGTATATTGTCATAATCGCTTTGAAGAGAGCTTTTGCGCTCCTCAAGCCTCACAAGCTCCCTTGAGACGTCCTCGCGCCTTGACGCAAGCTCTTTTTCCTGTCCCCTTAATCCTGTCATCGCGCCCTCAAGCTCTGTTCTTGATTGCATTAATTTTTTGATCCTTGCGTTATTCTCCTCTATCTCCCCTGTTAAACTTTCCTTTTGACTTGATATATCCTCAATTTTTTTCCGTATTTCCCCGTTTGACGACAGGTATCCGTCGCGCTCGGCTTTTAGCTGTTCCAAGCGCGTTTCGGCGGAATCAATAAGCTCTTGTATATGGATTGAATCCTGCAAAAGCTGCTCATTGTCTTTTTGACCGGATATCAGCGCCATTTTTAGTTCCGCAAGCTCTGCCGCCGCCGTATCAATTCCGATTGCGATAGAATCACCGCGTTTAGTTGTATCTTCTATCTTTTCTTTTATTTCAGCCAATTGTACAGCAAGCTCACTCATAACTCTTTCGGAATCCGCGTTGCTGCCCCGAAGCTTTTCCAACCGGTCTGTTAGCTGTGCCAGTTCTTTTGCCGCAAGATCGCGGTTTGTTTTCGCCTGTTCAAAATTTTTCTTCAAAGTTTCAAGCGAAAACTCAAGCCTTAGCTTCTCCTCCCGCGCGGTCTGCTCCTCCGCCTGCGCGCCTTGGATATACGCGTCAAGCTTCGCAAGCTCCTCGGCGGACGCTTTGCATTCCGGCATAAGCTTTTCCGCGTCTTGAAGGAACTTATTGGCTTCCCCGCGCAGTTTTTCTATCTCATGCCGTCGGCCCAACACACCGGAGCTTTTACCGGAGGAGCCTCCCGTAAATGAGCCGCCCGCGTTACTGACCTGCCCGTCAAGCGTGACGATCCTGAATTTATACCCGGCGGATCTCGCAACAGCCACCGCCTCGTCCAGCGTACCCACCACCGCGATGCGTCCTAAAAGCTGGTTGATGACCCCTTTGAAGCGGTTGTCGGCATGAACCAGCTCTGACGCCACGCCAATAAAGCCTTCATGCTTTTTAAGATCGCCTGTATTAAGCCCCCCGCCGCCTTTTACAGTAGTCAGCGGAAGGAACGTCGCGCGGCCCTCTTTCGCGTTTTGCAGCATTCTTATCGCGCGTTTTGCCGTTTCTTCGTCGGCGACCACGATATTTTGCATCGCCGCTCCAAGCGCTGTTTCAATCGCCAAAGCGTACTCGTCCGGCGTGTCAATCAGCGATGAAACCGCGCCAATCACTCCGTTTAACGATCCCTTTTTCGACTCCCGGAGTATGTATTTGACGCTCCCGCCAAAGCCCTCCATCGCGGCTTCCATTTCCTCGAGCAGCTTTGCGCGCTGTTTTTTCTGGTTCGCCTTTTCGTTTAGGCCCTTGATCTTCTGGTTTAGTTCGTCGAGCTTGGCGGCGCGGCTTTTCCGTTTTAACCCGTATCCTTGCGCTGAATTTTGTATCGATTTTATTTTTTCATCCTGCTCCGTAATTTGCTTTTCGCACTCGCCGATATTTTGCCCGGCTTCATCTACCGTGACGTCATACGCGCCGCTGCTTTCGGCAAGCTGCTCCAGCCGCTTGATGCTCTCCTCTATCACTCCGGCGCCCGCCGCTTTTTCAAGCTCGGCCTTGTTGATTGCGTCTTGAACCGAATTTTGCCGCACTGTAAGCGATTCTATCTCATTCGATATCTTTGCGGCAAGCATGCGCTGCTCTGAGATTTTTTCCTCGCTTGAAGCAATCTTCGACTCCAAATATCCAAGCTCTTTTTCGCTTTGCATTATTGTCTCGCGCTTTTTCTCGATCCGCTCGGCCAAATCCCCGGAGCTTGAATCCGCTGTTAAAAGCTCCTGGTCTATGCGCTCAACGGATATTTCGTTGTGGCTGATGTCGTTTTGCAACACCAAAATCTCCGACTCGCCTTGGGCAAGCTCGGTTTCAAGCTCTTTTACCGTCGCGCGCAACGATTCGGCCTGCGACAAAAGCTGGTTGGAGCGGTCAAACGCGTCGTTAATTTGCGCTTCAACCGCCTGCGCTTCGTCCTCAAGCCGCTCATAATCGTTTTTAGAAAGGAAAACTTTGTCCTGCTGTTCCGAGATTTGTACCTTTAATTTGCTGATCATAGTCATCCAAAGCGAGATTTCAAGGCTTTTTTTCTCCTCGCTCAGTTTTAGAAACTCCCGCGCCTTTTCGGATTGCTCGCGAAGCGGCCCCACGCGCTCCTCGAGCTCCGACAGGATATCACGCAGCCGGAGCAGGTTTTCTTCTGATTGTAAAAGCTTTTTCTCGGCGTCTTCCTTGCGGTATCGGTACTTGGAGATTCCAGCCGCTTCCTCAAAAATTTCACGGCGCCCCACCGGTTTTGCCGCTACGATTTCAGAAATCCTGCCTTGGCCGATGATGGAGTACCCGTCACGGCCAAGCCCCGTATCCATCAGCATCTCGTGGATGTCCTTAAGACGCACCATTGAGCCGTTTAAGCGGTATTCACTATCGCCGGAGCGGTACAGCCTGCGGCTGACAGTGACGTCGTCATCCTCAACGGGAAGCACTCGCCCCGTGTTGTCAAGCGTGATGGCGACATGCACGTATCCCATCGGTTTGCGGGTTTGCGTGCCGCCGAAAATGACGTCTTCCATCTTGTTGCTTCGAAGCGTTTTCGTAGACTGCTCGCCTAAAACCCACCGGACTGCGTCGGCGATATTGCTTTTCCCGCTGCCGTTCGGCCCGACAACCGCGGTAATGCCGCTGTCGAACGCAAGCCGCGTTTTATCGGGAAACGACTTAAAGCCTTGTATTTCAAGCGATTTAAGGCGCATTCGTTCACTTCCTTAACATGAAACTTCAACCTGTAAATACCCGTATTTATCATCTAAAACAACATTTGCGTCATACCCCATACCGCTCAATTTACTGATGTTTTCACGTTTTTGCCCTATCATTTTAGATGCAGCCTGATTATTTATATTAAGCAAAATCTTGCCTTTTGGAATATTTTTCTCCTTGATATCCGACACTGCTTTTTTTAGCAGCACGCGGCTCTCGCACAACTCCCTGAAAGCGGAATGATACGGACCCGCCACAATGTTGCTTTTAAAATCCGGGGCGTCGTGCAGCCCCAATTTGATAACAGGAATTTTAGCGTCTGTAAAAAGCTCCAGTAAACATGCGCACAAATCTACGGCTTCGTCAAGCGTTTGCGGCTTATATATCCCGTTTTCGTACCACTCCTGAAGCTTTGTTCCCTTTACAACAATCGCGGGAAATATACGTGTGTAATCCGGGTTTAGTGTAATAAGTGTATTTGCAGTATCTATTGTTTTTGTATCATTGTCCTTGTAAAGCCCCGTCATCATTTGAATCCCCAGGTGAAATCCATGTTTTTTTATCAAATGCGCGGCATATGCAGTTTCATCCGCCGTATGCCCGCGCAAATTAGCCTCAAGAACGGCGTCGTCCATGCTTTGCGCGCCAATTTCAATGTCGGTGACACGATATTTTTTTAAAACTTTTAGTATATCTTCATCAATTGCATCGGGTCTTGTAGAAATTCTGATACCGGAATAGCTTCCATTATCCAGATATGTCTGTACTGATTGTAACAATTCCTCCATATACACACGATTCAATCTTGTAAAGCTTCCGCCAAAAAATGCAATCTGTGCCGGTGTTTTTAGCATTGTAATTGCATCTTCCGCAATTTTCGCGGTAGTAAGCGGCGATGGCGGGGCGCCTTTAAAAACCGTGTGCTGGTTGCAGAAACTGCACTGTCCGGGGCAGCCCTCATGCGGTATAAAAATCGCGACATTAGCGTGTTTTTTCATTGTCCCATCAATTTCAGCGCCTCTTTTGCGGCAAGCTGTTCCGCGGCTTTTTTGCTTTTTCCCACGCCATGCCCGACGACGTTGCTGTTTAATAGGACTTCCACTTCGAACCGCCTGTCGTGCGCGGGCCCGGACTCGTCGACAAGCACATATTGCAAGGTTTCCTGCGGGTTTTTCTGCACAATTTCCTGCAATAAAGTCTTGTAATCGTCAAGGCTTTTTTTTCGTTCCGTTTCAAGCGCCGTCTCGATAAAAGGTATCACAAAGCTGCGTGCGGCCTCAATCCCGCCGTCAAGGTATACGGCTGCAATCACCGCCTCAAAGGCGTCGGCCAAAATCGAGGGCCTGTCCGTTCCGCCGGTGTTCTCCTCTCCGCGCCCAAGCAGCATATAAGACCCCAGCGATATCGAACGCGCAAAGGCGCAAAGCGATTTTTCGCACACCAATATTGCCCTTAGCTTCGTCAAATCTCCTTCTGAAAGATGCGTGCTGCGGTACAGATAATCGGAGACAATGACCGACAAAACCGAATCTCCCAAAAACTCCTGACGCTCGTTGTAAGGCGTTTCGCGCCCGCATTCGTTCGCGTAAGACGAATGCGTGACGGCAGTGCGCAAATACTCAATATTCTCAAATTTTCGGCCTGTCTTTTTTTCAAGCTCGCTTAAGGTTGACTTTGGCATTTACGCGTTCTCCTTTGCTATAAAAAGCGCCTGTGCTATCTTATCGTTTACATCGTTCTCGCATATGTTTTTTGCCTGTCTTATCGCATTTTTGAATGCTTTCGCGTTGGAGCTTCCATGCGCCTTTATAACCGGCTTTGAAATACCCATCAGCGGCGTGCCTCCATACTCGGTGTAATCCATTTTCTTGCGGAACGCGGCGATGCTTTTTTTGAGAAGCAGCGCGCCGATTTTACTTGAGAAGCCGGCTAGAAACATGCTCTTCAGTTCTCCGGACAAAAATTTCCCCATGCCCTCGGTATGTTTTAAGATGATATTTCCCGTAAACCCGTCGGTAACCGCGACGTCGCACGCGCCAAGTGGCAGATCGCGCCCCTCCACGTTGCCTACAAAGTTGATAGCAGGATTGTTTTTCATCAGATGGTACGCCTGAATCTGTAATTCAAGCCCTTTTGTCTCCTCCGCGCCGATGTTCACAAGCCCTACGCGCGGATTTTCGACCCCCATGATATGTTTCATGTACGCGGAGCCCATGACGCCGAATTGCAGAAGCATTTCGGGCCTGCATTCCGCGTTTGCGCCGATATCTATGAGCATGTAATTGCCCGCCGAATTCGGGAGAATCGGCCCGAGAGCCGGACGCTTGACGCCTTTGATGCGCTTGACGATCAGAGAAGCACCCACTACAGCGGCGCCCGTACTCCCAGCCGTGACAAACGCGTCGCCCAAACCGCCGGCGAGCGCTTTCATGCCCGCCGCGATGGAGCTGTTTTTGTATGACTTGAGTATCTCGGTCGGCTCCGCTTCGACAGGCATTACGTCGGGCGCGTTCAGGAAGTCCATCCCGGCCTGTGATATGCCGTTCCCGGATAAGACCGCCCTGATTCTCGCTTCATCACCGCATACCAGCGCGGTTATTCCGTATTCTGAAACCGCGTCGGCAGTTCCCTTTAGAATCTCAACCGGCGCGTTGTCCCCGCCAAAAGCATCCACTATGATTCTCATATTTATGACCATTCCTTTCGCTTCTCTCAAGACACAAAATAACCGTAAAAATAATGGTCATATTGCGCATGAGCAGCGGTTTCGCGTAAGCGGGAGACGCTCGCGCCTTAATAAAAAGTTTGATTTATTCAAACTTTTACGCCTCCCTTAGGCTGTTTTGCAATGCTGTGAGCGCCCTTTCGGCCATCATCTCGTACCTTTGCCGCTTGTCCTTAATCCTCACGTCCAGCGGCGGTAAAAGCCCCATATTCGCGCCCATCGGCTGGAAATCCTCGACGCTTTCATCGCTGATATAAGCGCAAAGCGCGTTTAGCATCGTCTCCTTCGGCAAATTGAGCCTTGGCTCGCCTTTAAGCCGCCTTGCAAGCTGTTTTGCCGCGATTATCCCGCTTGCCGCAGACTCCATGTACCCCTCAACGCCGGTAATTTGCCCGGCAAATACGATTCGCTGATTGCTTCTCAAAACAAAATCGCGGTCGAGAAGCCTCGGAGAATCAATGAATGTGTTTCGGTGCATCACGCCGTAACGGGAGAACTCAGCGTTCTCAAGCCCCGGGATCATCGAAAACACGCGCTTTTGCTCGGAGAATTTCAGGTTTGTCTGGAATCCCACAAGGTTAAAAAGCGTCCCGGTTGCGTTCTCGCGCCTTAGCTGGACCACAGCCCATGGGCGTTTTCCGGTGCTCGGGTCTTTAAGTCCCACCGGCTTTAACGATCCGAACCTAAGCGTATCGACGCCGCGTTTCGCAAGAATTTCCACAGGCATGCAGCCCTCATAAACGGCGGGATTCTGCTCGAAATCCTTTAGCATCACGCTTTCAGCCGCGATAAGCTCTGCGTAAAACCGCTCGTATTCCTCTTTTGTAAACGGGCAATTGATATAATCGTCACCGCCCCGGCCATACCTTGACGCGAAAAAGACCTTGCTTTTATCTATGGAATCAAGCGTGACGATTGGCGCCGCCGCATCAAAAAAGCTCAAGGCTTCTCCGCCTGTAACAGACGTGATACATTTCGCAAAATCATCGGATGTTAGCGGCCCCGTTGCAATTATGACGCTGCCGTCCGGCAGCTCCGTGACTTCTCCGCGATGGATTTTTATGCGCGGATGCACACTAATCTTCTCCGTCGCAAGCTTGGAGAATTCTCCGCGGTCAACCGCCAGTGCTCCGCCCGCCGGAACTTTGCAATACTCCGCTATTTCAAGTAACATCGAATCAAGCAGGCGCATTTCGGCTTTTAGAAGTCCCGCCGCCGTAGATATCCTGTCGGCCTTAAGCGAGTTTGAGCATACCAGCTCCGCAAAGTTTTCACTGTGGTGCGCAGGTGAGAATTTTTGCGGCTTCATATCGTATAAATCAACTTGGGCGCCCTCGTTTAGAAGCGCCCACGCGGCTTCAAGTCCCGCTAATCCCGCACCTATTACGCTTACTCTCATACCTGCTCTTTGATATATCCGCAGTTCTCTTTAAGACAATGCGTCTTTCCGCCGCGACCGGCTTTCTTGAACAGCGTCGCGCCGCACTTCGGGCAGACGTCGGGCATGGGTTTATCCCACGTCAAAAAATTGCAGTCGGGATATCCCTCGCAGCCGTAGAAGCTCTTGCCGTTTTTGCTTTTCTTAAGCAGCATTTTCTTATTGCAAACAGGACAAAGGCCACCTGTTTCCTGAACGATTTTCTTCGTATTTCGGCACTCCGGAAAGCCTGAGCACGCCAAAAACTTCCCGAACCGCCCGATTTTTACGACCATTTGTTTTCCGCAAAGGTCGCACACGACGTCGGTCTCCTCATCCGGGACCTTGACCCTTGTGCCCTCCATATTTTTTTCAGCGGTCGCAAGGGTTTCAATAAATCCGTTGTAAAAATTGTCGAGAATCTTCAGCCATTCGGTTTTGCCTTCTTCGATCTCGTCTAAGTGCTCCTCCATCTGCGCCGTAAAATCGGTGTCCACAATCTTCTCGAACTGCTCCTCCAGCAGTTTTGTGATGACTTCTCCCAGCACCGTAGGCTTGAGCGCTTTGCCGTCGCGCTCGACGTAGTTGCGCGAGGTGATGGTCGTAATCGTCGACGCGTATGTGCTCGGCCGCCCGACGCCGCTTTCCTCCAGCGTTTTGATGAGCGACGCCTCGGTATACCTTGGCGGCGGCTGCGTGAAATGCTGGTTCGGCGTGACGGATTTTAACGTCAGCACATCGCCCTCTTCCATCGCCGGAAGCGCGCCGGCATCCTCGTCGCCCTCCTCGCGCACCATCTCATACAGTCTTGTGAAGCCATCGAACTTCACCGTGTAGCCCGACGACGTAAACATATAGTCGCCCGCGCTTATTTTCACGGAAACCGCGTCAAGCAGCGCGTTTGCCATCTGGCACGCCATAAAGCGCTCCCAGATCAGGCGGTAGAGCTTATACTGGTCTGTTGTGAGGCTGGACTTTACCTTTTCAGGCGTGAGCGACGGCGTTGACGGCCGGATCGCTTCATGGGCGTCCTGCGCCGATTTTTTCGATTTGAACACGCGCGTCGCAGGCGGAAGATATTCCTTGCCGTACGCCGATTCGATAAATTTCGCGGCCTCCGATATGGCCTCGGCGGAAATCCTTAAGCTGTCGGTTCGCATATAGGTGATGAGTCCGACTGCGCCCATGCCCTCGACGTCGACGCCCTCGTACAATTCCTGAGCGGCCCGCATTGTTCGCCGCGCCTGAAACCCGAGCTTTTTCGAGGCTTCCTGCTGCATCGTTGACGTTGTAAACGGCGGCGACGGGGATTTTTTGCGCACGGATTTTTTGACTTCCGCGACGGTATAATCCGCGCCGTTTATCTCTTTTAATATTTTCTGCGCCTGCTTTTCGTCTTTTACTTCAAGCTTTTTGCCCTTATATGAATGAAGCTTCGACGCGAAAGCCTTCTTTGATTTTTTCGCGAGAAGCTCTGCGTCTATCGTCCAGTATTCTTCTGTTTTAAAGGCCCTGATTTCTTTTTCGCGGTCAACGATTAGCCGCGTTGCAACTGACTGCACGCGCCCGGCCGACAGCCCCTTGCGCACCTTGCGCCATAAAAACGGGCTTAGCTTGTAGCCTAATATCCTGTCTACGATGCGCCGCGCCTGCTGTGCGTCCACAAGGCTCATGTCAATCTTGCGCGGCGCGCTCATGCCCTCTTTCACGCCCGATTTTGTGATTTCGTTAAACGTAACGCGGTTTTGATCGTCTAAATCGAGACCTAAAATATACGCAAGATGCCACGAAATCGCTTCACCCTCCCGGTCCGGGTCGGTTGCAAGGTATACCTTGTCGCATTTTTTCGCTTCTTTCTTCAGCGTCTTCACGACTGTTTCCTTGCCTTTTATGACTTCGTAGTACGGCTCGAAATTATTCTCCACATCAATGTTCATTTTATTTGACGGCAAATCTCTGACATGCCCGTTTGACGCAAGCACCTCAAAATCACCGCCAAGATATTTTTTTATCGTTTTCGCCTTAGCCGGCGACTCGACAATAACCAGATTTGACATAGAATCCTCCATAATCGGTTCATTTGCTTGTAAAGGCCGGCGTTTTATTTTTGGCCCTTATGTAATACTGAATTTTCTGCCGGGATGTCCTGTCACAAGGCCGTAAATTTCAAGCTCCGTGACGGCGGTGAGCACCTTTGACACATCTAATCCGGAATGCTCGGTTATCGTATCGACCGTGACGGTTTCTTCGGTTAAGATATTGTATACGGTTTTCGCGTCCGAACTCAGACCCTCCGGCAGGCTTTGCACGCCAATTGCCGCGGGCTTTTGCGGCTTTTGAGGAACTTCGGCCATAATCGGCAAAGTAGTTTGAGAATGCTCTTCCCTCACATTTTTCCATAACCCGAGATATTCATACTCATCAAAAATATCCTGTGCGTGTTCCGTCAGCTTTGCCCCGTCGCGTATCAGCCGGTGTGTACCGCGTTCCCGCTCCGAAAAGATACTGCCGGGTACCGCAAAGATGTCCCGCCCCTGCTCAAGCGCGTGGCCCGCCGTCAAAAGCGAGCCGCTTAAAAGATCCGCCTCGACTACGACGACGCCGTGACACATGCCGGAGACAATGCGGTTGCGGATCGGGAAATTCATCGCTTTTGGCTCCGTCTTAAGCGGATATTCCGTGACAACCGCACCGTTTTCGGAAATCATCCGCTTTAAGTCGGCGTTGCCTTTCGGGTAATCCACGTCGATGCCGCAGCCCATGATGCCGATGCTTTTGCCGCCCGCCTGAAGCGCGGCGCGGTGGCATTCGGTGTCTATGCCGTGCGCAAGGCCGCTTACGACCACCGCGCCGCCTCTGGCAAGCCCTTTTGCGATCCACGCGGACGCTTCCTTGCCGTACTCGCTGTATTTTCTCGAGCCTACCATCGCAATCGCGAGCCTGCCATTCATGCCGGACAAATCGCCTTTCACGTACAAAACGGCAGGTTTTGAGTAAATCTGGCTTAACAGTGCGGGATACGCGTTATCCTCCGGCGTTATGATGTCCACGCCTTTCTTAAGCGTCCGGCGTTTTATGCCTTCAGCCTCAATAAACGCGGCGTCGGATTTTATAAGCTCCTTTTCCTCAAGCATGCCGGACACGCGGTTTCTAAGCTTGATCCCGTCAAATATCTGTTTCGGGTTGTCGAAATAATTCATGAAAAGCTCGGCGCGCCTCGTTCCAATGCCGAACACAAGCTGGAACCAAATCCAATATACGCAGTCGGCCGATTCATGGTTCGTCATTTTGTCATCTCCCAAGCAAAAATCCCGGCGGCGGCGGCGACTCCGAGCGAATCGGCGGCTCCCGCCATTGGAATTTTTATGACGCCGGAGCACATTGCCTCAAGGTTTTCGCAAAGCCCCGCGCCCTCGTTTCCAAGAAGCACCGCGCAAGCGCCCAGAAACCGCGTGTCAGCAAGACCTTCTGCATTCCCGGAAAGCCCTGCCGCATAAACGTTCACGCCTTCGTCCTTGAGCCTTGCTACCTCTTTTAGCATGTCGCCGGAATCCCAAATATTCAGCCTGAACACTCCGCCCATTGACGCGCGCAAAACCTTCGGCGAGAATATCCCGGGACAATCGGACGATATGCATATGCCGTCCATTTTGAAGGCCTCCGCCGTGCGGATGATCGAGCCTAGGTTACCGGGGTCCTGAAGCCCCGCTAAAAGAAAGTATCTTGCGTTTTCCGGGTGTTTACCGGGCCTTTTCAAATCCGGCTTCTCGCATACTGCGAAAACGCCTTGCGGGTTTTTCGTTCCTGATATTTTTTCACAAACGCTATCGCTTATAATATAACTTATAGAAGCGTGATTATCCGCGAAAAAACGCGCTTGTTCATATTTTTCGAGGGCTTTTTCGGTGAAGAGCGCTTCCCGCACGATGACGCCGCTAAGAATGGCGTCCCGGCAAAGGCGCGCGCCCTCGGCTACAAACAGGTTTGTGTCGTCCCTTACGCTTCCCCTGGCGTTTAGCTTTATGATTTTTTTGATTTTAGGGTTTTCCCTTGAAGTGATCGATTCCATTATATTACCTAAAACAACACGCCCGATTCCTTTCAAGCGGCTCGGGCGTTGGATGTTATCTTGCGGCCTTTGCCTTTTCGGTAAGGACCGTGAAAGCTGCCGGATCGTTGATGGCAATTTCAGAAAGCATTTTACGGTTCAGTTCGATTCCCGCTTTTTTAAGCCCGTTCATAAATGTGGAATAGTTCATTCCGTTTAACTTGCAAGCCGCTGAAATTCTCGTGATCCAAAGGCTTCTGAAATTACGTTTTTTCTGCTTCCTGCCGATATAGGCGTACTGGCCGGACTTATAAACGGCCTGTTTCGCCATTTTAAAGAGCTTGCTTTTTGCGCCGAAATAGCCCTTTGCAAGCTTGATTGTTTTATTCCTTCTTTTACGGGTCGTTATTGCCCCTTTTATTCGAGCCATAATTCTATACCTCCGCAGTTAGTTTTGATTATTTATAGGGGAGCAAAAGCTTGATTGCCTTCATATTCGTGACGTCGGCATAAGTGGCTTTTCTAAGCCTTCTCTTTTGTTTTTGCCTTTTAATCTGGCTGCCCAGCTGGTGTCTCTTGTAGGCGCGAGATCTTTTAATCTTGCCGTTCTTCGTCATCTTAAAGCGCTTTTTCGCTCCGCTATGCGTTTTTAACTTCGGCATGTGGTAAATTCCTCCTTAGTATATTAAAAATGTGCAACACTCTTTTATTTTACCGGCGTCTTTGACGTTACGAACATGATCATGCTGCGTCCTTCAAGCTTCGGCAGCTTGTCGATTGTCCCGTATTCTAAAACCGCCTCCGCAAACCGCTTCATCAGCTCCTGGCCCAGCTCCGGGTGCGCCATCTGCCTGCCTTTGAAGCGGATGGATACCTTGAGCTTGTCGCCGTGGGATAAGAACTTGATTGCATTCTTAAGCTTTGTTTCAAAGTCGTGTTTATCAATATTAAGCGATAGGCGTATCTCTTTTGTCTCGATGATCTTCTGGTGTTTTCTCGCCTCTTTTTCGCGTTTCGCCTGTTCAAACCTGTGCTTGCCGTAATCCATGATACGGCACACGGGCGGATTGGCTTGAGGGGCAATTTTTACAAGGTCCAGGTTCCGCTCAAGGGATATGCGCATCGCCTCCGCAATCGGGAGTATCCCGAGCTGGGCACCGTCCTCGCCTACAAGCCGCACTTCCTTGTCTTTAATTTCCTCGTTGATAAGCAGTTCTTTGATGCTGATGGCAAAACACCTCCAAATATAATAATAATGCGGGCGCCGAAGCACCCGCATATTGATACAAAGACATGACAAAAGCCTGAATTCGTATTGACCGCGTGCGGCCACATCGCCGACGGGTGAGAACGGATGGTTCTGCTTTGTTGTTTAAATCATTTTATCAGAAAGATAAGGATAAGTCAACACTAAATCGAAAAATTCATCCCGGTGCCGGGCATTTCCCCGAAAAGCGCGCCGGGGCCGCCGCCCTGGATCATCTGCAGTCGATACATGTTCATGGCGTCCGTCCTTGCGTTTGCAAGCGCGAACATGCCGCCGGACGCGTTTCCGCCCGTCCACATGAATTCATTGAGCATATTTTGCTGCGATTCCATGTTTTGGATCATAACGGAAAACCTCATCTTGCTGGAGCTTGACATGCCCTCAAGCAAATCCTGCATCGACACGCCGCCGGACTGCCTTCTTTCCTGCGATACGCTGTTAGACGTTACAGGGTTCGGCGAGTAGTAATTAACATTCGAGACCTCGTCAAACGCAGACTTTAACGCTGAAAGCTTAAGCGCGTCGTCCTTTAGCACCTTCGCTTGGTTTAGCGGGTCGATAAAGCCGTCGTCGTTTCCGTACTTTTCTATGATTGCGTCAACGTCAAGCTTTTGTCCCGTCGACCTCTCGAACAATCTCGCATATTCGGAAAGCTCATCACGGCTCCAAAGCCCGTCGTCGTCCATATCGAGCTTCGGGCGGAGCTCTTTTCCGTAGCTGTACGTAAAGCGGTGGACAGCCTCTAACGTCGCGTCACGCTGCGTCTGCGTCATTGCCCCTGTGGGCGCGCTGCTCGCCGCGCCGGACGTTTCGCCCGCATCGCTTGTACTGTTCGCCGCTGAGCTCAGCTTTGAAAACCCGAGCGCGTCGTCCTTGTACATTTGCTGCTGTGTGGCGTAGTCGATCATGCCGTCTTCATTTGCGTACTTCTCCATCAGCTTGTCAACGTCAAGCCCCGTGCCGGTCGCCTTTTTATACGCGTCGGCATACGCCTGTAGCTCCGAGCGGTCCCATGCTGCGTCGTCGTTTTTGTCGAGACTGCCGCGCATCTGGTTCTGATACGTATAGGTGTACTGGGATAGCGCGCCGTTAATTGATACGCTCATTATGTTTTCCTCCTTGCATAATTTATATTGTAATAAAGATAAAATGATGTTAGAATATGTTATTGTATGATTTCAGATAAAAAGAAAGCGGGGTTATGACGTGAGCGATAAACCAAAATACGCGCTGGTAAACGCATATGACGATACGGTAAAAACCCGTGTTCGCGAAATTATTAAGGCCACCGACATGTGCCGGTGCGAAAAATGTTTCCTTGACGCATGCGCGATGGTTTTCAACAACCGCACTTACAACTTTACGTTCTTTGTCACTACCGCAAAAGGCGAGCTTTTCGCAAAAGTGCCGGAGATGAACCCGGTAAACTTAGCAGATCTGACGGTCGCATGCATTGCGGCGGTAGAAAAGGTGCGCACTTCACCTAATCATTAGATATATCGGCCGCAGCTCCGGAAACTTTAGCCATAAGGACATCCAATTTTGCACAAATTGGATGTTTATTTTTTGTATATTTTGACAGCGGCGCTAGATTTTCCCGAGGCCGGAATCCGTCAGGTAGGCGTTAATAAACCCGTCTATTTCGCCGTCCATGACGGCGCCGATGTTGCCGGATTCATAATTTGTGCGGTGATCCTTCGCCATTGTATACGGCATAAACACATATGAGCGTATCTGGCTTCCCCAACCGATTTCTTTCTGTTCGCCCTTGATGTCCTCAATTTTTTCAAGGTGTTCGCGCTGTTTGATTTCGGCAAGCTTTGATTTTAACATTTTCATCGCGACTTCCTTGTTCTGGTGCTGGCTGCGCTCATTCTGGCACGCCGCCACAATCCCTGTTGGAAGATGCGTTATACGCACGGCGGAGTCGGTTTTGTTGACGTGCTGACCGCCCGCACCCCCTGAACGGTATGTGTCTATGCGTATATCCTCGTCCTTTATGACGATGTTTACATCCTCGTCGATTTCAGGCATGACTTCAAGAGACGCAAAAGACGTATGACGGCGCCCCGACGAATCAAACGGGGATATCCGCACAAGCCTGTGGACGCCCGCCTCAGATCGCAAAAAACCGTAGGCGTTGTGCCCCTCGACGACAATCGCCGCGGATTTGATTCCCGCTTCGTCGCCCGCTAAATAATCGAGCACTTTATATTTGAAGCGGCGGCGCTCAGCCCAGCGCGTATACATGCGGTAAAGCATCTGCACCCAATCCTGCGCTTCCGTGCCCCCCGCCCCGGAATGAAACGATATGATCGCGTTTTTCGAGTCGTACTCCCCTGTCAGCAAGGTGGCAAGCTTTAAGGATTCAACCTCTTCCTTAACGCGGGAAACATCCTCCGTCACCTCGTCAAGCACGCTTTCGTCGCCAGTTTCCTGCGCGATTTCAATAAGCGTCAGCGTATCGTCAAAAAGCAGCTTTAAGCTTTCATAGCTTTCGATTTTATCCTTGATCTGCTTTATGCTCTGCAAAACGGCCTGTCCCTTTGCCATATCCCCCCAGAAATTTGGGTCGGCGGCCTGCTCATCGAGCTCTTTCAGCTTTGCTTTTAAGTCTTCTATCCCGAGTGCTGCTTTTACCTCCTCAAGCGCCTGCTTCTTTTCAAGCAGCATTTTAAGCTGTTCTTCAAATTGCAGCAATATTCCTCATCTCCTTGTCCTTTTAACTTGCATACATATCATACCATAATATCTTGGTAAATACAAAAATTCTTAAGGCTTTGCTTGTTTTGCAGAATAATTTATATTACAATGTTAGGTATATACTTTTCCGCAAAATGACCATTCCTTTTCATGGCCATTTTGTGACTTGGAAGCAGCAAAAGGAGCGGTCGTTAATATGTTAATCATAAGCTTTGACGCCATTGGCGACAGCGAATTCGGCCGCCTGTCGGAATATCCCGCCTTCAACTCCCTTTTAAAGCAATCCGCATTATTCCGCGGAATTTCTACCGTATTCTTAAGCAATACCTATCCTGTACACACCTCCGCCGTTACCGGCGTTACCCCGGGCGTCCACGGCATAATATCAAACACCGAGCCGTTCCCGTCGCCACATCCCCTATGGAACACCCGCG
Organism: Oscillospiraceae bacterium; assembly: GCA_009777635.1. Lineage (GTDB taxonomy): Bacteria > Bacillota > Clostridia > Oscillospirales > Ruminococcaceae > WRAV01. The sequence continues at coordinate 18,159 of WRLK01000006.1, read as the reverse complement.
AGTCTTCGATACGCGTTAAAACCGTCTGGCAGGCCGCCGCCGAAAAAGGTATCCAGGTCGCGGCGGTTCTCTGGCCGCTTACCGCTTATTCAAAAACCATACGGTATAATATCCCGGAATCATTGGCGCCTTACGGGAAAAACCAGGTCATCCACAACCTTAAAGCCGGAAGCACGTTTTTGCAGCTTAAAATGTTCCTGCGGCACCGCGCGCTGATTAACGGCGTCAGCCAGCCCGGCCTTGACAGCTTCTCAACGGCGTGCATGGTTGATATCCTGCGGGAATACAACCCCGGACTTGCGCTGATACACTTAACCGCCTACGACATGCTCTGCCACAAGAACGGCAAAGACAGCGCCGCCGTTAAAACGGCCTTTGAATCGCTTGACAGGAATTTAGCGGCACTTCTTGACGCGGCCGGTGACGGCAGGGATATTATCCTGTTTTCAGACCACGGACAGATCAATGTGCATACGGTTTTAGACCCGAACGCCATGCTCGTGGCGCGCGGGCTTTTGACGCTTAAAGGCGAGAACTATATCCCCGGCGAGAGTGGATGCTATATAGAATGCTGCGGGGGCTCTGCGTTTTTCCATTCCGGGAAGCTTTTAGCGCGGCTAATAGATGCGCTTCGCGCCGATATCGGGCAAAGCGACGGGTTTAGGCGATTTTTATCGCCGGAGGAAATGCTTGAATCCGGACGAAAGGACGTCGCCTTCGGCTTCTCCGCTAAATCCGGTTACAGCTATGAGGCGTTTTCTTCCGGAAAAAAAGCCGACCACGGATATCCCTTGGATATACCCGATTATACCGTGTTTTACATGGTAAGGGGCTCCGGCATGAAGCCCGGCGGCGTTACCCGCGGAGGCAGCCTGCTTGATATCGCGCCGCTCGCGGCGCGGAGTCTAAAGCTTGAAGGCTTCGGCACAATGAAGGGGTGAAAGGTTTGAAAAAGAAATTCGAATTTACGCGTGAAGAAAAAAGCTGGATAATGTACGACTGGGCGAACTCGGTATACGCGACCATAATGATGGCGGCCGTATTCCCGATATATTTTACGAATGTAGCGGGAGCCGCCGGGCAGTCCGGCGATTACTGGTGGGGTCTCGGAACTGCCGGGGCCATGATCATCGTAGCCGTTCTCGCGCCTGTTATCGGGGCGTTGTCCGACTTTATCGGATACAGGAAAAAGCTTTTTATCTTTTTTTTCGCTGTAGGCGTTGTATTTACATTTTTGAGCGCTGTTTTTGAAAACTGGATGTTCCTGCTTTTCGGTTACGCGATATCGCACATAGGCTTTTCAGGCGGCAATTTGCTGTATGACAGCTTTTTAGCCGATATAACGACGCCCGACCGGATGGACAAAATCTCCGGATACGGTTATGCTTACGGATATATCGGGGGAAGCACGATCCCGTTTCTTTTCAGCATCGCGCTCATAACCTTCGGCGGGAGCTTCGGTATCGGCACTTCCCTTGCCATTCAGATTTCCGTCGCCGTCGCGGCTTTGTGGTGGGGGCTGTTCACAATCCCGTTTCTTAAAAACGTCCGCCAGCGCTACGGAATTAAAAAGCCGCAGTCAGGCTCGGTTATACGCGGCGCGTTCGCCGCGGTTTTTCATACCGCCAAGATGATTATAAAGAACAAAAAAATTCTGGTTTTTATTCTCGCTTATTTTTTCTATATAGACGGCGTGGGTACCGTAATAAACATGTCTACAAGCTACGGCACGTCGCTGGGGCTTGACGCCACCGGCATGATTCTTGCCCTGCTTGTGACCCAGCTTGTCGCGTTTCCGTGCTCCATGTGGTTTGCAAGCCTTTCGCGCCGCTTCGGCCCGCTTAATATGATCCGCGCGGCGGTCTGTGAATACCTGATTATATGTATCATCGGGTTTTTCATGGGCTTCGGGCTTGAGGAGGGCTATTTCGGGATAAGCACGGCTATCGTGCTATTTTGGATTTTAGCCATTATGGTCGGTACCGTCCAAGGCGGAATACAGGCGATTTCCCGATCATATTTCTGCCAGATGATACCTCCTGAAAACTCCGGCGAATTTTTCGGGTTCTTCGATGTTTTCGGAAAATTTGCGGCCGTACTCGGCCCTTTGCTCTACGCCGTGACGAAAGCTGTTACGGGGCGCAGCTCACTTTCAATTTTGTCTATTATTGTGCTGTTCCTTATAGGGCTGATTATACTTGGCGCCGGCAATAAATATTTAACCGCAAAGGATTAAAGAAAATATGGAATCATTCACAGTGATGATTCCATATTTTGTGGTTGCTTTCGGAGGATGTTATTCCAAAAGTAAATGCTGTTTCCCTGTTGCCTTTACCGCGGAGTTTACTTTTAAGAAAACATGTGTTAAAATTTACTATAATAATTTTCGTAATATGTGGGGTTTAGCGAAAGGATTGGTTTTGAATCATGTCGAATTATACCGGCGTAAAATGCCCCGTATGCAGTAAAAAATTTGTACGCGACGACGATATTGTAGTCTGTCCGCTCTGCGGCGCTCCGCATCATCGGGGATGCTATTTTGAAAAAAACGAATGCGCTTTTACCGCCGACCACCTAAGCGGCAAGGAGTGGCGTCCGCCGACGCCGGAAACGCCTTTTGCAAAAGCTGCGGACGATACGCTGTCCTGCCCGTCATGCGGGGCCGCTAATCTTTCCGGAGCGATATTCTGCCAGATCTGCGGCAAGCGTATGGCGTCAGGCGACAGTCGGCAGGGAGTCTGCCAAACCCCGCCGGAAGGGCCTCCGCAGGGCGGCTTTCCGTGGGGGAGCGCCGGAATGTACAACTTCCAGCTTGACCCTAAGGCACTGATATACGGCGGGCTTTCTCCCGATGAAAAGATCGAGGACGAAACCGTGCGCGATTTAGCAATGTATGTCGGTCAAAACTCCGTTTATTACCTGCCGCGCTTTAAAAGCATTGACCGGGAATCCCGCACGCTGTCGTTTAATTTCGCGGCGTTGCTGTTCGGCTTCCTGTATTATTTTTACCGCAAGATGTATCTTATCGGCGTTCTTTTGCTTGTGTTTTTTATCATCGGAGCGATCCCCAGCTTTTTGCAGGCAAGGGAGCTGCTGCCGCAGATTATCCACAAATGGAACCTAGGGCCGGAGGCCTATGTCAATCACGTGGCCGTGGCGCATTACCAGTCGCTGGTGAACGTTACCGGCACGATTAACTTTTTCATTGGGCTTATTTTGTCTTTTTGCGCGAACCGGTTTTATTATTCAAAAGCCTTGTCGGACGTCAAAAAAATACGCATGTCGCGCACCGAGCCTATCGACGAGCGCGAATACGCAGGTAAGCTTTCGTCGAAAGGCGGCGTCAGCAAAAGCGCGGTCGTCGTGTCGGCCGCCGCGATTATCTCAGGCTATTTCCTAGCAGCTTCAGTCCTTTTATACATGGGAGGTTTTTAGATGAAAGTTAAAAAGGCCGTGATTCCCGCAGCAGGGCTCGGCACTCGTATGCTGCCTACCTCAAAAGCAACTCCTAAGGAAATGATAAATATCGTTGACAAGCCGGCAATCCAATATCTTGTGGAGGAGGTCGTTGCATCAGGAATTGAGGATATCCTCATCATCACGAGCCGCGGAAAGAGCACCATCGAGGATCATTTTGACCGCAGCCCCGAGCTTGAGCAGAAGCTGGTCCGGGCCAGACGTGAAAAAGAGCTTAATGAAATGGTGAAAATCTCGCATATGGCAAACATTCATTTCGTGCGCCAGCAGGAGATTCTGGGGCTCGGGCACGCCGTCTACCACGCAAAATCCTTTGTCGGTGACGAACCGTTTGCCGTGCTTTACGGCGACGACGTAATTTTTGGCGGAAACGTTCCGGCATGCCTTGAGCTTTGCAGGGAATACGAAAATTATGGTCTGGGCGTCGTCGGCATAAAAACCGTTACGCCTCAGGACCTTACCCGCTACTCGTCGGTGAAAATTTTACCTATCGGCAATAAAGTATTCCAAATCACCGACATGATCGAGAAGCCGCCGAAAGGCCAGGAATTTTCAAATTATGCGATACTCGGGCGGTGCGTTTTGCCGCCGAATATTTTTGATATGCTCGAGATTACCCAGCCAGGCGCGGGCGGGGAAATCCAATTGACGGACGCGATGAAAAACCTTGCAAAGACGGATACGATGATAGGCGTTGATTTTTCCGGCAAGCGGTATGACACCGGCAACAAGCTCGGCGTTATTCAGGCCAATGTGGAAATTGCGCTTAAGCATCCGGAAATCGGCGGGGATTTCCGGGAATACTTGATCGAGCTTGCCAAACACCTTTAGGGCGTGTTCCTACTACCGCTCAACGCCCTAATAGACCTCTTGCGCAACTGGAAAGCGAGTGGCTTTACGAGAGTAAGTTTTGTAAGAGGTCTAATGCTTGACTTGTCCGCGCGATGCTGATATAATATTTTAGTTGCGACCTGTAAAAAAGGCGCTCCTTGCTCCGGATGACAATATCCGGGGCCATATGTCCAAAAGGAGGTGCACAATAATGGCAAAAGTTTCCGGAAGTTATGAAACTGTGATGATTTTCAGTACAACGCTTGGCGATGACGGCATTGCCGCGCTGTGGGAAAAGTTCAAGGCGCTCATCGAAGAAAACGCCACGGTGGATAAGGTTACGGAGTGGGGCAAGCGCAAGCTCGCATACCCCATAGAAGACGAGCTTGAGGGGTATTATTATCTTGTCGAATTTACCTCTAAGCCCGAGTTCCCCACGGAATTAAACCGCATCTACAAAATCACCGACGGTGTTTTGCGCTCGATGATTATCCTAAAAGACGAAGATGATGACGAACAGAAAGCGTAAGGTGGTCATGTTATGTATAACAAAGCCGTTTTAGTCGGCAGGCTGACGGCCGACCCGGAGCTTAAATCTACGCCAAACGGTATATCCGTGACGTCGTTTTCGATCGCGGTCAGCCGTGCGTTCGCACCGAAAGGCGGCGAACGCCAGACCGATTTCCTCGACATTGTCGCATGGCGCCAAACCGCCGAGTTCATTTGCCGGTACTTTACAAAAGGCAAAGCGATCCTCATCGAGGGTGCCATCCAGACGCGGACATATGTCGATAAAAACGGTCAGAACCGCCGTGCATGGGAAATCGTAGCCGACAGCGCACATTTTGTCGAAAGTAAAAACGCTTCGGTCGGCGGAGGGGCTCCCGTGCCAAACGACGCGCAGGCTCCGCCCGCGCCCGCTTATTCAAGCGGCAGCGTGGACGATTTCGCCGACATCGACGACGACGGCGATTTGCCGTTCTAGAAAATCATGCGCCCCACAGCAAGCTACGGGGGTATGGCATTATGAATTACACCGTAGCCTAAGGGAGGGGTATGAAACCCACGAATGGGAATCATGCGGCCCTTTGGCCAAACACAGTCAGACAGTTAGGAGGATTTAAAGCCATGGAAAAAACCGATAGGCCGCGCGAGGACCGCGGCGATCGCGGCGACCGCGGGTTTCGCGGCGGCAGGAAAGGCCGTAAAAAGGTTTGTTCTTTCTGCGTTGATAAAGTTTACGATATCGATTATAAGGATATCCCCCGCTTAAAGCGCTATTTAAGCGAACGCGCAAAGATTGTGCCTCGACGTGTTACCGGTACATGCGCACGCCATCAGCGCGACTTAACCGTTGCGGTAAAGCGGGCGAGACACATCGCGCTTCTGCCGTTTGTAAGCGAATAAGAAAACAGCCAAAAAACAGCCGCAAGGCTGTTTTTTTTATGTGATTTTAAATTTAGGGCGTGTTCCCACTACCGCTCAACGCCCCAGCCTATATCTTATATATTCTTAAGATATTCATAATAAACACGTTATGTAAATATCTTGATGTAAAGTAGTAATATCATGCATACTTGATATACGAGGAGGATATATATCATGATAAGGTTACGTGCGCTTGAAATACTTGAAAAACGCGAAAAAACGAAATACTGGCTTTACAAACAAATGGGAATGTCATACCATGCGTTTGATAGGATGATAAAAAACAAAACGAAGATGATAAAATTTTCAAACATTGAAGCCCTCTGCAATATTCTTGAGTGCGAGCCGAACGATTTGTTTGAAATAAACGATTCGATGCCGGAATAATAACGGCGGGGTTTTATTTTTAAGTTCGATATGATATACTGTTAAGGAAGGGGCGTTTCCCAGTTGAAGCCGTTTCTCCCCTACAACATACTGCTTGCCGTCGCCGTCGCCACGACCGGGTTCATGGTTTTTTACAATCTTGCGTTTCGCACGTCGTTCCCAGTTTATATCTCGTACGCCATGCCCGCCGCACCAAATCCGGCAGAGCCGGTACAGCCGGACGCTCCCGCCGCCTTGGAGGACGATGATCCGGATTTCTACTACAGCGGCGATGATGTTTTAGAAAGCGTGACGTTCCCGCTTGATATAAACCTTGCGACACAGGCGGAGCTTATGTTTATCCCGCAGGTCGGCAACGTCATGTCGCAGCGGATTGTCCAGTACCGCGACGTGCTTGGAGGGTACACAAGCCTTGAGCAGCTAAGGGAGATTCAGGGCGTGGGCGACGCCACATTCGAGAGGATATCAGCTTACCTTTTCGTCGCGGACGAAAATGAATAGACCGGTTTTTAAAGTTTGGAGGGTTTTGATTTGATCAGGATAGAAAACCATCTTGGCGTAATCGACGTCTCGAACACTTATTTTGCGCATTTGATCGGCCATGTCGTCGGGGAGTGCTTCGGCGTTTCCGGGCTTGTGAACTCGACTCCGTCGCAGGGGCTTCGCTCCATCCTGTCCGGCAAGGGCAAGGACATCCAGGATAAGGGCGTGAAAGTGCGCGAGTCGGGCGGGCGGCTTACGATTGATTTGCATATCGCGGTGACATACGGCGTGAACATCAGCGCGATTGTAAAGAGCATCATAAATAAGGTGACTTATACCGTTGAAGCGGCATGCGGCCTGACGGTCGGAAAGGTCAACGTCTATATCGCCGACATGAAGGTTCACTAAAAGCTTGGAGGGTAGATAAACTGTGTTGAATGGAGCTGCCATACGCGACGCGATGATAAGCGCCGCCAACAATATCGCAAATAACCGCCAAGCGGTGGATGCGCTGAATGTCTTCCCCGTGCCGGACGGCGACACGGGAACGAATATGTCCATGACCATGAACGCCGCAAAACGCGAGCTTTTACTGCAGCCCGCCGCCGTCGCCGCGGGCGACGCGGCGCAGACGGCGGCGGCGGCGCTGCTGCGCGGGGCAAGGGGCAACTCGGGCGTTATCTTGTCGCTGTTGTTCCGCGGCTTTGCGAAAGGGCTGCACGAGAAAACCGTAGCCGGCTCGGAAAACCTTGCAAGCGCGCTTGAGATCGGCGTGGACTCCGCTTACAAAGCCGTTATGAAGCCAACCGAGGGCACAATGCTTACCGTTGCCCGCGAAAGCGCCCAAAAGGCGAGGGAAGCGCTTCAAAAAGACAATAACATAACGGAAGCCGAGCTTTTCAGGATCATCCTCGAAGAGTCGAGGGAAAGCCTCGAAAGGACGCCGGAGCTTCTGCCGGTACTTAAAAAAGCAGGGGTTGTGGACGCCGGCGGCCGCGGGCTTGTGCTCGCGTTCGAGGGCATGTATTCCGTGTTTTCGGGCGGCGGGATTATCCCCGACAATAAAGGAATTCCCGCTGAAATTCCGGATGAGCGAAACGCCGCCGGTGAATACGAGGGCGAAATCACGTTTACTTACTGCACCGAATTTATCGTTGAAAAAGCGCCGGACGGCGCGGACGCGCTTTCCCTGCGGGCATACCTTGAGTCGATCGGCGACAGCGTCGTCGTTGTTGACGACGACGAAATCATCAAATGCCACCTGCATACCGACAACCCGGGCAACGCGCTGCAAAAGGCTTTGGAATCGGGTTCCCTTAACAATATGAAGATTGAAAACATGCGTGAGCAACATGCGGCGCAAAAACGCGGCGCGCAGAAAAGCGCATCCGCCGCGCAAAAATTCCAGTACACAGCCGTTGATTCCGACTGCGAATACGGCTTCGTCGCGGTTGCGTCCGGCGACGGCGTCACCACGCTTTTAAAAGACCTCGGCGCTGATAACGTCGTGAACGGCGGGCAGACAATGAACCCTTCCACCGACGATATCCTCGACGCGATACACGCAACCCCCGCCAAAACCGTGATTGTGCTCCCGAATAATAAAAACATTATCATGGCGGCTGAGCAAACCGTAAAGCTCGCAGACCGCGGCGTCTATGTGCTGCCTACAAAATCCATACCGCAGGGGCTTGCCTCGCTGATTGCGTTCGACGCCGAGCTAAAGCTCGCGGAGAACCAGCTTAACATGATCAAAGCAATCGAGCACGTCGGTACGGGACAAATCACGTTTGCAGCGCGCGATTCGGTTCTTGACGGGCACAAGATAAAAAAAGGTGAGATTTTAGCGCTTGAAAACGGCAAGGTTTCGTTTTCGGACAAGGATTTAAACAAAGCCGCAATAAAGCTTGTAAAGTCGCTTGTCAAGCGGGACAGCGCGTTCGTCACGCTTCTCTATGGGAATGATGTCACGGAGGAGCAGGCCGAGGAGCTTAGAAAGCTGCTTGAGGCAAAGCTTCCGGATACGATAGAGCTGATGATGCTCAGCGGAGGCCAGCCCGTGTATTATTATATTATTTCGGTTGAATAAATAACAGAAACAATAACAAAACCGCCATACCGGCGGTTTTGTTCCTTCTTCCAAGTTTAAACCCGGATGTCCATATGCCCCGGCGGAACGGCAAGCTGAGGCTGTGCCATCTGCAGCACGGCAGCCATTGACTGCGCGTCCTGTCCCATAGCTTTTTTCAGCACCATCGTCGAAGCCGTGGCCTGTAACATCTGTAAGTTTTTCGCAACGGCAAGCGATGCTAAATCCATGACTTATGCCCCCTCCCGGAAGAACTCATCATATATATCGGTCGAAACTTTGAAAACTTGAGAGCTTTTTGAAGATTATTTTATCTATAGCCCGCAATCACGCGGTCATATGCCGCGCATACTGCCCGCAACGAAAAATACAGCAGTATGATATTAATCGGCAGCATGACGGCGCTTAACGGAAGCCGCAATAAAAATAATTCCTGAAAAGAGCTTCCGCTAATGATTTGCAGCCATTTGGTGGTAAGCAAAAGGCTAATAACGCATGTGTTGAACAGTTGGGCGCACACAATTCTTGAAAGCGTAATCTTTTTTTTGTAAAAACAAAGCCCGAAAACAAATCCTAAAAGCATAAAGCTGACCGTAAAGCCCCAGAAAAACGACACGCCCGAAAGCAGCAGCGCACCTATCAAATCGCCTAAAAACGCAACGATTGCCGCCATAAACGGCCCAAACAGCGCAGCCGCAACGGCAATCGCAATAAACCCAAGCCGGATTTCAACAATCCCCGGAACAATGATAAACCTGCCGATCGCGGGGTAATACGACACAATATAGATTGCGGTTAAAAGCGACGCAGATGTCAGTGAACGCGGATTTTTAAGCTCCCTGTAAGAATTTTTCAGTAATTTTTTAAGCGCGGACATAGCAAAAAAACCTCCTTTATTGTATTGCTACAATCAAAGAGGTTCCTAACCGCGGCACTACCTGTTTATCGTAGCAACGGGATACGGCCGGCACACCGCAAGTTTTACCTTTTCGTTCCGGTGGCAGCTCCCCGTCCGCCGGACACTTAACGCATGCCTGCCTACTTTGCAACAATAATATAGCATATATTGCATAATATTGTCAAGGAAAGGTTCTTATCCCATCTGGATTCTCACGCCTCCGCCTCCGCGCACCCCTCTCGGCATGATTGCGCCGCCTCCTGAGCCGCCTCCGTCCTGAATCATACCGGGGTCGTACATATCCATGCTGTTATCCGCGCCCGGGAATTTGAAAAATACGCCGAAAAGTATAAACGCGGTTCCAAGCGCGATACAGGCAAGGTAGATGATTCTTTCCCTTTTCGAAAGTACCGGTTTCCTGTTCGATTTCTCGCGTTTTACAAGGTACTTCCCAATCACGACCCCGCCTACGCTTCCCAGCACAACCGCTGCGAGAATCGCGAGTAAAATAATGTTCCAAGTGGCCATAAATACTCTCCCAATCAAGACTTAACGCTAATATCGCCCCGTTTACTATATGTATTATTTATAAATATTAAACTATTTGTTATTCATATAGCGGGTATTTCTTTAGCAGCTCAGTGACTTTCGCGCGGACCAAATCGGCGTGCTTTTCAAAATCCGTGGCTGTTTTCCAGATGCAATCCGCGATGACGGACATGTCGGATTCGTTTAGGCCGCGCGTTGTGACGGCGGCCGTGCCTACCCTCACCCCGCTTGTAACGAAAGGGCTTCTCGTATCGTTTGGAATCGCGTTTTTGTTGAGCGTGATATAAACCTCGTCAAGCCGGTTCTCAAGCTCTTTGCCCGTGACGTCAAGCTTTGTGAGGTCCACGAGCATCAGATGGTTGTCGGTCCCGCCCGAAACAAGCCTGAAGCCTACGCCGGTCATCGCATGGGCCAGCGCCTTGCAGTTTTTCACTACACTCCGCTGATATTCCTTGAACTCGTCTGTCATCGCCTCGCCGAACCCGACCGCCTTCGCCGCGATTATGTGCATCAACGGGCCTCCCTGCATTCCCGGGAATACGGCTCTGTCCACCTTTTTCGCAATCTCGGGGTCGTTGCATAAAATCAAGCCGCCGCGTATACCGCGCAACGTTTTATGCGTGGTGGTCGTCACGATGTCCGCATACGGCACGGGCGACATGTGTTCACCGGCCGCCACAAGCCCCGCGATATGCGCCATATCCACCACAAGGTACGCTCCGCACTCTTTCGCGATGCTCGAAAACTTCTCAAAATCGATCCCGCGCGGATACGCGCTTGCGCCCGCGATAATCATCTTCGGCTTATGCTTAAGCGCAAGCGCGCGGACATTTTCGTAGTCGATGCGCTCATCCTCGCCCAGCCCGTAGGCGACTATGTTGTAATTTCTGCCGGAAAAATTCACCGGATGGCCGTGGGTAAGGTGTCCGCCCTGGGCAAGGCTCATGCCCAAAACGGTGTCTCCGTTATCGATAATCGCCGCATACGCGGCTTCGTTCGCCTGCGCCCCGGAATGCGGCTGAACGTTTGCAAACTTTGCCCCGAACAGCTTTTTGGCGCGTTCGATCGCTATCGCCTCTACCTCGTCAACGTTTTGGCATCCGCCGTAATACCGTTTGCCGGGATACCCCTCCGCGTATTTATTGGTTAAAACGCTTCCCGCGGCCGCCATAACGGCGGGGGAAACGATATTTTCGCTGGCAATCAACTCCAAGTTACGGCGCTGGCGGAAAAGCTCGCCTTTCATGGCTTTCCCGACCTCGGCGTCGGCAGATTCGACAAATCCAATCGTATCGATTAAGTCACCAAACATTTTTAAAAAACCCTTTCAATTCGTTCTTTATAATACATTTTACATCAAAACCTAAAAAAAAACAATAGTCTGTCTTTCCTTATGCTTTGACTTTGTGGTACAATACCCTTGATATACAATTTATATAATGCGGGGGAATTTTAGTATGAGGACAGATGCACCTGAATTATTGTTTCCATCGCGCGATGACTTTCGCATATGGCTTCAAGAAAATGCATCAACAAGCGGCGGAGTGTGGCTCATATTTGGGAAAACGAAAGCGGTTGTCACTTTGTCCGCGAATGACGCTTTAGAAGAAGCGCTTTGTTTCGGATGGATCGACGGGCAAATACAGAGCATAGACAACACAAAATACATAAAATACTTTGCGAAACGCCGTGCAAAAAGTGTCTGGTCTGAAAAGAACAAGAAAACGGCGGAAGTGTTGCGTGAAAAAGGGATCATGACCGGATTAGGCGAAAAAGCCATAGAAGCGGCAATAAAAAATGGAGCATGGGACGCTCCGAAAGCTGATCCGATAACCGGCGAACAAGTAGAAGCTTTTTCTAAAAAGCTGGCCGGTATATCTCCCGCATGTGAGAATTTCAAAAATATGTCTCAGTCTGTTCGGAATACATATACAAGAAGATATTTCTCTTTTAAGACAGAAGAAGCACGGCAAAGGGATTTTGAAAAAATCGTTGACAGGCTGAATAATAATCTAAAACCAATGTAAGTCATCAACTTTTCCCGCGCTTGCTTAATCTTAAATATAAAACAAGTTTTTACAAAATCTGGAGGGAAAACATGGCGCCGCTTGCAGACAGGCTAAGACCCAAAACCTTTGATGAGGTCGTGGGGCAAAAGCATTTGCTTTCGCCCGGAAAATTGAAACACTGAGGGTTGTGCTTGAGGTTTTTGTTGCCGCTTACAATCGTTTTGGCGTTGCTAAAATGAATTTTAGGAAAAATCGTAAATCTCGTGAACTGCCTTTCTCTGTGCTCGATTTTTTGTGAGCAACGCGTTTGTCCACTCCCAAACAATAGGCGCTCTTTCCTTTCGTCCAAAAGCACGGTATAATAATCTAATAAATTAAGTAAAGGAGACTTCATGTATGAAGAAATTACTGATTCTACTGTTTTGTTTTGTATTTATCGCGGGCTGCTCTCAGGTTGAGCCGCCGGACGACGGGGAGGTTGCGGCGGCATATCAATCCGCGTTGGAGGTTATGTTCTGGTTTACGTTTGACGGGATGCCCTACGGCTCGGAGGGTTATCAGGAAATAGACGCGATGCGGTACGATAAAGTCACCCATCCCGAGATTCAAACGATGACCGCCCTTCGGGAACATCTTGAAAACATTTTTATCGTTTCGTTTGTTGACGATTTATTGGCGGACGGCAAGTTCCGCGACATTGACGGAAGCCTTTATGTCATGGGCGCGGCGCGCGGGGCAAATATATTCAAAGGCGATGAAACATATGAAATCATCCGCGAAAGCGATACGAAAATTATTTACCGCGTCACCGTCGAAGACCTCCACCTCCCGGAAACAGGAGACCCTATTGTGATTGATTATACAACCCACGATATGGTATATGAATCTATCGGCGGGAAATGGGTTTTCAGCCATTTCGAGATGGTAAGATAAGAATCGCAAGTTTTGAGGGAGTGACGTTATGGCGCCGCTTGCAGACAGGCTAAGACCCAAAACCTTTGATGAGGTCGTGGGGCAAAAGCATTTGCTTTCGCCCGGTAAGGTCCTGCGCAGAATCATCGAGAGCGGCAATGTCTCGAACATGATCTTTTACGGCTCCTCCGGCATCGGCAAAACCACCGTTGCGAGGATTATAGCTGAAACGGCAGGAAAGAAGCTGTACAAGCTAAACGGCACAACCGCTTCGACCGCCGATATACGCGCCGTTGTCGCCGAGCTTGACACAATCCAAGGCATTGGCGGCGTGATCCTTTACCTCGACGAAATCCAATACCTTAACAAAAAACAGCAGCAGACGCTGCTTGAATTTATTGAGGACGGCAGCATCACGCTGATTGCCTCCACCACGGAAAACCCGTATTTTTATATCTACAACGCCATTTTAAGCCGCAGCACGGTGTTCGAATTTTTGCCGGTAGACCCCGGTGAAATCGAAATCGCGGCGAAGCGCGGCTTCGATATCCTGTCGCAGGAATCGGGAGAAGCATACGAAATCAGCGGAGAAGCGCTTACCGTTCTCGCGAACACATGCGGCGGCGATGTGAGAAAGGCGGTAAACGCCGTCGAGCTTTCGTGGCTTTCATCCGGCGTCAAGGACAAGAAACGCGTTATCACAGAGGATATCATCCGGCAGGTGAGCCAGCGCAGCAACATGCGCTACGACAGGGACGGCGACGACCACTACAACATTCTATCGGCGTTCCAGAAGTCGATTCGCGGCTCGGACGAGAACGCGGCGCTCCATTACCTTGCAAGGCTCCTCTCGGCGGGAGATTTGCTTTCCCCGTGCCGCAGGCTTCTCGTAACCGCGGCGGAGGATATCGGCCTTGCGTATCCGACGGCGATCCCGATCGTGAAAGCATGTGTCGATTCCGCGCTCCAGATTGGCTTGCCGGAAGCCCAGATTCCGCTTGCCGACGCCGTTATCCTGCTGTGTACGGCGCCGAAGTCAAACTCCGGCGTAAACGCGATTGCCGCCGCCATGAGCGACTTGGAAAACGTAAAGCTCGGGGAAATCCCGCCGCATTTGCAGGACGGCCACTATTCCGGCGCGAAAAAGATGGGAAAATCTATCGGATATCAGTACGCTCACGATTTTAAAAATCACTACGTCAGGCAGCAATATCTGCCCGACAACATAAAAGACGCAAAGTACTACGAATTTGGCGACAACAAAACGGAGCAGGCCGCGAAAGCTTACCGCGAGAGAATTCTCTCGGAGAACGATTAGCTTCGCCTGAGAGCACGGGGGTTTTTTACATGAGAACGGTTTTGGTCTTTGACACAACGCTGCGCGACGGCGAGCAGTCGCCGGGATGCAGCATGAAGCTGACGCAAAAGCTGGAGCTTGCGAAAATGCTTGAGGAAGTCGGCGTCGATGTGATCGAGGCCGGATTCCCCATCGCTTCTCCCGATGATTTTGAGGCGGTGAAAGCGATTGCGAAAGCCATAAAAAATACGACGGTTGCGGGGTTTTGCCGCGCCAATACAAGCGACATCGCCTGCGCGTGGGAGGCTGTGCGCCACTCTAAGCGCCCGCGGATACATATTTTTCTTTCCACAAGCGATATCCACATCACACACAAGCTAAAATCCACGCGGGAAAAGGTTCTTGACCTTGCGGCGGCGGCTGTCAGTCACGCGGGAAAGCTGTGCCCCGAGGTCCACTTTATCGCCGAGGACGCGACGCGCACCGAACGCGGTTTCCTGCTGAAAATCTTGAGCACGGCATGCGAGAACGGCGCGATATCCGCAAGCATTGCCGATACCGTAGGCTATGCCATGCCTCAGGAAATGGCCGAGAACATCCGGTTTTTAAAGGAGAAGCTTCCGGAGCATTTCAAGCTCGGCGCGCACTGCCACAACGATTTAGGGCTTGCGCTCGCGAACACGCTTGCCGCTGTCAAGTCCGGCGCCGACCACTTTGAATGCTCGCTCGGCGGCATCGGGGAACGCGCCGGCATGACCGCGATGGAAGAAGCCGCGATGGCGCTCAAGACGCGGCGCGACTTTTATAATGCCGACACCAAGCTTGTGACAAAGAAGTTTTATCGCGCGAACAAGCTGCTCAGCACGATCATCGACATGGATATTTCGCCGATTAAACCAATCGTCGGCGCTAACGCTTTCGCCCACGAAGCGGGCGTACACCAGCACGGGATGATGGCAAATCCGCTCACATACGAAATTATGAAGCCTCAGGACGTGGGACTTCACCAAACCCGCCTTGTTTTGGGCAAACACTCCGGAAAGTCGGCGCTTAAGGAGCGTCTTTGTGAGCTCGGGTATAAAATCTCCAACGATATGCTCGAAGACGTGTTCAAGCGTTTTAAGAAGCTTGCCGACGTAAAATCCGCCATCACCGACTTCGACATTGAGGGGCTTGTTCTCGGCGAGACGGCGGCAGTCCCCGAATATACGCTCACAAGCTTTGTCGTGAACTCAGGCACCGACATCACCTCCACGGCCGTCGTGAGACTGATGCGCGCGGGCAAGGAGCACGAGCACGTCGCGCGCGGAGAAACTCCCGTAATCGCGGCGTTTAAGGCCGTCGATAAAATCGTCAAGCACAGCTACCCTCTTGCAAGCTGGTCGATCGGTTCCATCTCCGAAGGGCGGGAAGCGCTCGGGGAAAGCGTCGTGAAAATCCTTGCCGGCGAGAAGACCGTCACGGGGCGCGGAACGCACACCGATATCGTGGAAGCGTGCATCAAAGCGTATTTGAGCGCGATAAACCGCGCGCTCAAGCTTGAGCTTGAATACCCTTGATATACGATGTACAACGCGGTTTTGCCCCCTGTTTTTGCGCCATAGCGGCGTTAAAAATACTCGTAATATAAGATCGTAAAATATAGCCGTCAACGTTGATTTTAAGGATTTTTACATAACTGTGTGAAATAGTGGACAAAATTGTAGGATTGCTACCTTGAGATTCTAGTAAGTTATAACTACAATAAAGGGGTAGCCCGATGTATTGGATTCGCTTAAAATAAAGCTAAATTCCCTCTGTGGAAGATTTTCGCAATTATAAATAAGATTTTCACTATTAAAATAAGAATTTTTTTGTTATAATAATTAAAAAAACAAAAGGGGCGTGATTTAACATTGGGCAATAAGCTGCTTGAAATGCGCGGGATTGAAAAAACATTTCCCGGTGTAAAAGCGTTAAGCGACTGCAGGTTCGACTTAAATCGCGGTGAGGTCCACGCCTTGGTCGGCGAAAACGGCGCTGGTAAATCTACGATGATGAAGATTTTAACCGGCGTTTACACGAAAGACAGCGGGACTATTCTGTTTGAGGGGAAAGAAACCGACATACACGGGCCGAAGTCTGCGCAGGACATGGGCATCTGCATCATACACCAAGAGCTAAATCTGATGCCGCATCTGACCGTCGCGCAAAATATGTATATCGGCCGCGAGTCCGAAAACGAGAAAAAATTCTTTATCTCCGACCGGGAAATCAACAAAGGCGCCGCCGAAATATTCGAGTCTATGCACCTAAAGCTAGACCCCCGCACAAAGGTATCGGATTTGACCGTCGCAAAGCAGCAGATGGTCGAGATTGCAAAAGCGCTCACGTTTAACTCGAAGATTCTTGTCATGGACGAGCCGACGGCCGCGCTCACTGAAACCGAGATAGACGAGCTTTTCAATATCATAAGGGATTTGCAGAAGCGCGGCGTCGGTATCGTATATATCTCCCACCGCATGGAGGAGCTGTTTCGCATCTCCGACAGGGTGACCGTCTTCCGTGACGGCGAATACGTCGATACAAAAATGATGTCCGAAACGGATATGGATGAAATCATCCACATGATGGTAGGGCGCACCATTTACGAGGAGCCGAAAACGCACAGCAACGTCCCGGACGACGCGCCGGTCGTGCTGAAAGCGACGGGGCTTGTCTCGAAAGACGTTAAAAACGTAAGCTTTGAGCTTAAAAAAGGCGAGATACTGGGGTTCGCGGGATTGATGGGCGCGGGGCGCACCGAAACGGCAAGGCTTATTTTCGGCGCGGACCATATGGACAGCGGCGAGATTGAAATAAACGGCAAAAGGGTCAATATAAAATCTCCTCAGGACGCAGTCGAAAACGGCATCGCATACCTCTCGGAGGACCGCAAGCGCTACGGGCTCGCTACAGGGCTTTCCGTCGCGACGAACGTGACGCTGTCGTGCCTTGAGAAATTCCTTAGAAGCGGCATGATCAGCTTTAAAAAAGAAGCGGGCGTCACGAATGAATATGTCGATAAGCTTGACATCAAGACGCCGTCGATAAGCCAGCTTGTAAAATTTTTATCCGGCGGTAACCAGCAGAAGGTTGTCATCGCGAAATGGCTTGCCCACGACTGCGACATCATGATTTTCGACGAGCCCACGCGCGGCATCGACGTCGGCGCGAAATCGGAGATTTACAAGCTCATGAACGAGCTTGCAGCGATGGGAAAATCCATCATCATGATTTCATCGGAGCTGCCGGAGCTTCTTCGCATGAGCGACCGAATCATGGTGATGTGCGAAGGCGTTTTGACGGGGCGGCTCGGGATCGGGGAAGCAAACCAGCAGCTGATTATGAAATACGCGACTACGCGGGAGGTGCGGTAAAATGGAAAGAAAACTGGATTTGCAAAAATTGCTGGCGCCCGGCGCGTTGGTGGTAATCTACATATTCTTTTGCTTTGCGGGAAATAACTTTTTCTCAACCACTGTGCTTATCAATATATTAGATGCATCTTACTTTATCGGGTTCCTCGCGATAGGCGTCACTTTTGCTATCATCACGGGCGGTATCGACCTTTCGATCGGCACGATTATGATGACCTCCGCTTTGATGGGGGGCGTTGCGTATAACGTATGGGGCTTTAATATTTGGATTTCGCTTTTGTTTTGCGTACTGACAGGAGCCATGTTTGGCCTCCTAAATGGCATATTGATCGCAAAAGGCAAGATTGTGCCTTTTGTGGCGACACTCGGCATTCAAATGGTGGCGTCCGGATTCGGCGCGA
>WRLK01000005.1 GCA_009777635.1 Oscillospiraceae bacterium | reverse complement strand
AAAGTCCGGCATTTTAATAGTTCGGTTGCTTTTCGGGGTCTTGGGTTCGGTGATGATGTCCTCTCTGTTAAGCCGCTGATAGGATTTGCTGATGGTGACGGTGCTTTTAGCGAAGTCAAAGTCCGCCGGAGTGAGGGCAAGCAGTTCGCCCATCCGTATGCCACACCAGTACAGCATTTCAAAGGCGTAGAAGGATAGCGGCTTGTCCATCATGGCATCGGCGAACCGCAGATACTCGTCCTTCGTCCAAAACAGCATATCCTTAGCTTCCTTTTTGCCAACGCTTCCGGCTTTGGCGGCAGGGTTGGCTTTCAGGTCATAGAACCGTACCGCATGATTAAAAATAGCGCTGATCTGATTGTGCATGGTCTTGAGATAGGTCGCGGAGAACGGTTTTCCGTCCTTCCCGCGTAGGTTCATCATCTCGTTCTGCCACTGAATGATGTCCTTGGCGCTAATCTCGCTCATAGATTTGGTTCCGAAGTAGGGAAGCAGCTTCGTTTGGATGATATTTTCCTTAGTTAGCCATGTGTTCTGCCGTAGTCGGGTTTTCATATCCCGGCTGTACAGTTCCACAAAGGCTCCGAAGGTCATATCCATATCAGCCGTCTGCTGTTGCAGAAACTCACGTTCCCACTCCAGCGCCTCTTTATGGGTGGCGAAGCCCCGTTTGCATTTCTGTTTCCTCTCGCCTTTCCAGTTGGTATAACGAAACATGGTATACCACATCCCATTGCCCTCGTTCTTTAATGCTGCCACTTGTCAGTAACCTCCTTGTCTTTCAATTATTTGCGTGTACGCTGTAGAACTTCTCGTAGAAGAATTTGCGGTCAACTCTGCCTGCGATGGTGATACAGCCCTTCCGCTTCAGCTCGTTGTTCAATTCTCGGATGAGCTTGTAAGCATACGGTATTGAAACGTCCAGCGTTTCTGCGACTTCGTTTACCCTCATAAACATTCTCTCTGTCAAGTAATCCACCTCCTCTCTGTGTGCGCGACCCCGCCGAAACACTTAGCATATTAGTTAATGATCTCTATTATACTTAACTAATTTGATAATATCAAGTGGTTTGCAGAAAAATATTTAACTTATTTGTTTTGGCTATCTTGACAGTGCTATAGCGTATATGTTATACTCTTTGTAACAGATGAAAAATGGAGGATACCGATATGGCGATAGGGGAAAGAATCCGTTTTATCCGCAATCTGCGGGGCATGACGCAAAGGTGGCTTGGAATAGCGGTTGGATTTGATGAAAAGACCGCCGATGTCCGAGTGGCGCAATATGAATCCGGTGTGAGAACGCCGAAGGACAAGATAACTGATGATTTCGCCCGTGTGTTGGATGTCAGCCCCAAGGCCCTTAACTTGCCTGATATAGACAGCGATGTGGGTTTAGCGCATACGCTTTTTGCGCTGGAGGACTTGTACGGCCTGTATATTGAGAACATTGACGGGGAACCGTGCCTTTGTCTTGATAAAACCAAGGGACGTATCTACCAGTCCATGTTTGATTTGTTCAAAGCATGGCAGAAGGAAGCTGAGAAACTGAGAAACGGTGAGATAACGAGAGAAGAATATAATCAGTGGCGATATAAGTACCCAGAGCTGGATACCACGAGGCGCTGGGCTAAGGTTCCGTCTCAAAAACTTAGCGATGATCTCATAAGCGCATTGCATAAGGACTGAACCCACACAAAAACGGCTCTGCTGACTATCAAATCAGCAAAGCCGTTTTAGATGATGGATATGGCGGTGACTACTCGCTAACCGCCTGTGACACAGGAATGATGCCCTGAAATATCCTGTTATCAAACTGTTATCAAAGTGGAAATCCGCACACTACAAACCCTTTAATTTCAATGGGTACAGCCTTTCACGTTCCTACTCCCACTCGATTGTCGCGGGAGGTTTTCCCGTCACGTCATACACAACGCGGTTGATGCGCACTACTTCGGCGGTGATTCGGCTTGAGGCTTTCTCCAGCACCTCCCACGGAATCCTCGCCCAATCCGCCGCCATAAAGTCGGTCGTCGTAACGCCCCGCAAAGCCAGCGTGTAGTCGTATGTGCGCGCGCCGCCGCTTGCACCCACGCTTCGCATGTTCGTCAAAACTGCAAAATACTGGCTGATTTCGCGGTCAAGCTTGGCATTTGCTATCTCCTCGCGGAATATCGCGTCGGCGTCCCTTAGAATCTCCAGCTTCTCCTTTGTGATTTTGCCAATGATCCGCACCGCGAGCCCCGGCCCCGGAAACGGCTGGCGGTTTACAAGATAATCGGGTAAGCCCAGCTCCGCCCCAAGTGCCCGGACTTCGTCCTTGAACAGCATGCGAAGCGGCTCTACAAGCTCTTTGAAGTCAAGGTTATCCGGTAGCCCGCCTACATTGTGGTGGCTTTTAACGACGCTCTGTCCATCCTCCCCCGACTCGATCACATCGGGGTATATCGTGCCTTGCGCAAGGAAATCGACCTTGCCGATTTTTTTTGCCTCCTCCTCAAACACGCGTATAAATTCTTCACCTATGATCTTACGCTTTTGCTCCGGGTCGGTAACGCCCTCAAGCCGTTTTAGAAATCGGGATTCTGCGTCGACGCGTATCAGGTTAAGCCCTCTGCCCCGAAAAACGGCCTCTATCTCGCCGCCTTCATTTTTCCGCATCAGTCCGTGGTCTACGAATATGCAGGAGAGCCGGTTTCCCACCGCCTCGGACAGAAGCGCCGCGACAACGGAGCTGTCAACGCCGCCGGAAAGCGCCAGCAGCACCTTGCCGCTCCCCACCTGCCGGCGTATGCTTTCGACTCCGGTTTTGGCAAACACTTGCATCGTCCAATCGCCTGCCGCGCCGCAGGTATCGAACAAAAAGCCTTTAAGGCGCTGCATATCGGTTTCGCCAAACTGCGTATAAACCGGTATGCACCTCTCGCTTGCCTTGGCAGAAAGCGTTTTGAAGCGCTCATCGTTTACAGAATCCGCATCGCCTGTAAAGATCATGCCGATCGGGTTCATAGAGCCAATCTCCTCGGGCTGCATGCTAAGCGGCCGCACCTCGCAATACACATTCATACCGCGCACAGAACGCGCCGTGAGATGCTTGTTTTTCGAATTGCAATCAATGATTAATATGAGTTGTCCTGACATTTTATCCCAAGCTTTCTTTATTATTATCTACTATTTTACATGAACGGACAAAAATTGCAATGCTATTATGGCAAAATATTCATGTTATATTATCCCTTTATATTGTTAAAAATACCAATAAAGGGAGGATTTGGTTATGAGGATATTAAGCTTTACGTTGGTTTTACTTTTATCAGTGTTTACTGTTTCTACCGCATCTGATGTTTTTAGTGTTAAAACATCACTAAATATAATGAATCCGATACAAAGCTACGGTATTTCCGTTATGTCGGGGGAGATACTTGAGTTTTCTTCGGAGGACCTTGAAATGCGGCTGGGATTAAGGCCTCAATCTTTGGACGGCATTACCGTAACAGCCTTGCCGAAGCACGGTGAACTGGTGCTGAACGGCGTATCCGTCGAGGTTTTTGAATATATCCCGCGCGCCATGATCGATAACCTCTGCTTTGTACCGGACGACGGGATCTTATCCGCAAGCATATCGATCCTCCCGCGCGCCCCGTACCCTGAACAAGCCGCTCCCGCGGAGCTTGCGATCAGCGTTCTTGCGGGAAGCAACCTGCCCCCGGTTATTGAAAACGCGTCTTACAGCACAATCGGGAACGTGCCGCTTTCCGGGCATATCACCGGCTTTGACCCGGAGGGAGACGAGCTTAGTATCCGCGTTATCGCGCCGCCGCTAAACGGCGAGGTGCGGTTTGACGGCTTGAATTTCCGCTACATCCCATTCAGGGATATATACGGGAAAGACAGCTTCACTGTTTGCGCTATTGATTCCGCCAATAATTTTTCAAACAAAGCAACCGTCTCGATTGGTATTGAAAAACCGCGCGCGAAATTCTTTTACGCCGACATGCAGACGCATCCATCGGCGTATGCCGCCATAAAGCTTCGGGAAAACAAGGTGATGACGGGAACGCAGATTGGCGATAATCACTTCTTTTTTCCTGACGAGCCTACGACCCGCGGCGAGTTTCTCATCATGCTGATAGCGGCGGGCGGGCTTGAGAAGTCAATGAGGCCTACGGTAAATACCGGGCTTCCAAACGATTCCGATATCCCGCGCTGGCTTAAGCCATACGTTAAAAAGGCGATAGAAGAAGGGATTCTGCCATCGTCGGAACCATTTGTATATTATGAAATCCCGAGCCGTGCCGAGGCTGTTTTGCTGATGGACCGGACTGCAAAAATAACCGACGTCAAGGATTATAACCTGCAAATAATCGACGCCGGAAGCCTTCCCCGGTGGGCCGTGCCGTCGTATAAAAACCTTGCCGCTTATAAAATGCTTGATTTACACGACAACACAGCGCATCCGCTAAAAGACCTAACGAACAGTTACTCCGCGGATTTAATCTGGCAGCTTTGGAAATATTGTGATAAGTGATAATACTATATATGTTACATGTAATACGGAGATGTTGAAAAAACTTCTCCGTATTCTGTATTTTTCCACTGGAAAACCAGATGCGAATATGGTAGAATATTGTCGAAAGCAAAAATTAGGGGGCTGTTAGCTTTATGTAACAGACCCTAGTTGGGGGAGCAATTTATAATGAAAAAAATGTTTGCGCTTTTGCTGATATCCGTCATTTTGCTGACGGGCGGTACCGGCGCCGCCGCCGCGGACACCGTTTTGCCGGTGGATGTAAGTATAGGGCTCCCCCTTAAGAAAAGCCCGGATTTAAGGCCGCCAGAACCGCTTTCTGAGATTATCGGCGATCTTGACGTTTTGCCGCGAAAATATCTGCCCGAAAAAAACCTGACGATACAAGAGACTGTCGAGGCTTTTTTTGAGCAGCAGTATAACAGTTACCTCGAACTTAAATATACAAACGTCGACAGCATTGTAAACATGAAAAAGCACGGAAATAAAAACATGGTGAAGTGGCTCAGGATGACGGTTATGCGCCGAAAGCTTATCTTGGAAAACGATTTAGGCTATGTCAGCACCGAAAGGCTTCCGTATAAAATCGTGTTTAACGAAGAGCCCACCGACAACCGCATGGGGCTATGGCGCGATTATCTTAGCAAGACAAACGAAACCGTCGTTCATTTTTACATATCCGGCAAAAAAGGTGAGGTTTATCCGCCGTTTATGGCGGTAAATTCCCAGCACTCGATGTTTTTCAAAAGGATAGACGGTGTCTGGAAAATCCAGATGCACTACTTCCCCGGTTCTTCCCGTACATTCAGCGATATTGGGCCGATTCCGATGCCGACCGAGGGGAAGATGCTCAGTGATTTGAAGAAGGAGTTTACCGGGGTGAAATCCCCAAAACCGCCCGAGCTGCCGGATGATGTACGGCAATACGACCCTAAGAAAGCAGTCCGGTACGCGATGATGTTTACCGAGAAGCCAAACAGCCAGTTTTACAGGCTGGGCGACTGGATCGGCGATTGCATGAATTTTGTATCGCAATGCGTATGGGCGGGATTCGACGGCGGTGACAGCATGACCACGAATTGGCGCGTCGGTACGGCCGCGTGGGCAAACGTCAATAATTTCTGGCACTACATAACAGGCAGCCACGGCGGACTGCACGGCCAGCAGCTTTCCGGGATAAACGCGCTCAGGCCCGGCGACATCATCCAAAGCAGGACGGCAAGCGTTCGTTCCGAGCCGCAGCGATACCGTCACGTATACATACTCGTTGAC
The DNA here is from genome assembly GCA_009777635.1 of Oscillospiraceae bacterium. Classification (GTDB taxonomy): domain Bacteria; phylum Bacillota; class Clostridia; order Oscillospirales; family Ruminococcaceae; genus WRAV01. The sequence continues at coordinate 68,735 of WRLK01000005.1, read as the reverse complement.
GATGAAAAGTTGATTTTGGCACAGAATACGCCGAGTGCGTTCGTATATTACTCCGACCTTTCCAACAGGGATCTGCGGTTCGTCAGGCCGACATATATGAAAAGATAAAAAATAAAACGATCGGTAATAATGAATCAAAACCCCCGAAGCCAAAAGCTTTGGGGGTTTTCTTGTTTATCGGGGGCTCGAAAGGAACTCTTCAAAATCTCAAGCATATCATAATATTAATTTGCAGCAAAAGCCTTGTAAGCCTCGCGTATGAATCGACCATGACTTTTGTTGCTAAAATGGCCGAATATTAAATCTGCGTGTGTTTCGTTGCGGTTTAATATAAATGGTGTTTAAAGGAGTGATATTTATATTTTACAATGATTATGCCGGGTTTATTATGGGGAGGGTCGTTGCCGCGCTGGATAAAAGCTGTACATATAGCGGCATACCCACGGATTGTGAGCATCCCGCTTTTGATGGGCTTGAAGCGGAGGAGATTAAAGTATTGTTTGATCCGCTATCCACTGCAACCACTAAAAATTTAGGAGCAATCGTACAGGTCAATTTAAAATGCAAGGAAAAAGAATCTGTGATTAGCGCTACCAGGAAGCTTAAAAAGAATCCATGTATAATAGCCGCCGAACCCGATCGCCGTATGAATCCGCATGTAGTGCCGAATGATCCGTATTTTCGATATCTCTGGGGGCTTAGAAATACGATGGCGCCTATGGCGTGGAATCATTCCACGGGAAATCGCAAGGTTGTGGTAGGCGTCGTTGACAGCGGCGTTGATTTTATGCATCCCGACTTAAACAATAATATGTGGTCCAATTCGCCAAATGACGGGTTATATGGCTGGAATTTTTATAACGACAGCCGTAATCCCATGGATGAGACGGGTCACGGCACACATGTGGCCGGTACGATCGGGGCAATAGGAAATAATCACATCGGGGTAACGGGCGTATGCTGGAACGTCAGTATGGCCGCTTTAAAAATAGGAAATAATTTCTTCAGCGTATCGGCTGCAATTCGTGCGATTAATTATGCAAATAAATACAAAATACCTATTCTTAACAATAGCTGGGGCGGAGTCTATTGCCCGATATTAAGAATCGCGATAGAAAATTATAACGGATTGTTCGTCGCGTCAGCAGGAAATGCTGCCTCCAACAATGACATTTCCCCTGTTTTCCCGGCTTCTTTTGGCTTGAGGAACATTATATCCGTTGCGTCGACGGCAGAAAACAATAGTCTTTCATCCTTTTCGAATTACGGCGAGATAAGCGTCGATATCGCGGCTCCGGGCTCCGATATACTGAGCACCCATTTGTTAAGCCGGTACAGCTATTTAAGCGGCACGTCAATGGCGGCCCCCCATGTATCCGGAGCCGCCGCTTTGCTAAAAGCATACCGGCCTGATTTAACGGTCAATGATATTAAAAGTATTATTATGTCAAGCGCCAGTATATTGCCCCAGCTTCAAGGCAAAGTTTTAACAGGAGGCCTTTTGAATATAAACAGAATGCTCGAAATGGCAGCTTAAGAAATTTACTTGCAGCAAAAGTATAAAAAAGCTGTTGGCATAAGGAAAGAATCCTTATGCCAATTTGCTTTTCATCGCAATAATTTCATTTATTCTTTGACAATCCTCGGTATAAGCGATATAATAAAAAATAACATATTGCAGATTGCCGTCACCTTGCCGGATAACAAAAACTATCAATAAGGAGCTTTTTGAGAATGAGTTGCACGAAAAAGATGATAACTGTGCTATTGGTTGTTTCGCTGATTACATGTTTAACGTTCCCTGCTTTCGCGGCTCCTGTGCACAAGCCGAATCTGACGACAAAAATCACGCTGGATAGCATTAACGATCTGCGCAAGAAGGCGGGGCTTGAGCCGCTCAAACGCGATAAAGACCTGATGGAGGCGGCGAAAATCCGGGCGCTTGAGAGCGCTGAAAAATACTCCACAAAACATATGCGCCCAAACGGGCAGGTGTTTTTTTCGGTCTCGACAAAGGCTTGGGCTGAAAACACGGGATATGGGCACAAAACTCAAAAAGAATCGTTTGATTCCTTGGCGAAATCAAAAGGGCACCGGGCGAATATGCTGGATAAACGCATGACCATTGTCGGCTACGCGTGCGCGGAAGGCGACGACGGCACGCTTTACTGGGTTCAGGTATTCGGCACCGGCAAATCGAACTATACATGGGCCATGAAGGATTGGGACGTTAAGACATTCACGCTCGACCCTTTTAACGACCCTAAAACTCCAATGGATAAAAAATAGAAAAACGCGATGCGAAATTCCTTGAAGCTATGAATCAAACGCGCCCCCTAAACCGGGGGCGCGTTTGAGTTTATACCGTTTGAGTTATACCGAAGCCATCGGGCCGTCGGGGTCGATGAGGGGATTCGGGTTCAGCGTGAAGTCGGCTTCAAGCTTTAAGGGCTGGTCGGGGTCCACGAGCTTGCCCATCACGGCGTAGCGGTAATATGTAGTCTTATAGTTTAGCTGCGTGCCGTCAGGCATCCTGTAAAGGCAGGTGGAAAGCGTTAAAAACTTGTCGTCGTCCTTGATGTCCACGTTGTAATTGTAAAATGAACGCGGCAGAACCTGCGTTCTTACCATTTCCACAAATTCGTCGGCGGGGATGTCGTTGCGGTTATAAGGCAAGTCGGCGTTGTCGGTGTTCGCGATGAATACCGCGAAGATTTCAAAAACAAGGTTTTCCTTTTCGGTTGAGAAAAACATGTACGGGATATCCCTTGCTATGGTTTGGTCCCTTAAATCAAACAGAGGGCCGAAAAAGACATTGAAATCGGGGCTTGAGCGGATATTCGTGAGCGTGTGGCCGTATATACATGTATTGACGCCAAGCTCTTCGGCGGAGCCGTTGCCGAAAGTGCTGCGCCTGTCGGCGTAAAGTACTCCGTTAAACTCTTCCTCTTTGTTAAAGTTGCGGCGCCTGTAAAACTCGTTGCTTTCGGTACTCATAACAACCACGTCGCTGACGCCAAGCTCGTGAAGCATAAACCAGCCGACCGTGTCGGAGTTTAGATCTTTTCTTGACTTGACTTCGCTTGTCATATCTTCAATAACGTCGGATATTTTTTTGTCGCTCACTGCAGGAGGAGACGTTTCCTCGACCACGGAGGAAGCGGGCTCGGCTTCTTCTTCGACAGGGCCGCCGTCACGGGCCCTGCATCCTGTAAAGGCAGATAACAAAAGAACCAGCGCAAGCAGAAGCAGTAAGAGTTTCTTTGATTTTTTCATATGAGGATATCTCCTTTTAGATAATATGCCGCCATATATATAAGTGGCGAACAAATAGATTTTTATTGCAATTAAATATGCTTTTCAATTATAAACTTTACTTGATCCTTTGTCAAAACTCCCGATGTTTTGTCGACCGGCTTGCCGTTTTTAAAAACCACAACCGTTGGAATTACTTCAATGCCGTACTCCTGCGCAAGCTCCGGGCAATCGTCGATGTTGACCTTGCAAAACTCGGCTTTCCCGTCAAACTCATCCGATATTTCCTCTAAAACGGGGGCGAATATCCTGCATGGCATACACCACGCCGCCCAAAAATCAACCGCGACCGGCTGTGAGATACTTATAGCGTCCTCAAAAGTATTGGCGTTAAGATCTTTCATTTTATTTATCCTGCCTTTCAGCTATTATTTAGAATCAATATATGACACGGCTTCAAGCGCCGCCGTCTGGCCTTGTCCCGCCGCGCGCATAAACTGGTGCGGCTTGCCTGTACAGTCCCCGGCGGCGTAAAGTCCCAAAAGGTTTGTGCGCATCATCTCGTCAACCTTTATAAAGCCGTCGCCGTCAAGCATGAGCCCCGGCACAAGCGACTGCGGGGCGATAGATTCCCTTAAGATAAACACGCCGTCAACGAAAAGCTGAGAGCCGTCAAGCGTTAAGGCGGAAACTCTGTTCTCGCCTGAAATGCCGGTCACCTTGCCGCTTAACACCTTAACCTTTTCACCCGGCTTTTTCTTCGCCGGCTTCACGGGAATGTAATACACGGTTTTGGCAATTTCAGAGACGAAGTCAGCCTCCTTGACGGATTCGTCTCCAAAGCCCAGGACCGCTACGGTTTTTCCGCGGTACAAGGCGGCGTCGCATGTCGCGCAGTAGCCGACGCCGCGGCCTAAGAATTCATCCTCGCCGGGGAAGGGGTCCGCTGTAAACGCGCCTGTCGCAAGGATTACCGCTGTTGCTTCAAAGGTATCCGCTTTAGAGGCGATTGAAAAATAACCGCCCATGTCGTATACCATTGTCGCATGCTCATCCGTGATTATGATGTCCATCAGCCTTAAATGCTCAAGGTATTTTTGTATTAGCTCCTCGCCGGAGATAGCGGGCAATCCCAGGTAATTGTCGATCCTCGGGGCCAGCGCAAGCTTACGGCTTAGACCGGAAGGCCCCAGCAACACAAAGCTTTTACCGCGTATCTTAAGGTTTATCGCGGCCTCAAGCCCGGCAGGCCCGGTACCGGCTACAACGCAGTCATATCGCCGCATAAAAGTCTCCTCCAAATAGTATGCTTGCCACAGCCACAGTCGCAACGTAGAAAATGCTTATACTGCACGAGCGATTATTTATCCCAACCAAAAAATTCTTCTACTTCATTTACTGTTGGCCGTTTATCAGCTGGTACATGAATATACCAACACACACCATATTTATCTATAACAGTGGCACAGCAAGGACTCCACGGCAATGCTTCTATAGGGCTAAGAACGCGTCCGCCTTTTGACAGTACAGTAAATGCCTTGTGAATTTCCGCTTCTGTTTCAAAGTCAAGACTAAAGCTCGTAACGGGGTTCGCATCTCCAGACAATATTAAGTTAAGCGCCTTACTACTATCTTTGTCTGATTCTGCCATTGAAAAGATGAAAGTTTCATCTTTATAAAACTCAACATGGCCTAGCGTTCCATCGGGCATTAAGCCAAGATGTGCCGTTACAAGTCCAAAAGCCTCCTTGTAAAACTCCACCGCTTCATGAGCGCCCTTAACACAAATACTCCCGTTCAGTTTCATTTCAATCTCCACTAATATAAATTTTCTACGCTTCCCTTATATCCCTATCAATAACTATATTAGTATGGCAGTTTTATTTTATTTTAAAAATATGAAGCAGTATTGAATGAATTATTAATTATAACGTTTTTTAAGATATTTTGCGATATATTAACATATTTTATGCCTTCAACTTGATTTGATGTTGTGAAAGCGGTATAATGAAAAAAGCAATAATCAAGAGGGGAAAGCATATGGAAATCAATCTTGCACAGCTTAAAGGCAGCTGCGAATGCGGAAGAAATCACGCTATAACAACAAAAACAATCATCATGGAGCCCGGCGCGATCAACAGAATATTAGACGTAACGGAAGCCCTTGAGATTAAATCAATGGGCTGCATTATTTGCGATACAAACACCAAGGACTTTGCCGAAGCCGTGGCTCTAAAGATAAGCGCGAACCTTTATATCCACAAGCCCGTGATTGTTTTACAGGCCGACGGCCTTGAAGCCTCCGACAAATGCGTTCAGGAAGCGGAAGCCGAAATCTCGCCGTATGTTTCGTGGCTTGCGGCGGTCGGTTCAGGCACAGTGCATACCATCACGCGGTTTTTGGCGAACAAAATGAAAATCCCGTTTGTGTCGGTTCCGACAGCCGCCGCAACCGACGGCTTTGCGGGAACCGTCAATACAATGTCGTGGAACGGCTATATCAAGACGTTTACGGGGGTTGCCCCCCTTGCCGTATTTGCCGATAACGATATTTTTTTAAACGCGCCGTACCGTCTCACGGCGGCGGGAATCTCCGAAACCTTGAGTAAATACATGTCCCTTGCCGACTGGAAATGCGGAAATATTTTCTTAAACGAGCCTTTTTGCGAACGCGTATACGAGCTTATAAAAACCGCGGTTGACAGCGTGTTTGAAAATTTGCCCGCAATACACGCGGGCGACGCCGAAGCATGTGAAACGCTGATGCTGTCGCTTTTGATGGCGGGTATCTCCATGCAGATGTGGGGCGATTCGCGTCCTGTTTCAGGCGGCGAGCGCCAGCTTGTGCAGTTTTGGGATATGTGCGTCGTAAACAAAAAGCCAAACGCGCTTCAGGGGGAAAAAATCGGCGTGGGCCTCTTAACGGCGCTTCGGCACTGCGAAAAAGCGCTGCAAATAGCAAACCCAGAGCGGAAAATGCTGGGATACGAAGGGATGCCGCAATCCGTTATGAAAAGCAAATTCGGCCCGATGTATGAGTCCGTCCTAAAAGAAAACCAGCCGGACCCGCTTAAATCCGTCACGCCTGAGATCATGCTTGAAAAATTCCCCGAGCTGCAGAAAATCATTTCAAGCATACCGAGCGCCCGGAAATTAAGGCCGCATATGCAGGCGGCGGGCTGCATGACGAAAATGGAGGACATCGGCCTTGACAGCGGGATAATCCCAGACAGCCTCATGCTTGCGCCGTTTGTCCGCCGAAGGTTTACGGTCATGCGCGTTTTGAAGCTGCTTAAAATTTAACCGTGCCGTTTTCAGTGGCCGGCCGCTTTTCTAAGCTCGTCTATCGTAGAGGTGATAACCTTCATCCCCTCCTCGGGGTCGTCGATGGATATCACTGATTTTTCAATCGGGCAAATTCCGTTACCGCCGCGGTTTGAAATAACGTCCACACAGCGGCCGTATTCGGCTATGACGCCGTGCCTTTCAAGATACGCGCGGCCCGAGGCGCTCATAACTGAGCCATGCGCGCGTTTTGCGCCGCCCAAAACCAATATCATCGCCGCCGCCTTGCCGATAATTTTATCTACAACAAAGGCGTCCTTTAGCAGGCCGGAATCACTGCCGTAGATATTGATTAAAGGGGAAACGCCGCGCCCGTCCGCGGTATGGGCAATTACGCCGTCTTTTATAACGACGCAGGATACTGATCCGCCCGCGATTAAATTAAGAGCGCTTTCTTTTACGGCGTCCGCCTTTTTAGCCGGCGCCTTAGCGTCTTCAAAAAGGACTGCCGCGTATTTCCGGAGTATATAAACAATAGCCGGTATCAGCGTAAGCTGGATGATAAGCCCGGGAAGCCCCGCCATGATTGCAGCCGGAACCGATAACGCGCGCAGCTCGCCGCTGCCGATAAATAAAAGCGCGTAGAACATAAGGCCGTATACCGCCTGCCCGGTAATCATCCCGCCTATCAGGGCGGCGTAAAGATTTATGTTCAGTTTGCGGTAAAGCAGTCCGCTTACAAATCCCATTGCAAACAGTTGGACCGCCATGATCGGCAGCATTGGGTATGCCGGAGGCATTCCGGTCAGCGCACTTGATATTACCGGGACGATAAGCCCGCATATTGCGCCGTATTTAGGCCCGCACAGAAGACCGCACAATAAAATCGGTATATGCATCGGCAAAAGGATTGTGCCGGGCACGCCGAAAGCATGTGAAGTAAAATATGGCAGGATCAGTCCGATCGCCGTGAGAAGTCCCGCTGTTACTAAGCGGTAAGATTCGTTTCTTTTAAGCATAAAACCACCCTTTCAGTATTGACCGTTGATTCTAATATTACATCAAAAAAGCCTTTATAGCAAGAGCGGACCTCTTGCCCTGAAGTCTCGAAAAGGTCTATTGACGTTAAGCGACATTTATGTTATGATTTTTACAAATTTCATATTGTCATACGGATTTTGTGCGAAACACCGCACAGGAAGCCGGGTGGAAATCCCGCACAGGAACGCTGCTGTAATAACGGAGCGGTTTTTTAAGAGTTGCACCGATTCTTAAAGCCACTGAAAGAAATTTTGGGAAGGCGAAAAACCGTGTTGATGTTTAAGTCAGAACACATCCGTATGATTAAGAACCCATATTCAATAATCAACGCCGTTCTGGAGGCCATTGCGGATTTTCTCATTATTGAATACAGGTTCAAAGTGCAGCTTTTCGGACTCAAAAGGTGCATGCGGTTTATGTATGTCGTACTTAAAACGTGCCGGAGCAGCTGCTCCCGCACGTTTTATTTTATAGAACACGGAGGTTCCCATGAAAAAAAGTATTGCTGTATTACTTGCGATCATCTCATTGGCTTCGCTTTCCGCCTGCGGCACGTTCGTTTTTCAGGAAAACGCAGGGACGGCGCATGCCTCCGCCATTGCCGTGACCGATATGGCGGGGCGCGAAATCACGCTGGAAAAGCCCGCGGCCCGCATTGTCGCAATCATGCCGGCCGACGTTGAAATCCTGTATGCCATTGGCGCGGGGGACTTGCTAGTCGGGCGCGGAATATATTGCGATTATCCCGAAGCGGCGCTTAACGTCCTGTCCGTGGAATCGGGCGACAGCCTAAACGTCGAGCAGGTCATGGCGCTTTTGCCGGATGTGGTTTTAATATCGCAAATGAATCATGGCAATGAACAGGTGCGCGCTTTAGAAAGCACAGGTGTGAAAGTGATCGTAAACAACGCATCCGATATCGCCGGAGTGTACGCCTCAATCGGGATTATCGGCGCGGTTACAGGCAGGGAAGCACAGGCAAAGGAGCTTGTTGACAGCATGAAGCAGTCCTTCGCCGAAATGGAGTCGAAATCTTATGAAGCGCATGGAAAGACCGTATACTTTGAGGTTTCGCCGCTTGAACACGGGCTTTGGACGGCGGGTAAAAATACTTTTATGGACGAGCTTGCCGCGATGCTGGGGCTTCGCAACGCCTTTGACGACGTGGATGGCTGGGCCGAGATTTCCGAGGAGCAAATCATCCAGCGCGACCCGGACTATATCGTCACCATCACAATGTACTTCGGCGACGGACCTGAGCCTGCGGATGAGATTTTGGCACGCTCCGGATGGGAAAATATTACGGCAGTCAAAAACGGAGCTGTGTTCGTCATAGGAAACGACGAGGTCGCCCGCCCGGGCCCAAGGCTTGTAAACGCGGCTGAAGCGCTGTATGAATATACGAGGGTAACATGAAAACTTTTAGCAATTTACAATACCTTTATTACGGTATTGCAACCGTTCTGGCCGCGCTTTTGTGCGTCTGCGTCGGAAGCGTCAATGTCCCGGCTCCGGAGGTGCTGCAAACGATTGCGTCCATGTTTGCGTCACAGCCGGCTTTAGACGGGGTATCGGCTCCGATCATACTGTCGGTGCGGCTTCCGCGCGTGCTGTGCGTTGCGCTTGTGGGCGCGGCGCTTTCGCTGTGCGGCGCGTCGATGCAGGGTCTTTTGCAAAACCCCCTTGCTGACTGCTCAACGCTAGGGGTTTCATCGGGCGCGTCGCTGGGCGCGGTCATATCCATCGGATTTGGCATAACGATACCGGGCGTACCGCTTGCAGGAACAATGATCATGGCCATGCTTTTTGCCTTTTTGTCACTGGTTGTCATATTGTCACTGGCATATAAATTGGACTATTCGCTGTCCACAAACACAATAATACTGATAGGCATCGTCTTTTCCATGTTTGCAAACAGCATCATAAGCTTTATCATCACGTTTTCGGGCGACAAGCTGCGCCCGATCACCTTCTGGATGATGGGCTCCCTTGCGCAAAGCAGCTACCAAAACGCCCTGACGCTGCTTTTAGCGCTTGTGTTTTTCGGCGCTGTGCTCATCCGTTATGCCCGGGAATTGGACGCCTTTGCCACAGGTGAGGACAACGCGCGAAATATCGGCGTTGATGTGAAAAAAGTAAAGCTCAACGTAATGCTTACGGTATCCGCGCTTATGGGTGTATGCGTATCCATCGGCGGCACGGTTGCGTTCGTGGGGCTTGTGATACCGCATATGACACGCATGCTTTCAGGTCCCGGACATAAGCGGCTGCTTCCGGCTTCCATGTTTTCGGGGGCGATATTCCTGATGCTCGCCGACCTTTTAGGACGCACGGCGCTGCGGCCGTTAGAGCTCCCCTTAGGAGTCGTAACCTCGCTTATCGGCTCGGTCGTATTCGTATATATCTTTTATACTTCAAGGAAAGTGAGATAGCAATGCTCGAAGTCAAGAACCTAACCGTTCAATACGGAGCCCTCACAATCGTTGATAACATAAGCTTTTCCCTTCATGAAAACAGATGGCTTGTGGTAGTGGGCCCTAACGGTTCAGGTAAAAGCAGTATGATTAAAGCCATTGTGCAAAACGTTCCGTATACGGGGGATGTACTGTATAAAGGGCAGGATGTAAGCCGTATGAAGCCGGCTGTCTTGGCGCAAAAAATCGGGGCTTTAAGCCAGACGAACGCGGTCGCCTATTCCTTTACGGCAGGCGAGATCGTCAGGATGGGCCGTTATTCATATTCGCAAGGGATTTTCAAGCGGGCAAGCGGCAAAGACAGGGAAAGCGTTCAAAAAGCCCTTGAAATGACGGGAATGCTGGCTTTGGAGAACCAATCGGTGCTCACGCTGTCGGGCGGTGAATTGCAGCGCGCGTTTTTAGCGCAGGCGTTAGCCCAGGACCCTAATATTCTAATCCTCGACGAGCCGACGAACCACCTTGATCTGGTATACCAAAAGCAGGTATTTGAGCAAGTGCGAAAATGGGTGAAGCAGCCGGGACGCGCGGTCATATCGGTGGTGCATGATTTAAGCCTTGCAAGGGCCTACGGTACCGACGTCATGCTGCTAAGCCACGGTCGCATCGTTTCCGCGGGCGACGCTGAAACGGTGCTTAGCCGCCGTAACCTTCAAGACGTTTATTCGATGGACGTTCATGCGTGGATGCGTAAAATTCTTTCGCAATGGGAGAGCTAAAAAGGATATGGAGCCGTATTGAACTGCGGCCCCTTTCCTTTATTCTTTTAAGAGCTTGTCCAAAACGGATTGCATATCCCCATCTCTTATTCCAATACATGAAAGGTACTGTTTTATCCCGCCGTATCTTTCATCGATGTGCCTGATGGTAGCAAGCATTGTATGAGGCGCCGATTCAAACAGATATTTCGGGATTTCAAACGGAAAGTCCTCAACAGGCGTGGGATCAAACAGGAAACGGGTATAAGAATAATCCTCCGCGATGATTTCGGCAGGGACTCCGGCAAGCCCCAAAAGCAGCATGGCAGTAACACCGGTGCGGTCTTTCCCGGCCGTGCAGTGGAACAGATAATGTGAAAACCGTTTATCGGCGAAGACCTCAAAAATGGTTTTGAATAAATCGCTGTAATTGTCAAGGAGCCCGATGTACATCTCTGTCATCGACGCCGGGAAATCGCCGCTGAAATTCCCGTTTACAAAATTCGACTGGATGTTGTCCAGCATCGGCACATGTACAAAGTGGATGCCGTCATGGTTTTCAATGATATCAGGCGCGCGTTTGCGCTCCAGTTTTGAGCGCAGGTCAATCACGCAATCTATGCCCAGCTCTTTTAGTTTTAAAACGGCGTCGCTTCCGATGTCATTGAGCGCTGTGGAGCGGATAAACCTGCCCATCACAACGCACCTGCCGTCTTTTGTCGCATACCCGCCCAAATCCCGCATGTTCGGTATGCCGGATATATCGTACAGGCGACATTTCAAATCCATATCTTTTTCCTTACTTCATAATCTTTTTTTCAATCAGCCGCTGCAAATCTTTGCCGTCCTTGCTGCAAATACACTTACCGTCCGGCAAAAGTACTGCGATACGCGCCATTGTAAAGCCGTCCCTCTGGCGATTATGGCTTAGCTTGAATTTTTTTATGGATGTAGTGGCGTCGTCGTCAATTTTATCCGTAACGATGATCGCTGTCAAAAATGTAAACGCATGGTCCGGACCGGGCTTCACATATCCCTTTTCAGCAGAAGCCAGCATCTCTTCAATCTGCTTTTCTAAGTCTTTTGTCAAAACGTCATATTTTAAAATGAAAACATATTCGCAAGCTTCCGGCCCGTATATCTCCTTGCCTATACGAAAGCCCAGGACTGTTTTCTCCTGCCTGTCGCTTCTTTTTGCAATATACGGAACGAAAACACCAAACGCCTTCGTATCGTAGGTTATCTCATATTGATCCTTGTAATAATCGTATATTTTTTCGGTTCTCAAATCCATATCCAATGAAATCACACCCTTCTCCTAAATTATAGAGGGTTTTTAAGTTTATTTCAAGCCCGCTTTGTGTTATAATAATGTACGTCGAAGAAAGGAATGATTATGGACGCAGATTTACGCAGAGAGCAAATTCTAAATATAATCAATCGGGAAGAAGCGCCTGTAAGCGCTTCATCATTAGCGAAAACCCTAAGCGTAAGCCGGCAGGTTATTGTTGGCGACGTTGCGTTGCTGCGCGCACAAGGACATGAAATTCTTGCAACTGCAAGAGGGTATATGATTTCAAAATTTAAGGAAGCGAATCAATATTTAGGCAAAGTTGCTTGCTGCCACAAACCGGAAAACACGAAGTCCGAGCTTTATACAATAGTGGATTTAGAAGCTATTGTTGTAAATACTATCGTTGAGCATAACATTTATGGAGAAATCACAGGAAGCCTGAATCTCAACGGGCGGGCTGATGTTGACGCCTTTATGAATCAAGTTGAATCATCAAAGGTTAAGCTGCTGTCTGAGCTCACGATGGGATTGCATCTTCACACAATAGCTTGCCGCGACAAATCTCATTTTGAACAGGTATGCCGTTCATTGGAAGCAAACGGGTATTTATATCAAAATTAAACTTTGACAAAACTAGAATTATCCTGTATTGTTTACATATGTTATGACACGTGTAATTGATGTTGGGAGGATTTCTCTATGAAGAGCCAAAATACCGTGAAACTTGCAATAGCAGGCTTGCTTATCGCAATCGGATTAATCATACCTATGTTTTCACCTGTTAAAATATTGTTAGAACCGGCTTCATTTACCTTAGCAAGCCATGCGGCTATTTTTATCGCAATGTTCATTTCGCCGGTCGTGGCCGTGGCCGTGGCCGCGGGAACAACAATCGGCTTCTTTTTCGGCGGGTTTCCCATTATCGTTGTACTTAGGGCTTCCACCCACATTGTGTTTGCATTCGCGGGGTCATTGTATCTGCGCAAAATATCAAAGGGCAAGCTTTCCGCGGTAAAGCTAAGGATATTCTCGTTTTATATCGCGGTAGCCCATGCTGTGGGAGAGCTTGCTGTCGTCAGTATCTTTTACTTCGGCGGCAATTTAAGCGCCATTCATTTTGAAAAGGGATTTTTCATGTCGGTTTTATTGCTGGTAGGGCTTGGAACGATTGTCCACAGCATGGTGGACTTTGAAATTGCGCAGATTATTTTATATCCGCTGAAAAAGCAAAAACCACTTGGCGTATTGTTAGAAAAGTGTTAATACCCCCCCTAACCTTTTCAAGTAGGTGATACCGTGAACCGCTTTGAGAATACGGCAAGCCTTGCGCTTTTGATGGGCGGCGAGTCTTTAGCCGGTGAGATTGAAAAAATTACCGACAGGCTTCATATTTCACCTGCCGGAAACCTTTCAAGGATTTTTTCAGAGGATATACGCGTTGCCGTCATTCAGGTTTTGCGCAAGGATTACCAGTCGCTTGCGGATTACATAATCGACATGAACCTGTATGTGGCGGACGCTGTGAACCGCCGGGCTCAGCTTGTATGCTTCCCGGCGTATACCGGGCTTTTGCCCGTTTCGTTTTTACCGCAGTTTAAATCCGTGCTGCCGAAGCTTCGCCCGATTGCCTCGACGGGCCTGCCTGATATCGAGGATTTAAACGATATCTTAAGCTATTTTTCGGATGTTGTGTTCGACGTCTATTTTCACACCATGGAAACGCTTGCTGAGCGCCACGGCGTTTACATTATGGCGGGATCGACCGTTTATTTTGAAAAGGACGAGCTGTTTCACCGGTCGTTTTTGTTCAACAATAAAGGCGACCTTGTCGGCTTTCAGGACAAGCTTTCGCAAAACGCGCTGGAACGCGAGCTTGAAATCGGGCCCGCCTGTGAGCTGAAAGTTTTTGACACGCCGCTGGGCCAGCTTGCAATCCTTATCGGTGAAGACGCAGACTACTTTGAGACTGCAAGGGTCGCGAAGAATATGGGCGCGCAAATCATCATAAACCCGAACGTTTTTACGCGCGGGCAAACGGCTGTCAACACGGCGCTCGGAATCAACATGCGCGTTCAGGAAGCTTGCGTCTACGGCGTGCAAAGCGTGCTTGTCGGCGACACGGCGCTCGGCTTCACGGCAAAGGGCGCGGGCCGCGCGTTTGCACCGAATGCATTTCTTGCGCGGAAAAACGGCGTACTTGCAGAAACCTCCGGTTCGATGCAGCCCGACATCGCATGCGCGCGGCTGAACCTAGATATTCTTGAGAAAAAAACCCCGTATATAAACGGTAAAAACCCCACGCTTATGAAACAGTACATCGATAGGCTGTATTAGGGTCTGTTCGCTTTATGTGAACAGACCCTAAAAGTATAAGGGGCCCCATATGAACTGCGGCCCCCCATTATATGCTATATTTCTCCCGTTATTACCGAGACTTCCAAGCTAAATTCGCGCTCTTCACCGGGGGCTATCATGATGAGCTCGCCCAGCTCCCGGGCGGCTGCCCGGCCTTCGGGCTTCCATGTTGCAGGCTCAATGCCGCAAGTATAATCGCCTTCGCCCATCTGCTTCCACTGGATAAGATACGGCAGCTCGTTTTTATAAAACGTAACCGACGCCGTGACATTTAACAGCGGATTGTAAAGCCCCGCAAAAACCGTACCGTCTTTTTCGGGCGTTAAATCATAGTAAAACACTTGTTCCGCGTAACCGTGGGTCGGCGCCTGAAATGCACGGCAAGCTTCAAGCCCCTTTGAAGCCGTTTCGTCACGCGGGACGGCGCTCGTGCTTTTAGAAGAAACCATCTTTGTGCCGGGACCCACAAGCGGATGCCCGAAATTAAAATGATATAGCATCATAAGCGGCTGCGTATCAAACCCGTAGTTTCTCACGGTATCTTTGATCATAATGCGGTTTTCTCCCGCCTTGACGCTGATTTCGCGGCGGGATTGTATGTTTTCCCCAAACACGGCGGCTTCGCGCGTCGCACCGCTTATGCGGATCAGATAATCGTCGCCGTCCCAGCATTCATAGGACGACGCGTGTTCCGCAACCGCGAAATTCGCGCGTCCGTGCAGCCCGAGGCTCTTGCCCTCATCCTTGCACGCGGCGCCCATGTGCGTATAGCCGCATGTCGTCAAAAGCCCCGCTGTAAACCCGCGTAAAAATCCTGTATCCTCATATCCGCACAGGAACGGCGATACCGCGCCTGTCTTCGATATAAACCCGATCGGCGTATCGTTGTAACTGCACCATGAAATATCCATCCCGCGGTCGGGCAGGACGGAAAAGGACAGCCCCCCGCCGGTGCGGACGTCAAATACCCGCATACCGCGGCCCGGCCCGTCGTCAAGGACCGACCGGCGCACGCCGCAGACCTGCGAAATATCCCCGATATTTTTCATCAATTCTTCTCTTGAATATGTTTGCCCCCACAGCTTCATATGTTTTGCCCCTTTCGAAAAATATTTTTTTAAGCCTAACGGCGGCAACGGTCCGCTTAATTGCCGGCGTAATGCTTTATACGACCGGTAAAATCCTTGCTGAAACCGACGCCCAGGGTTTCAATCGCGTAAATAGCGGCGCCGATTACGCCCATGTCTTTGCATTGGTGCGAGTAGATAATTTTAAGGTTTTCAAAAGGCAAAGGCTTTCGCGTGTGCTCCAAAACATATTCGATTAGGCGGTCTTTCGGAAACCCGCGCATATTAACAACGCCGCCACCGATTATGATGCAGTCCGGGTCGAATATGTTAGCCTGTGTCGCGACGGGCAAAGCGCAAGCCTCGACAAAATCTATAAGAACCTGGTCTTTGCCGTGTTTTTCAAATATATCTGTGATTGGCGTGCCGGGATAATGCTTTCTACGCAAAAGCTCCAACGCCCTTCCCGATGCGTAGCATTCCGCGCACGCTTTCTTTCCGCACGCGCAATAAAGCGCACTTTTATAATACGGGATGTGCCCGATTTCGTTGGCGACCCCGTTTTTCCCAATCAGGTACTTTCCGCCGATGCGGATACTCCCGCCGAAACCGGTGCCGATGTAGCAGCCGACGATTGTTTCCTCGTTAAAAATGTCATACATGAGCATGTCGTAAGCAAGCAGGAAGTTGGTATCCCTGTCGAGAAGCGTTTTGATTCCAAGCGCGCTTTGAAGGCTGTCGACGATGTTTAAGCCGTCTAGTACATGACCGCCGTTCTCATCGACGATATTCGGAACGGAATAAGCAATTTTGCGCGTTTTATCTATTGTGGCCGGAAGCCCCACCGAAACGCAGGCAATATCCTTTACGCGGGCTTCATCGATATAGCGACTGATAAAACCGGACAACACGTCTGTCGCAGGGCCGCCCGACCGCGATAAAAAATTACTCGGCACGATTTTTACATTGCTGATTTCCCCCGCCGATGTGACACATCCGATGCGGAAGTTTGTGCCTCCGATATCCACGCCGATAATGGCGGCGTCTTTAGATGTTTTGTCATTCTTCAGTTTGTTTTTCAATTTCGCGCTCCATAATCTCCCATGCGTCTTCAAGACGCGGGGCGTTATTGAAAAGTCCGCTTGAACCGAGGACAAAAACCTCGGCCCCGGCGCCGTAAAGCTGTTTATACGTGTTTTTGTTGCAGCAGCCGTCAACCTGTATCTCAAAGGCATAACCTTTTTCGAGCTTCAATTGCTTGGACAAAGTTATCTTGGAAAGAGATTCCGCAACAAAGCGCTGGCCCGCGAAACCCGGGTCGACCGTCATAAAAGTAATCATATCGAGCAAGTGGATATACGGCGACACCATATCGAGCGGCATTGCCGGATTGATGTGCGCACCGGCCTTTACCCCGGCGCTTTTGATGCGGTCGATGAGCCTGAACGCGCGGTTTTGAACGACATCCGACGGAAGCGTTATGATTCCCGCGCCCGAGGCGATACATAAATCAACAAGGTCTAAGTCCGTGTTGTCAACCATAAGGTGCGCGTCCATCGGGACGTCCGTGACGGTTTTAAGCTGATGCATAAATGCGGGCGAAAGGCAAAGATTGCGCGCATAATGCCAGTCGAGGATATCGATATGCAGGTAGTCCGCCTTGTTTAATATTTTCATTTGTTCTCTCACGTTTAACATGTCCATACACATTAACGACGGCGCGATTTTTACTTTCATCAGCTCATTCAATCCTTACATTTCATTTGTTTCTGTCGCGTTTCATTTTACAATGTTGTAATGCGTTAGTCAATACATTAGAAGAAAAGATATAAACGTTTACCCTAAAAAATAAAAACCCGCGGAAAAACCGCGGGTTTTGCGGGGAGCAGCATAAGGCCTGCCGTTTAGATAAAGCGGCAGGCATGTTCGCAGCCTTCTTACCGCTTTTTCATAATCAGTAATATCGGGACAAAGATGACGAGAATCCCTAAGAGCATAAAGAACCCAAATCCTAAAACCCAGCCAAGGATACCGAAGATAAGCCCTAAAATCCAAAACACAAGCTTAAATGAAAACCGAATCATCGTAAACGCAAATTGCAAAACGCATCCGATGATTAAAAATACAAACAAAACATATAGTAATCCGCCCATCAATAATCGCCTCCTCTATATATAATACAATATGCATAATAAAAATAAATAGAAAGATGATTAAAGTATGATTAAAAAGCCGCAAGATCAAGCTCGTCCTCGAACTGCATGGTATATAGCTGCTTGTAATACCCTTTTTGCCGGATTAGCTCGCGGTGCGTTCCGTGCTCTATGATTTTTCCGTCGCGCACGACAAGGATCAAATCCGCCATCTTGATGGTCGATAGCCGGTGCGCGATCAAAAAAGACGTGCGGCCTTTCAGGATATTTGAAATCGCGTTTTGGATCAGAAGCTCCGTCTCGGTGTCGATTGAGGACGTCGCCTCGTCGAGGACGAAAATACGCGGGTCGGCGATGACTGCCCTTGCAAACGAGATAAGCTGCTTCTCACCGGTGGAAAGCTTGTCGCCGCCTTCTCCGACGTCGCTTAAAAGGCCGTTGGGCAGCTTGTAAATCACGCGGTCGGCCGAGACAAGCTTTGCGGCGGTTATGATCTCCTTATCAGTCGCGTCAAGCTTGCCGTACCGGATATTCTCCTTGATACTGCCTGAAAAAAGATGCGGGCTTTGCAGCACATATCCGATGTTCGAGTGCAGCCAAAGCTGCGAGCGTTCCCTGTAATCGCGGCCGTCTATCAGAACCTTGCCGCTTGTCGGCTCGAAGAACCGGCATACAAGGTTCACAAGCGTGGATTTCCCGGCGCCTGTTTCGCCGACAATCGCGACTGTCGTACCGGCGGGGATTGTGAGGCTGAAATTCTCAAGCACGTTCTCGTGCCCGTCGGGGTACATGAACGTGACGTCCCGAAACTCGATGTCGCCGTTTATCGGCTCCCAGTTTTCGCGCTTCGGGTTAAAGTTGTCGCCGTATTTTTCTATGACGGCGGGGGAGTCGGTGATCTCGGGTTTCTTCTCAAAAAGCCCGTTCACGCGCTCAATGTTTGCCTGGGTCGCAACGATCTCCGTGAAGATTCTCGCGATATGCTGGATAGGCTCGAATATGATGATTGCATAGGAAATCATTGCGGAAAAAGTTCCGTAGGGCATGCTTTCGTTCATGACAAAGCCGCTGCCGGAAACGAGAACGCCCGTCACCGCGATGGAGCCGATGAACAGGATGACCGGCAGGTAAATTGCGGATAGCGTTCCCGCTTTGACGGAGTTTCTTCGCATATCGCCTGTAAGGCGTGAAAAATCGGCGGAGTTTATGTCCTCGATTACAAGTGTTTTTGAGGTGCGAGCGCCGAGGATTCCCTCATTGAACGCGCCTGTGATACGGGAGTTTGCGCGGCGCACACGACGATTATAGTGTAGTATCTTATTCTGAAACCATATCGTCACAAGCAGCATGACAGGTACAAGCGCCAACATGATAAGCCCGATTTTCCAGTTTAAAACCAGCATGGCGACGAGAACGAACAATGCGCAGGAGAATCCCCACATCACGTCTACAAGGCCCCACGCCACGATCTCGCCGATCCTGCCGGTGTCGGACATCACCCGGGCGATCATGTAGCCGACGGGCGTGGTGTTGTAGTACGAAAGCGAGAGGGTCTGCAAATGGTTAAACAGGTCGCGTTTTAAATCGCGGGAGAATTTCATCTCGATTTTTATCGCAATCCTTGTGAAGAAAACGACGGCGATCATTGCCGTCGCCGCAAAGAATACCCCCAGCAAAACGACGGGGAGAAGCCCGGCGGTGCTTTTAGGGATTATAAAGCTGTCGATGATATGCTTTTGGTAAAGTGGTATCGCAACGTCTATCAGCGCGCAGTAAAGCATAAAGAGCGCAACGATGACAAGCTCTTTTTTGTATGGCTTAAAATACGGCAGCATACTCGACCATACTTTTAAGCTGAACGGCTTTAGATATTCTTCTTCCTCGAAATAGTTCATTTAAGCGTCCGCCTCCTCGATGCTTGACTGCAGGCCGTATACGCGGCTGTATACGCCGCCTTGCTCTAAAAGCTCCGGGTGTGAGCCGGTCTCGATGACCCGCCCGTCCTCCAGCACGATAATCTTGTCTGCTTTTAGCAGCGATGTGATGCGGTGGGATATGATAATCACGGTGGAGCCGCTTGTGCGCTCGTTAAGTGCTGCGCGTATCTTCGCGTCGGTCTCGGTGTCGACCGCCGAAAGCGAGTCGTCAAACACCATAATAGGGGGATTGCCGAGTATGGCGCGGGCGATTGCCACGCGCTGCTTCTGCCCGCCGGAAAGCGTCACGCCGCGTTCCCCGACGACGGTGTCGTATCCGTTCGCGAAAGCCTCGACCGCGTCGCCGATACAGGAGATTCCGGCGGCCTTACGTATGTCGTCAATGGTGTAGCGCGGCATGAGCGACGCAATGTTTTCCTTGATTGTGCGCGAATACAAAAACGGCTCCTGAAGCGCTATGCCTATATTTCGGCGAAGCCACGCGCGCTTAAATTCCGTGATGTCTGCTCCGCCAATCGAGATGCTGCCGTTTCCGGGCTCTAAATCATACAGCCGGCAGAGCAAATGCGCGACGGTCGTTTTGCCGGAGCCGGTGCCGCCGAGGATGCCGAGGGTCGTGCCTTTCTCCACGGTAAAGGAGACGTTGTCAAGAACCTTTTTGTTGCCGTATGAAAACGTTACGCCGTCGTACACGATGTCGCCGTCAACCGGCATTTCAAACGCACCGGGTAAGTCAAGCTCATCCGGCGCGTCGAGGATCTCCTTGATCCTGCCAAGCGACACGCTTGTCTTGCTGGCTTCCGAAAGCACCCTGCCAAGCCCGCGTGCAGGCCAGATGATCATGGAATTATACGACAAAAATACAATAAACTCACCGACCGTAAGGCTCCCCGCCACTGCCTGGTACACGCCGACGACGCACGTTATAATCATTTGCAGTGCGGTTATCATGTCGCTTGTGCCCCAGTACCAGCTAAGCAGGCTGCCAAGGCGCACCCAGAGGTTCGCGAAATTGTTGTTCTCACGCTCGAAGCGGTCGATCTCGTACCGCTCGCGCCCGAACGCGCGGACAACGCGCACGCCTGTAAGATTCTCCTGCGCCACGGATAAAAGCTGGCCCTCGGCTTCATCCGCCGCAAGAAAACGGCTTCCGACGCCGCGCAAAAAGAAGAAGGAATACCCGATTATGACCGGCAGGAAAACAAACGACGCCATAGCCATAGGCACATTCATCGAGAATAATATGATATACGCAAACACGAACAGCAACAGTGTCCGGGCCATCTCTATAAGCTGGCTTGCGATAAAATTGCGGACAACCTCGACGTCCGACGTGCAGCGCTGGATGATATCGCCTGCCTGAACGTTTACGTGCCAGGCATACGGCAGCTTCTGGATATGCGAATACAGCCGTTCACGAAGCCGCCTGATAAATCCCTCGGAGCCTAAAATAAGAAATCGGCCGCGTATGAAATTGCATAAGCCGCCGGCTCCCGCCACCAAAAGCGTAAACGCGCCGACAGATAATATATTGGCGCGCAAATATTCCACGCCGCCGGCCCGCTCGACGAGAGCCGCGACAAAAACATTGGAAGTAAGCGGCAGGCCGCCGACAAGGTTATCGACGACAAACCGGATAATCTGCGGAACCGCGTATGTCGCAAGAATTGACGCCGCCATAAAAAACACGCTTCCGATATACAGAAGCCTGCCGCTCACGGAGAAAAGCTCCCACATCAGCTTCAGTTTACCGTTTTTTTGTTGCGTGTTGATAAGAACCCCTCCAGCTTAGACCGGTTAGAATACAGGATTCATTTTAACAGAACAGGTGTAAATTGTAAAGCATACGCGCAAGAAACCGGCGGTTCAATTTTCAAACCGCCGGTTTCTTTAAATGCTGCCGGTTTTATGCTATTCGTCTACTATTACAACGCCCTTGACTTTATCTTCCTTTGATTCCTTCATGAACCTGATGCCTTTTTCGGTATCGGCAAGCGAGAATTTATGCGTGATAATATCGCCGAGACTCACCTTGCCCGTTGCAACCGCTTTGAGCGCCGTGTCCCAAACGCCGGGCGCGAGCCACGAGAACTTGATAATCCTGTCCTTGTTGATGGCTTCAAGCACGTTGACGCGAAGCTCATCGTCCGGACCGGGAAGCCCGAAATAGACGATGGTGGAGCGGTTGCCCGTTATGTCAAGAGCCGATTGCAGCGCGTCCATCGTGCTGGTAGAAACAATGCAGCGCTCGGCTGGGCCGCCGGAGAGCTCCTTTATCTTTTCGGCAAGATTCTCAGCGTAATAGGGGGAGGATTTATCAGCGCTGTTGATAACGTGGTCAGCGCCCACTGCAAGGCCTTTCCGAAGCGGGAAATCACGGCGTCCGACAAGGATGGTCCGGCCCGCGCCTTGGCTCTTCGCAAGCTGTACCATCATCAGCCCGATGCCGCCGGGGCCGATGACAACAACCGTTTGCCCAAGCCCCACGTCGAGCTGTTTGACGGCGTAAGCGGCGCACGCAAGGGGCTCGGTGAGGGCCGCGTCAACGTACGAAATACTGTCCGGGATTTTATAAACGTGTGTGTAGTTAACCTTGCTGAACTGCGCAAAACCGCCGTTTGCCGTAACGCCGGGAACCGACGAATAGGAGCATACGTTATACTGGCCGTTGAGGCAGGCGGGACAGGCGTTGCACTGCATAACGGGGTTTACGGTCACGCGCTCGCCGCCCTTAAACAGCCCTAAGGACTTCGGCACGTCGCCGACAGCCGCGATCTCGCCGGAATACTCGTGCCCGATGACGAGCGGGCCTTTTCCGTCAGGCGTCCCGAGCGGGCTGTGACCGTAGTAATAGGAAATGTCGGAGCCGCAAATGCCGACGGCCTTAACCTTGACCAGTACTTCATTGGCGCTGATCTCCGGAACGTCGATCTCCTCGAATTTCATGATGTTCGGTTCATATAAAACTTGCGCTTTCATTTTTTCCGCCATAACCCCAAGCCCTCCTAACAGTATTTTTTATTAAAGCCGTCGACGAATTCCTTGCTTTCCTTCATCACCTTGAGCGCTTCCGGCCATTCGCAGAGATCGATGGCCCACCAATCAGCCTTGTAGCCTGCCTCTAAGAAAGCGGGGATGGCCTCATCGAAATCGATTTCGCCGACGCCGAAGGGCGCGTGCGTACTTGTCTCGGCGTCGTTTAACGTCCCGTCGGAGTCGATGACGTGCACAATCCCGATGAGGTCCTTGCACATCCCGATGAACTCGGCAAGCCCGCCCTTTAGCGTCATGCCTTCATCAATATGGCGCGAGCCGACGACGGCCGCCATATGCCCGTGGCATGTATCGAAGAGAAGTTTAAAGTTCGGCTCGTTTACGGCTTTCACGACGTCCACGATGTTTTTAGGCTCGTTGATTATGAAGCCCGGCTCAAACTCCCAAACAATCTCAAGGCCGTCTTTGGCCGCGCGCTGCGCCATGTCTTTGAATGTCTTAATGAAAAATTCCTTGATCTCCGCGTATGTTTTCCCCTCAGGCAGGATCGGCGGAGCGCCCGAATCGATGCGGATGATCGGCCAGCCCATCTGCTTGCAGAAGGTGCAGTTTTTGTCGAAGAGCGCAAGCCACTCGTCCGTCTGCTTGAGGGAATCCACGCTCCAAAGGTCCGCCGCGAAATCCGCGACGCCGAGGTTATACTTCTTGAGCATGTCTTGTAATTCCGCGCGTTTTTCCTCGGTGTCGTATAAATCAGGATGGGCATGCGGCATAAAGCCGCCCATGCTGACGCCGTCGTAGCCGATCTCGCTCAATGTTTTGCACAGCTCTTCAAGGGAAACGGGGTTGTCGGCATACGCGCCGAAAGTAAACGCCCAGGTGCCAATCGAAACTTTTTTCATGATAGAGCCTCCTAAATAGTAGTTAGAGAATAGAGAATAGAAAATAGTAGAACGCATAGAAAATAGTAGAACGCATAGAAAATAGTAGAACGCGTATAAGGCGGTTAACGCAACGAAGCGCCGTGCCCGTGTGTGCAGGCTTGCTTCGCAAGCGTGTGAACTGCACATGAACCGGCATTCATGTTTTTTCACATCAAACTGCCGGCATTTTGCAGTTCGGCCCGAAATGCTTGAGGATGACAAGGGGCTCGTAAACAGCGTGATTCGTGATTGTAACGCCCTGCTTTGCCGCGTCCTCGCTGACAAAGAATTCATCCGCGGAAAGCTGACCGAACCGTATCATGTTCGCAGCCTCGCAGTGGTATGCGCCGAATTTCCCGTATCCCTGAACGACGACGCAGCCGTACGCGGCTTCTTCTTTTGATACAATCGTCTGTCCGGGATAGACGGTGAGTTCCTTGCCGCCGATGTATTCGTTGCCGTAGCAAATCCAGTTTTCATGGTGCGCGTGGTCTTTTGCGGAGCTAAGCGGCGGCCGGAAATACCTCTCGCGGTAATCGGCGCAGGTGTTTACCTCCCAGTCGAGCAAGCTGAAAATAAAGTCTGCATCATCCGCCTTGTCTTTTGGAATATTCCCGACCATCATCTTTCGCGGCATTACCTCGCCCGCGACTACGTTTTCCCAGATTGAGGCGATGTCGCTTGCCCACTGCGGCTCGTATGTCAAAAGGGAGCCGGGCGCGTGTATGACGGCGGGCGGCGTATACCAGCCGGTACCGATTTCAAGCCTGAACGCACGGGAAAGCCGCGTGATGCGTGTATCGAAATTGTCATAATTTCGAATACAGTACATGACCTCTTCTTTTGTGACGCTCGGGTCGAAGCCGAAATAAGTGACGGGGAAGTCGCCCGGATGGTTGTTGTACTGGGCGGGGAAGAAGTAGTGCTCCGGTTTTGCATTCATACCTACAAGAGCCGCGGCTTCAGCGTCCTGATGCAGGTGGTGGAACAGCGGCCACTGGTAGTCAAAGAACTTTGCGAACATGGGCCATGTGCCGTATGTTAAGTACAGCTCCTGTCCGATCAAGGACGCGCCCAATTCTTTAAGCGCTTCCGGGAACGGCACTTTTCCCCCCTGAGTGCCGTCGGTGTCGACTTGGCTTAATCCAAAGCCTTCGCCGATGTTTCCAATAGCGGTGCTCGTTACCGAAGAAAACCATCGCTCTACGATCGCACCGTGCTTCATGCCAAAGGCGTAGTAGTCGTCGGGGTGTAGCTTCAGCCGTTTCCCGGGCCTGTTAAACGGCCTCGGAACCCAGCTTGGCGCGAACTTGAGCACGCCGTTCCCTTTCGTAAACGCGTCTTGAATTTGGGTTTTATATGCCATATGAGCACATCCTTCTAATTCATATTGTCTTTGATATACCGGTATCCCTGTTTTGCGAGCGCATCGTCGCTCGGCGCGAAGGTGCGCCACAGGTGCAGGGGCCCGGCAAGCGACGGCGTGCCCATGTTGAACGCCTCAATGGTGAGCCAGCGGTCATAGCCGCCGTCCTTTAGCACACGGAACAGCGCAGGCGGAACCGCGTGGCCTGTTCCCGGGATACCGCGGTCGTTTTCAGAGATATGCACGTGGTTTATATATCCAAGCGCAGACTCTACGCTTTTTACAATGTCAAGCTCCTCGATGTTCGCGTGCATCGTATCCATTAACAGGCCGGCGTTGTCGCATCCAAGCTCCTTGATGTACTTAACGCCTTTGTCCAGCGTGTTGCAAAGGTATATTTCAAATCGGTTGAGCGGCTCAAACGACACGTCGATGCCGGCGCCTTTTGCGTAATCGCAAAACTGTTTTGCAGTTTCAAGGGACCAGTCCCATTCCGCCTGTGTAGGCCGGTCGCCGGAAAAATACCCGAGCGACTGGAAAAACGGCCCCGCTATTATCTTCGATTGAAGCGCCGCGGCTTTATCGATGCATGCCTTGAATTCGTCCACGGATTTTTGCCGCATACCTTTATCGGGGCTTAACGGGTTGCCGTCCATGCTCAAAACGGATAGCGCCGTCGTTTCAAGCCCGATGGATTTTGCGTAGTCGCCGAAGCGCCTGCACTCCTCCTTGGAAATTAGCCCAACATGCAGCTCCACGCCGTCAAATCCGATCTCCTTGATGTTGTCTACCAGATGAAGGTGCTTTTCAAAGCTGGGCTCGTCGGTCCACAGCAGAAGGTTCATGCCAATTTTCATGCAGTTATCCCCCTTTCCGTTACAATTTTCCAAAGCGGCTGTTGATGGCAAGGGCGGGGTCGACCGGAACGTCGGCGGGTTTTGTGCCATTGGGTATCAGGATGTCGCTTAGCTTCTTTAAGCTCTTGCCTTTAAAATCCGGAAGCCACTCGGCTTCGGCTTCGAACATCTCTGCTACCATCTCCCGGATTTCCCTAAGCGTCAAAACCGAGGAGGTGAGAGGGTCCATCGCGACGGCCCAGAAGACAAGCTCGGGGTCGGCGAGATGCGCGCCGTCGGCGGCAAGTGACTGGACCGAGATGTTCGACTGGTTCATCGCGGCAAGGTGCGCCGGTAAGTCCCCGATGACGGTGGGATGAAGCCCGAGCCTGTCGACAAACATCGGTATTTCAACGCAGGCATTCTCCGGCAGGTTCGTGATGTAGCCGCGGTTGAGAACGTTGCCGTTTAGCTTAAACGGCCTGCCGGTCTCAAGCGCCTCGATGATGTATGAGCAATATTCCTTGCTTCGAGGTTCAAGCTTGCCGGTTTCAAGTGCGAAGACGTCGTTGTTTTCGTATTTTTCCTGTATCGCCGCCGAGAACTTGTAGTAAGCGCCGGAAGCCCCGCCGAAATCGGGCATGTCGCAGTAGGTGTCAAGCGCGTGCTTATTCTTGCGGAACCACGGCAGATACTCCGAAAGGTGGCCGGTCGATTCTGTCATGAAGTATCCGCAGTGGCGCATGACTTCCCCGCGCACCTTTTCGTTCATGTAATATTCCGGCAGCTCAAAACGCTCGCGTAATAGAGGGTAAAGGTCGCGGCCGTTATGCGCAAGCTTTAAGAACCACGCCATGTGGTTGATACCTGCGGCTATGAAGTCGATGTCGTCTTTTGGAGTGTCGGTGTATCCCGCGATCAGGTCCATCGTCGTCTGTACGCCGTGGCAAAGACCTGCAAAATTCATCTTCGTGTAGCGCCCGAGATATGTGCATACGGCGCCCATCGGGTTTACGTAGTTGAGCACATGGGCGCCGGGACACAGCTCAAGAATATCCTTATCGATATCCCTTAAGACGGCGGCGCTGCGCAGCAGCCTGAAGACGCCGCCGGGGCCCAGCGAATCGGCGATGCACTGATCTACGCCGTATTTAAGCGGAATTTCATAGTCGCAGCGAAATGCCTGCATCCCCCCGATTTGAAAGAGAAGGATGACGTATTTTGCGTCCTTGAGCGCGTCGCGGCGGTCGGTCGTCGCATAAATTTTTGTTTTAAGCCCGCTTTGTGCGATGATTTTATCAGCGTAATGCTTAAGGCGATCGATCTTCGACAGGGTAGGGGACATCAGCGCGATCTGAAAGCCGTCGAGTTCCTTTACGTTAAATATATCGTTTAACAGCGTGCTGGAAAATACGATGCTGCCGGCGCCGATAATCGCGATTTTGTTTTGTGCCATATCATATATCCTCCTCGGTTGATTCCCACTCGTGGGTTTCATACCCCCCGTAGCTTGCTGCGGGGCGCTTGATTATATGCTGCGAAGAAAAGCCCGATTGACCGGGGCCAACAGAGCTTTTCTTCAAAGGGAAATTTTAGTCGGTCGCAAGCGCTTTGTCAAAAGCCACATTAGAAGCGCTGAAGTTGATTTGCTTTGTCATCTCGCACGCTTCGGTAGCGCCGAATACCCGGTCCATGCCGGAGTCTTCCCACTCAACGGACAAGGGGCCTGTGTACCCTGCCTGATTAAGCTCGCGGATGACAGAATCGAAATCAACGTCGCCGTGTCCCGGCGAGACGAAGTTCCAGCCGCGGCGTGTGCTGCCGAATGTGATGTGGGAGCCCAAAATACCGTTGCGCCCGTCAAGGTTGAGCTTTGCGTCCTTGATATGTACATGATAGATTTTCTCGGCGAAATCCCTTGCGAAAACGGCGGGGTCGAGCATATTCCAAAGCAGGTGGCTCGGGTCGTAGTTTAATCCGAGGGTCGGGCGGTCTTTGAATTTTTCAAAGAGTTTTTTGGTTGTCCAGTAATCAAACGCAATTTCGGTAGGATGGACTTCAAGCGCGAACCTTACGCCCACTTCGTCGAACACATCGAAAATCGGGGACCAAAGCTCGACAATCTCGTCAAAGCCCGCTTCAACCATTTCCTCGGACGTTTGCGGGAAAGAGTACCAGTATTTCCAAATCGGGCTTCCCATGAATCCAGTGACGATTTTGCAGCCCATAGCTGCGGCGGCTCTTGCCGTCGCCTTGACCTCTTCGATCGCCCATTTGCGGATTTCCTCAGGCTTTCCGGCAAGGCTTGCGGGGGCGAAGCCGTCAAGGCGGGGGTCCCACAAATCGCCGACGCACTGGCCGGATAAATGCGCGCTGATCGCCCAGCAGCCAAGATTATATTTTTTAAGGATTGCCTTGCGTTCCTCTACATAACGCGTGTCCGACGCCGCTTTATGCACGTCCAGATGGTCGCCCCAGGTAGCAAGCTCAACGCCCTCGTACCCCATTTCGGATATCAGCTTGCACGCCTCTTCAAACGGCAGGTCGGCCCATTGGCCGGTAAATAATGTGACGGGTCTTGCCATGGTATTCATCCTTTCAATCTATTATTTTATTTCCAGTGCTTCTCAACAAACGCCTTGCTTTTCCGCAATATGTCTTCGTTCCCCACGATTTCAAGCGTGGAATACTCAATGTCCTTGTCCTTGAGCACATCGATTACGCCTTTCACGTCCACCACGCCGTCGCCCAGCGCGATGGTCGAAAAACCGCAGCCGAACATTGTCCCGCGTTTCGGAATCCATTCCTCGCCCAAGTCTTTCCAGTGGATATGGTGGATTTTATCTTTAAACTCCTTTGCCATCTCCACGGGGTCGACGCCGCCGAGCCACGAGTTTCCCGTATCCATATTTACGCCAAGCGCTTGGGGATTATCCAGGAACCTGAAGACGTCGCGCATCCCCTGCATACTGCTTGTGATCGGGCCGTGTGGCTCCATCAGCAGGCGGACGCCGTAATCGGCCGCCATTTGGCACGGGACATACAGCTTTTCGCATATGGTAAAGACCATCTGCTCGTGGGTGAGATTTTTCGCCCAGTCGCTGTGCGGTTCGGTTTCGGTCGTCACGACCTCCTTGATTCCGACAGCCGCCGCAAACCGTATCGCTTTCATGACTTCGTCCGTCTGGTAGGCGGCGGGGCTGCTCGGCTCAAGAAGCGCCGCGTGCGCGCATACGGTCGTGGGCGTAATGCCTAGGCTCCGAAACATGCGGACGACCTCAAAGGGGTTATCGTCAAGGCTGACGCTCGGCAAAAACCCGGCCGACGCAAACATGCTTCCGCCCGCATGGGTATCGGTGATGTCCGCACAGTGAAATCCAAAGGACTTCACAAGCTCGAGCTGGCGGCTGACCGGCGCTAAAGGCTCCACTACTAAAAACATTCCGACTTTCATGTTGCTTCCTCCCAAACAGTCCCTAATCAAAATCTACCCAGACATTTCCGTTCTTTGAGCTTTCCACGCATTTGTGGATGAATTTGACGCCGTCAAGACCCTCCTCAAGTCCCGGATAATCTATATCCTCCGGAGCAAGCGTTCCTTCGGACTGTTTGATTACACAGTCGCAGAAGTTTGAGTAAATATTAGCCATCGCCTCTAGATACCCCTCGTTATGCGCGGCGGGCAAACGCCCGTATCTTGCGGCGTTTGGCGCGATAGCTCCGTAACCGCGTCGCAGAAGCTTACGGATGCCGTCCTCGCCGGTGATGAAGACGTCCTCGCTTCCGAATTGGCTCCACTCGATGCTGCCCTTGGAGCCGAAGATGCGCACCTTAAGGTCGTTGTCGCAGCCAATGGCAAACTGGCTGACCCAGTATGTACCGGACGCGCCGTTCTCATACTCCACAAGAACCACGCTGTTGTCGTCGAGCGTCCTGCCGGGGACTATGGCATCCATTTTGGCAAGCACGCGTTTAATCTTAAGCCCCGTCATCATGGATACGGAGTTCTCGACGTGTGTGCCGATGTCGCCAAGCGCGTTGCTGATGCCGGACTGCCCGGGATCGATACGCCACGAGCCCTGCTTGCCGCCGTCGCCCGAATACAGCCAGCCCTGCGCGTATTCGCCCATAACCATTCTGACGTCGCCAATCTCACCTGCTTTGATTATTTCGCGCACATGCTTGAACGTAATATGTCCGCTATAGGTGTATGTAACGGCAAAGAGCAGCTCCTTTTCCTTAGCAATGCGCATAAGCTCCTCAGCTTCGGCGATCTCGAACACAAGCGGCTTGTCGCATACCACGTTGATTCCCGCTTCAAGAAACGCCTTGCAAACGGCAAAATGTGAGGAGTTAGGCGTAACTACAACAACAAAATCAATTTTATCGCTTCTGGCGGCTTCAGCTTTCGCCATTTCAGCGTAGTCTTTATACAGCCGCTCGGGGTCGACGCCTAATTTTTCACCTGTTTTAAGAGTGTTATCCCAGTTCCTGGAAAAACAACCGGAAATCAGCCTGGCTTTGCCGTCAAGGTTAATGGATTTGCGGTGCGCGTCGCCGATAAAAGCGCCCTCGCCTCCGCCGACCATACCGTATTTCAGAATATACAAACGCCTTCACTCCTTAAAGTAATTTTGGTTATTGATGAGCCGGGCCGCGAAACGTTAAGCGGCCCGGCGTCGGGATCATGGATTTATATGAGCGGGTTAACCAACAAGCCAGGGATTCTCGGCTTCCATTTCTTTCATGAGGTTTTCGTAGTAATCAAGCTGGTATGGGAAGTTACCTGCGTTGCGTCCGGCAATATAGTCCGAAACGACCCACGGGATTGCGGTGTCAATGTTGTCGGCCGTCAGCGCCGCGGGAGCGTAAATGCGGATTTTTTGCGGGAAGGGCCTGCCTTCAAAATGCGCTACGATCTGCTGTACGCTGAGGTCGGCGTTCAGGGACGGCGGGTTCGGAGAGTCGGCTTTTACTCTGCCGTCTTTCAGCCACGGCCAAGCAAGCTCCTTGCCGTTTGAGGAGACGACTACTTTGTCTTTGGCGTCGATTCCGGCTTCTTCAATCGCGGTGAGGATGCCGTCGGTCATTTCGTCGTTCGCGCCGTAAATGACGTTCCATTCTCTGCCGGATGTAATAAGGTCGGCCATAATCGGGATTGCAAGCGTCCTTTGCCATTCGCCGCTGCCAAGGCTTACGACTTCGGCGCCGGAGGTGGCCTCAAGACCCCTTCTGAAGCCTTCGGTCTGGGCTTCGGCGGTGCCTTGCCCCAAGAAGCCTTCGATGGTGTAAGCAACTGTTTCATCGGGATAGTTTTCACCGACAAACCTGCCGACAAGATAACCCATGTAAAGGAAGTTGTCCGTTACGTGTCCGTTGGGTTTTGCGCCTCTCGACTCGTCAGGGGTACCTGCTACGAAGAAAATCGGAACGCCCGCGTTGTTCGCAAGGATGCAGGCTTCTCCCGCGGCTTCCATCGAAACCGTGATAACGGCGATGGCGTCCATACCCGCGTTGATCATGTCTTCGACGTTGGCAAGCTCTTTCGCGGGCTCATACTCGGAGTTGATTTCCGTGACGTCCCAGCCGTACTGCCTGCCGATTGCGGCGAAAGCATCTCCGAACTGTTTGTAATAATCGTCGGGGCCCGCGTTGATAAACGCAACCCTCTTGCCTGCGTGTACGTCCGTGTCGGCTACTTCCTCAAGGTCCTCGATCACCGGGGACTCCTGAGCGGGGGCGGGCGCCGGAGCTTGTTCCGCGGCCTGCTCCGTCGGTGCGGGCGAGCCGCCGCACGCCGCAAATATCACTGCTAAAAGTGCTGTTGCCAAAATGAATGATAAAATCTTTTTCACTGAGTATCCTCCTTTTAATTATGCATGATGTTTATTTTACTAAAGGCAGTGCGCTCAAGCCTTGCTTTTGGAAGACTGGCTTCTGATACCGCCATAGTAACTGATTAGCACCGAGCCTACTATCAGGACGCCCTTGAGCAGGTACTGGTAGAATGGGGAAATCCCCATCAGGTTTAAAGCGTTCGATATAAACGCCAAAAGCACAACGCCGATGAACACGCCCCACATATTTCCTTTGCCGCCTTTCATCGCTACGCCGCCGACGACAACCGCCGCGATTGCGTCTATCTCCGCGTTGAGGCCGATGAGAGGGCTTCCTGTCCCGAGGCGTGAAACGTATACCATAGAGGCAAACGACACGATGAAACCGTTAATGGTATAAATCCCCATCTTAAACAGGCGCACGTTGATACCGGCTAAATATGCGGCGTCCGCGTTTCCGCCCACAGCGTAAAGCCTGCGGCCGAAACGGGTATACTTCAAAAGAAGCCATAGTATCGCCGTTAAAATTACAAAGAAGTAAACGGGCGAGCCGATGTTGAATATTCGGGTTTTTCCTAAAGCGGTAAACATTTCAGGCTGAAGCTTTATTTCACGCGCGCCGGTTATGATATATGTAATTCCCTGGTACGCGCTCATAAACCCAAGGGAAATGATGAAAGGTTCAATTTTTGTGCTTGCGATAATAAAGCCCATGATCGTGCCGAGCGCCATGCCCAGCAAAAGGCCCAAAACGAAAGCGAGGCCCTCCGGTAACCCTAAGTTTACCATCATGTACGCAACTGAGCTGCCGCAAAGGCTCATCATCCAGCCGACGGACAAATCGATGCCGCCGGAAATCATTACAAGCCCCATTCCCATCGTGACCATGCCGACAATCGACAGGTTTTGGAAAACGCTGTTGATATTCTGGAACCTCATAAAATGAGGCGACATGATGCTGACGACAATCATAAAAACAAGCAGTACGCTAAAAACAGGCGTAACCTCGTGCCTTAAAACTCTTTCGCCAAGATTACGGCCACTTCCCTTATCCATCATTTGACCCCTCCGATAGAATGTTTCAGTATGTTCTCCTCGGAAATTTCTTCTTTGGAGAGTTCTCCCACAAAGCGGCCGCCCCTCATTACCATAATCCGGTCGCTCATGGAAATCAATTCGGGCATATCCGACGAAACCATGACGATGCTTTTTCCTTCACGAAGCAGGTTCGACATGAGGACGTAAATCTCCTCTTTAGCGCCGATGTCGATGCCGCGGCTCGGCTCGTCGAAGAAAAAGATTTCCCCGTTTGTGATAAACCATTTTGCCAGCACAACCTTCTGCTGGTTGCCGCCGGAAAGGAACACGGCCTTTTGCAGCGCGCTCGGCGTCTTAATGCTTAAACGGTCTATGTATTCCTCGGCAATCTTGACTTCCTCCGCCGGCATGGCAAGAGCCTTGCGGCCTTTTGAAAAGCTTGCGACCACACAGTTCGCGACCACGGTGTGGTCAAGGAAAAGCCCTGTGCGCTGCCTGCTTTCCGTAATAAAGCATATGTGGTTTGCAATCGCCTGCTTCGGGGAATTGATTTTGACTTTCTCCCCGTCAATGAAGCATTCCCCCGAGGACATGTGCGCTGAGCCGAATAAAAGCTCCAGCAGCTCCGTGCGCCCGGAACCGACCATCCCGGCGACGCCGAGCAGCTCGCCCTTTCTTACATGCAGCGAAATATCGTTTACGCCGTTGCCTGATACGTTCTCCACACGGAATTTTTCTTCCCCGATCTCGAACGTCTCGCGGTCGAACAGCATGCTTACGTCACGGCCGATCATTTCCTTGATCAGCTTTTCTTCCGTCAGCCCTTCGATCGGGTGCGTATTTATTTTCTCGCCGTCGCGGATAACGGTGACCCGATCGGCGATTTGGAAGACTTCCTCCAGGTGGTGTGATATGTAAATGATGCCGAGGCCCGCTTCGCGCAGGGTGCGCACGATTTCGAGAAGATGGTTGCTTTCCTCGCGGTTAAACGATGCGGTCGGCTCGTCGAGGATCATGACCTTCGATTGCTGTACAAGCCCGCGCGCAATCTCAACGGTTTTCTGCGCGCCGCTGCCTAGGCTGCCTACAATATCATAAGGCGAGATGCTGGTGTTTAAGTATTCCAGCACTTCCTTCGCACGTGAAACCATTGAGGCGCGGTCGATCAAAAAGCCGCCTTTCAGGACTTCCTTGCCGATAAACAAATTTTCGGCGACGGATAGCTGCGGGCAAAGGTTGTGTTCCTGGTAAATCGTCTGGATTCCAAGCTCTATCGCGCTGTGCGGGGTAAGCGCGCCGACGTCCTTGCCTTCAAAGTAATATGTGCCGCTGTCGGGCTTATACGCGCCCGACAGGATTTTGATCATCGTCGATTTTCCCGCGCCGTTTTCGCCGCATACGCAATGGATTTCCCCGGACATAAGGTCAAAGTCAAAGCCGTCGAACACTTTTACGCCGGGGAAGCTTTTACATATGTTTTCAATCCGGAGCAGCTCACTCATTTAACATAGCTTCCTTTCCCAGTAAGTTTCTGCTACACAAGCCCCATAAGCAAATTCATGACATACATCTCAAGAGCCTCAAAATCGCGGTTTTCCACGCATTTTTTCTGGAACTCGTAATCGAACCGCATAGCTTTGTCTTCCAACGCTTTTGCGATTTTAAGGCTGTTTTCCAAATGCTTGTAGCGGTCTTCGTTTTTCGTGGTGCGCATGGCCTTGACGTCAAGGCCGACATATTCGCCGTTTTTGCCGTAATCGTTCTCGCACAGAAGCTTAATCTGGTTAAACGACGAACGCAGGTTTTCAACGCCGAAAACTTTGTCCTGATCAAACCTGATGCTGTTTTGGTCGTTTAAATGGACTGTAAACAATTTATCGAACGCAAGTGCGAAGCCCATCTCGTTTGTAGCGTCAAGGCCGGCTAAAACGGCGTGTGCGCTTTCGACATTACCGCCTACGCGCGACGGGTCGATGGTCGCCGCCGAAATCGCCAATGCATGCCCGATTGTGCCGCAAAGGCTCCTGTCGATGGGCTCGTTTGGCTTAGGCTCGATGGCGATACGGATTTTTTTGTCATATTCAAGCATTTTGTCGATGGATTCGACCAGCCGTTTCGTCGCCCATATAGGGCTTTTGCTTTCAGCGCACAAGGTTCCCTCGCGTGCCAGCCACAAAACGATTAAGTCGCAGCCGAGCTCGTTTGCTATATCGATTGAGCGGTATGAGCGCCACATGGCGTATTCCCGGTCCTGATTCGAACTTGACATATACCCGCCATCGGCGGTTCTTGGATTGAACCAAAGCCTTGGGGCGACGAACTCCGCGGCCATGTTGTATTTGTCGAGCACCGCTTTTAGCTTGCGGGCCTCATTTTTAATATCGCCTTCGCTTAAGTCGTTTATGTTGGGGACAGCGTCATCGTCATGAAATTGAACCGCGGAAAAGCCAAGCTCCGCAAATTTTTTGATTTTTTCTTCTAAAGGAATCTCATCCCTTGTAGCGGGGCCATAAGAATCTGCGCCGGTATTAACGTTCCAAGGACCTGCCGAATACTTGAATCTGGACATTGCAACCTCCCCATTATTCATATTTACTAAATTTTTACAATTTATAAAATGGTTTGAAATAAAGTATATATAAAAAAACGACTTGTAACATCGATTATTTTATTATATTTTTACGACAATTTTGCTGTTTTACTTGTTCTGTCTTCTTTTATGGTATATAATAAAAAGGCAATTATAAAACATGTTTACAATTGATAAGCAAGGAGGTCTAACCTTGGAAAACGAATTTGAGATAGTGTCATACCCGCAGATGAAGTATTTGAACATATTTATGAACAGTGTCGATTACCGCAACCAGCACCTCCACAGGGATTTGGAATTAATCCTGATGCTTGACGGGGAGATTGAGGTGTCGCTCAGGCAGGCAAGCTACAAGGCGAAAGCGCCGTCGCTGATCTTGTTAAATACGAACGAAATGCATGAATTCACAGCCCTTGGCGAGGATGCGCCAATGCTGCTGGTGTTTCAAATATCGCCGATGTTTTTCGCAAATATATACCCGTCAATTTCAAATTTCGCGTTTGATTGCACGATACTGGAATCCGTACTTCAAAATCAGGATTTTGATTTGATTGTAGATATGCTTATCGATCTGGGGCTTTACTATTTCGGAAAGGAACACCTATACGAGCTTTACTGCGCGTCGGCTTTGAATATGCTTTTCATAAAGCTCATCAGTTTAATTCCGTACCATGTCCTGACTGACGAGGAAAAAAAGGCGGAGGGGCAAAAGGCAAGCAGACTGAGCAGGATACTCAATTATGCCGACGAAAATTTTACGCATAAAATCCTTCTATCGGATATCGCCGAGCAGGAAAACCTGTCGCTTTCTTACTTATCGCACTTCTTTCGGGAAAACATAAACCAGAGCTTTCAGGATTACGTGAAGAACCTGCGCTTTAACCAGGCAAGGCGGCTGCTTGATGAAAACAAAAACATGAGCCTTTTAGACGTATGCTTTCAAAGCGGGTACTCGGATTACCGATACCTGCAGAAAGCGTTTTCAGAGCGGCTTGGATGTTCGCCGGCGGAATACCGCCTGCGCAACAACACCGGTTCCGATAAGTCCATATTAAAA
Organism: Oscillospiraceae bacterium; assembly: GCA_009777635.1. Lineage (GTDB taxonomy): Bacteria > Bacillota > Clostridia > Oscillospirales > Ruminococcaceae > WRAV01. The sequence continues at coordinate 32,535 of WRLK01000005.1, read as the reverse complement.
GCATCGGGCGCTTCCGAAAGCTTTTTGTCCGCCGTGGACGCGATAGAATACCTGATCGGCTGGAAAATTTTATGCTAGAGGTTCCCCAACCCGGACGATCAAAAGCACGGACAGAACCATAAGCGCGCAGACTAAAAGCAAAGGGGCGCGAAAGCCGGTAAGCTCCGCGAGGCCGCCCATCCAAAGCGGCGCGGTCATGGCCCCCGCGTTTACCGAGATGGTTATAAGCGAGCTTGCGGAAGCTACCCGATGCGGAAACGCCCCGGTGGACATCAAAAACAAAAACGCAACGCACGACCCCTGCATGAACCCGCCTATGGCGATCCATACCGTCATTGCCGTGTGGTTTGCCGTAAACAGGGCAGCCGCGACCGCTCCCGCTGAAAACAGGCCAAACAGTATGTACGCTTTCCTCGCCGTCATCTTCTTTAGGATTATAGGCCCGCAAAACCGCATGACAAGCGAGCCTGCGAAGAAAGCGGTCAGCATGGCGCCGGACGAAGCGAAATCCAGCCCTATCTCCCGGCAATATGAGGGCAGCCAGCTTACGATGCCAAGCTGGAAAGAAAAAAACATAACCCCTGCTATAAGGAACATCCATGCTTTCTTTGTTTTAAATATTTCCGCCTGGTTGCCGGACGTATGATTTTTTAAAGCCGCCATATCGTAGTATGGCGTTTCTGGGATTACACGCCTGCTTGCGATAAAAAAGGCGGTGAATATGACGGCGCCCACCGCGCCGATAAGTAAAAACGGCTTTGAGAACGAAGACGGGATATCAGGGTTTACAAGCGTTGTGATCAGGATAGGCGTGATCATTGCTCCCGTGCCGAAAAACGCGTGCGCTATCGGAAGCAGCGTGTTTTTTTGGTTCGGATAAAGCTCCGGTATCATACTGTTTAACATGATGTCCAAGGCCGAGTATCCGGCGCCGCCTGCCATTACCAAAACGATAAGCAGAATGTAAGGGGGCGCAAGTCCCACGGCTAAGCTTGCGGCAGTAAACATCAGCGTTCCCGCGGCGAATACGTTGATTTTATTGTAGCGCTCCCCGTGAAGCGCGAGATACACCGACATTAAAAGCGCGCCAATCGACTGCATGGTAAAAATAAAACCCTGCTGCGCCGATGTAATGCTGTAAAACGCCATCATAACGGGAGCGTTTGTGCCGAACCCGTTTAAGTAAAACGCATACACAATATACACGCAACACGCTAAAATAATGAATATGATATGATTTTTTGCCAAGGCTTCCTTTTTTTTAAGTTCCATGCTGTGCATCATTCCCATCATACATAATGGATTTATCATAATACAGGTCATCCATTTTTACAATAGCGGATTCATTTGTTACGCCGGAGTTAATATTTGGTTACGGTTTTAAATTCATGCAAAAAAACGTAAAGGCAGACGCACTTAATTACTATAGAAATATTACCATTTGGAGGCATTTATGAAAAAAAGATTTTTAATTGTTTTATCGGCTGCTATTGTTTTGTCCTTGATCGCGGGATGCGGCGCCTCTACCCAAAACGATTACTCGCCTGCACCGCAATCCGCCCCGGCTACGGCTGAGGTGGCCGCCGTCGCTTATGGTTATGAATCGGATTTGGGGGGTATGGCCGCGCCGGCAAACAGAGATATGGTTATGGAAGAAGTGTGGAATGAAGATTTAGACGTTGCGGAATCCGCCGGCCCGGAACCGCTACCGCCCGATGAAAGAGGCATAGCGGGGCCTGAAACGGAACCGGTGATAGACGCGCGCAAGATTATCAAAAACGCGCGGCTTGAAATCCAGACGCTTTCCTTTGACAGGGGCGTTGAATTTATCACGGGAGCGGCCGTCAGCTTCGGCGGGTTCGTTGAAAGAAGCTTCGTTTCGGGGCTTGACATGTACAGCGAGCGCGGTACGCGAACCGCCTCGTTTACGCTGAGAATACCGGCGGAAAACATTGACGCGTTCATCCATTCCCTTGGAAACAATGACTTTAATATCATAAGCCGCGACCAGTACAGCGACGACATCACCGCGCACTATTACGACAGCAGGGCCCGACTAAACTCGCTTCGTATTCAGGAGGAAAGGCTTTTATCGATGCTCGAAAACGCTTCGGAGCTTGAATATCTTCTTCAGGTTGAAAAAGAGATTATGAACGTTCGGTACGAGATTGAAAGCCTGACCTCGGCGCTTCGCCGCATGGACAGCAGCGTGCAGTTTTCCACCGTTGACATCGCGTTGGTAGAGGTTGTGAAATACGATCCTGTCAAGGATGCTCCGGCGACGTTCGGCGAGCGGATTTCACACGCGTTTTCGACCTCGATTGAAAACTTCTCGGATTTTGTGCAGGGGTTTGTCATATTCGTGGTGTCGATTTTCCCGTTTTTGCTTTTAATCGGCGCGATAACGCTTATCATCGTTTATTTTGTAATGCGTTCCGATAAAAAAATTAAAAAGCGCATGGCACAGCAGCAATCGCCGCAGCCGCCCGAAGACGCGCAGGGCGGAAAAGAAAAGCAGTAAACGGAAAGTAATATAGCATAAACCCATTACAAAAGGCCGCCTTTCAGGCGGCCTTATTCATATCTCCCCGAACCATCGCGCTTACCCCGCTGAAATATCTGACGCACTGCCGCGACCTATTATTTTTTTCTGGTAATGTTTGGTAAATTAATAAGATAAGAATTGCTAAATAATAAGGATTTTCGTACAAATTATCAGGCGTTAAATGCAAAAATATAAGATGAATTGTATTAAGATACATTATCGCACTTGAAATATCTTTTGTAAAATGATATCATCAATGATAATAAGCGACAAAAGAGGATTATTTATCTTGTAGCATCATTTTTGCGCACTTATAAATATCGCCGCAGCCAAGCGTGATGACAAGATCTCCTTTTGACGCGTTTTCCATGACGTATTTTGCGATTTCGGGAAACCCGGGGAACCAGACGGAACCGGGAATCAGCTCAGCCAAATCGCATGTGTGGATATTGTAAGTATTTTTCTCCCGCCCGCCCATGATCTCGGACATAACGACGCGGTCCGCGATTTTAAGCGCGTCGGCGAACTGCTCTAAGAGGAGTTTTGTGCGAGAATAGGTAAACGGCTGGAACACGGCCCAAACAGCGTTATAGCCCATTGCTTTCGCTACCTTTAACGTCGCCTCGATTTCGAGGGGATGATGCGCATAATCGTCAACGACGGTGACGCCGCCGCGTTTACCAAGCACCTCGAACCGCCGGCCGGCGCCGCTAAAGCCGGGAAAATGCTTTGACATCATCTCCGGCGTTAAGCCTGCCTCAAGGGCCGCTATGAACGCCGCCACGGCGTTTGAAACATTGTGGATACCAGGAATCCCGATTTCAAGCTCCGTTAGTTTTTCTCCACGGCACATCAAGTCAAAGGCGCTTCCGGCAGGCCCTGACCTACGGATATTTTCGGGATAATAATCATTTTTATCCGAGAACCCGAACGTCACGATCTTTTTGCCGGTAATTTTATCCACGGCTTTCATTGCGTTTTTGTCGTCGCCGTTTACAATCACCACACGGCTTGTGTTTTCGGCAAACTTTCTAAATGAGGCGATTACGTTATCAAGCGTTTTAAAGTAGTCGAGATGGTCCGCATCGACGTTGAGTATAACTGAAATATCGCTTGACAGCTTTAAAAAGGTATCGACAAATTCACATGCCTCGCACGTCATGATATCGCTTTTTCCTGCGCGGCCATATCCGCCGATGAGCGGGAGCTTTCCGCCGATTACGGCGGTCGGGTCAAGGCCCGCGCTGACAAGCACATGCGTAAGCATGGCGGTAGTACTGGTTTTCCCGTGGGTGCCGGAAATACATATACTGTTTTTGTACCGGCGCGTGATATACCCAAGGACGTCCGAGCGCTCGACAGCCGGTATCCCAAGCTTTAAGGCTTCTGTCCGCTCCGGGTTTTCAGGGGAAATTGCCGCGGAATAAATAATCATATCGGCGCCGTTGATATTTTCGGCGTCGTGGCCCAGAAATACCGGGATACCCATTTTCCTGACAAGCTCAAGCGTATCGCTTTCGTTGTTGTCGGAGCCTGTGATTTCGTATCCTTGGCTTTCAAGGATTTGTACAATCGGGAACATACCCGAACCGCCGATTCCTATGAAGTGCAGCTTTTTGGCGGATTCAAGCATTTTTTCGTTAAACATAAAAATCTCCTTTAAGCGCTGATGCGCATCATAATATCTGCTTCATATTATATTGCATAAATTTAAAAAAAGAAACAAGGTATATTTATTCTTATAACTTAAATAATAAAAAAGATTATAAACTAGGGGGACTTCTCGTGAACATCACCGATATCAGAATCAGACGGACGTACCAAGACATGAGGCTGAAGGCGCTTGTTTCCATTACGCTTGACAACGCTTTCGCCGTGCATGACATAAAGGTTATCGAAGGGCCTGAGCGATTATTTGTAGCTATGCCCAGCCGCAAAGACGACAATGGGGTATTCCGCGATATTGCGCACCCAATTACGCCTGAAGCGCGCAAGCTCATCGAGTCGCAGATTCTTACAGCATACCATGAATACCTTGAAAACGTGGTGGCGTCGGAAATCAGCACGGCTGCTACGCTGGCGGAAAAAGAGCCGGACGACGACGAAAACGATGAATTAGATTAGGAAGAAGCTTAGGGCCCAACCACATATTAAGTGCCATGCGATTTGTAGGCGTTACAATTCGCATGGCGTTTTTATTTTAGAAACCGGTTTCCTTTGCGCCGATACGCCGTTTTTGCACTATAAACGCAGCCTGCGTTTTACGCCGATATCCGGTTTTTCGCTCAATGCCTTTTTGTAAACGCCAAGCATATATTCGGCAAGTTCGTTTACGCCGCGCGATACGACCGAGCCGATAACACGCTCCTCAAATCCGGCCCGCTTTTCAGGCGAAAGCGCCTTTAGATCACGAAGGCGCCCTGCCATTTCCTGCGCGGTGTGAAACAGGTAGCCGTTCACGCCGACCTCGATCTGGCTTGCGTTCATTTCGTCATAACGCTGCAAAACCGGCAACCCGCTTGCCATGCCCTCAAGCATGGAAATCGAGTTCATCTCCGAAAGCGACGCCGTCGCGTAAACGTCGCACGCCGCAAAACATACCGGCATAGCGTCGTGCTTTATCATCCCCGTGAAGGTCACCATATCCTTGATGTTAAGGTTTTCCGCCAAAAGCTCAAGCGAGCGCTTATCCGGGCCGTCGCCGATAATGACAAGGTGCATATCGTCGTTGCGTGTGATTGTTTCCGCCCAGTATTCAAGCAATACATCCACGCTTTTTTCCTTGCCGAGCCTGCCTACAAAGCAGACAAGCAGCTTGCCGATGGGAATCCCGTATTTATTGAGGAACTCGGCTTTATCGCTTTGTTTTACGCGGGCGGGATCGAACATTTCAAGGTCTATGGCGTTGGGGATTAAGTTTACGTCTTTTCGCACACCGATTTTTTTAAAATACTCCTCGCATTTTTGCGACGGACCTGTAAGCTCTGACGCGTGGCTTGCGATAAACCGCTCGTAATGGTGCGACATCTTGGTGGCGGCGCGGATAAACGGCGGCGGCGCGATGTAGTAGATATATTGGTCATAGACCGTATGGAGTGTGTATACAAGCGGTATCTTCAGCTTTTTCGCGGCGAGTATCCCCGACAGCCCGATGCCGAATTCCTGATGGATATGGATAACGTCCGGGTCGAATTTTGTAATCAGGCGCATGCGTTTGTACGAAAAAGGCGGTGCGGCCCCGAACCCGTAAAGGCGCTTTACTTCGGTAGACGGGCAGTGGAGGATATTGTCGTCATCGATATAATGATGCTTGCAGTGTTTATCCGCCGTGACGATAAGAACCTCGTTGCCAAGCTTCTCAAGACCGTTTTTCAGCGTCTTGACATGGGCCGCGACCCCGTTTACGCTAGGGAAATATGTTTCTGTAAATAAAGCTATTTTCATAGGATTATTCCTGCCATTCTTATAATTCATTTTACTACATATGATATGATACCCGATATAATACCCTTAATAATAGTAAATCGGGAAAAGTTTGTCAACTTGTTAAATGATATGGATTATGGTATATTTTAAATGGAACGAATGTAAGAAGCTGTATTCAATACTCAAAACGCCATCCCGGCGGCGAAATTTCCGCATTGCGTCGTTCAATTTTCTTGCAATGCACAAAGCATTACTTTAAAAATTTGCCTTGCACTGCGAAATTTTCGCTTCGCCGCGCTAGCATTTCTCGTTATTGAATACAGCTTCAAAGTTTGGAGTGAACATATCTTGCAAAAACAATTTTCAGTCAAGCTTTCAAAAATTATAAAGGCGCATAATTTAACGGAAATCTACCTGCCGTGCGACGCATCCGGGATTGAAATCTACTCAATGGAGGTGAGCCGCCCGGGCTTGCACCTGACAGGATTCTTTGACTTTTTCGACAATTCCCGCATTGAGATATTCGGCAAAACCGAGATCGAGTACATCGGCCAGTTTGAACCAGGGGAACGCAGAAAGTGCGTATTTGAATTTTTCTCGCATAAGCCGGTTGCCGTCATCGTCGCGCGCAGCATGGAAATCCCCGATGAAATGCTGAAAGCTGCGCGGGAATACAAATGCCCGATTTTAAGCACGGACATCTTAACGTCGGAATACCTGGCGATGCTGATTTCCATGCTCAACGTCGAGCTTGCGCCGCGCGTTACAAGGCACGGCGTACTGGTCGAGGTCCACGGCGAGGGAATCTTGATGCTTGGCGAGAGCGGCGTAGGTAAAAGCGAAACAGCTATGGAACTTGTAAAACGCGGGCACAGGCTGATTGCCGACGATGCGGTCGAAATCCGCCGCGTTTCGTCAAAAACGCTGGTGGGCAGTTCGCCTGAAAATATCCGCCACTTTATGGAGCTGCGCGGTATCGGGATTGTGAACATCCGCCGCATATTCGGCATCGGCTCCGTAAAGGTGACCCAGCAGATCGATATGATCATCCAGCTTGAGCAGTGGGACAGGAACAAGCTGTATGACAGAATGGGCATCGATAACGAATACACCGATATTTTAGGGAACAAGGTGCCGTCGGTGACGATCCCCGTCAAGCCCGGCAGGAACCTTGCCATCATCATCGAGGTAGCCGCGATGAACAACCGCCAGAAAGAGATGGGCTTCAACTCGGCGCAGGAGCTTTTAAACAAGCTCGGTATGCTGGAAGAAACGCTTGAAGAAGGCAAAACGCACGATTGGGACGAATAGGGGACGGTGACATGAGCCTTTTAGAGCTTTCAAAATATTGCGGGGAGCTTGGCGCCGCGGTTTTAACGGACGAACCGCTGAAAAGCCGCTGCACGTTTAAAATCGGCGGTCCCGCCGCATTGTTTATCGAGGCTAAGGACGAAAGTGAAATCAAAAAGATTCTCAAAGCCGCCGCCAGGTTTAAGGCGCGAGTTTTCGTGCTTGGAAACGGCTCGAACGTCCTGTTTTCGGATGAGGGCTTTGACGGATTAGTGCTGCATATCGGGGAAGGGCTGCACACAATCCGGCTCATTGGAGAAGATACCGTTGAAGCGGGCAGCGGCGCGTCGCTTAAATCATTGTGCGTGTTTGCCGCAGAGCACGGTCTTTCCGGGCTTGAGTTTGCATACGGGATACCGGGCAGCGTGGGAGGCGCCGTCTGCATGAACGCGGGAGCGTATGGCGGCGAGATGAAAGACGTCCTTAAAAGCGTGAGGCATCTGACGATGGACGGCGACATGGGCGTGTTTAAAGGCGAAGCGCTTGATCTTAGCTACAGACACAGCGCATACAGCAAAGGCGGGTTTGTCATCACAAGCGCCGTGTTTAAGCTTAAAAAGGGCGATAAATCTGAAATCACGGCCAAGATGGACGATTTCATGAGACGGCGGCGAGAAAAGCAGCCTCTTGACATACCGAGCGCCGGAAGCACCTTTAAACGGCCGGCTACGGGATACGCCTCGGCGCTTATCGATGAATGCGGGCTAAAGGGCAGAACGGTTGGGGGCGCTAAGGTAAGCGAAAAGCACGCGGGGTTTATCGTAAACACCGGCGGCGCGACATGCTTAGACGTGTTGGGGCTTATAGATGTAATAAAAGCGGAAGTCATGCGGAAAAAAGGCGTGGAGTTAAGCTGCGAGGTAAAAGTGGTCGGGGCCTGTTAACACGATCTGAAATGCCCGGATTAGGTAGGAAGTGCGTATATGGATCATACCAATATTTTAATCGTCACCGGGATGTCGGGCGCGGGGAAGACGCATGTAGCGGACGCGCTTGAGGACTTGGGATATTATTGCGTTGACAACGTACCGCCTGCGCTTGTGCAAAATTTTGCCGAGCTATCAAAGCAAAGCCGCGGCGAGTTTTCCAAAATAGCAATCGTCGTGGACGTGAGAAGCCGCGAGATGTTTTCCGATTTTAAAAGCTGCTTGGACGAGCTCAAAGCGCAAGGGTATAAGCTCAAAATATTGTTTCTCGACTGCGCCGGACACGTGCTGATATGCCGCTATAAACAGACAAGGCGGACGCATCCGCTGATTTCCGGGGAAATATCGTCGATCGAGGACGCGATAAAAGAAGAGCGCGCGATGCTTGCGTTTGCGAAAAGCGCGGCCGATTACGACGTAGACACGTCGGAGGCCTCCGACGCACAGCTAAAGTCCATTGTTGCTCAACTTTTTTCAAATAACGGCGAAAACACGATGACGGTGAGCTGCGTATCGTTCGGGTTTAAGCACGGCCTGCCGCCCGACGCTGATCTATTATTTGACGTGCGATGTTTGCCGAACCCCTTTTATGTTCCGGAGCTGCGCGATAAAACAGGGCTTGACGAAGAAGTCCGTGAATATGTTTTGTCGTCGCCTCAGGCGGCGGGGCTGCTGCCAAGGCTTTTCGGCCTGATTGATTATCTGGTCCCGCTTTATGTCCAGGAGGGGAAAAGCCATCTTGTCATCGTAGTTGGATGCACCGGCGGCAAGCACCGCTCGGTCGTTTTCGCGGAGCTGATCGCGTCGCATCTAAGCGGACAGGGCATCCGCGCGGTGACGCGACACCGCCATATCACGCTTGCGAATTAGAGCCTGTGACCGCAGGTTCTTATTTTAACCCGATTTAGCTTTAGGAGGATTAACGTGTCTTTTTCCGCCGCGTTAAAAACGGAAATACTTGAGAACAAGCAGTTGCGCGCCCGGTTTAAAAAGGCGCAGGCATACGGCTTGTTCCTGTTTGCGAAGGGTTTTTCTGAATCCTCCGTCTTAGTCGCGACTGAAAACTACGAAATATTTAAGCTGTACCTGTCCTTTTTAAATGATTTTCTCGCCCCCCCCGAAAGCCTCATGACCGGCGAAAAAGTGCGAAACGACAAGACGGTCTACACCGCGCGGCTTGACGGCGCCGGCGACAGGAAAAAGCTTCTTGATATTTTCGGACAAACAGCCGGCGTCAACAAAGAACTTCTAAAAGGTCACGGGAATGTGTGCGCGTTTTTAAGCGGGGCATACCTTGCGTGCGGCAACATAACCGATCCTGAAAAGAGCTATCACATCGAGTTTGTCGTAAAGGACGAAGCGTTGTGCAAGGATTTAAAGTCGGTGCTCGATTCCTGTCTTTTAGGCGCTAAGACAACGCACCGGCGCGGCTCGTGCGTTATATACGGCAAGGAATACGCCTATATCGAGGATTTGCTGACGCTGATGGGCGCGCCAAAATCATGCCTTGCGATGATTGACGTCGAGATGATGAAAAACGCACGCAACAACGCAAACCGCGCGACAAACTGCGAAACCGCGAACATCGATAAAATGGTGGACGCCGCGAGAAGCCAAATTAAAGATATCAGCCTTGTGCTTGAAACGGCCGGGAGCGAATCGCTGCCGGAGGATTTACAGGAAATCGCGAAGCTAAGGCTTCAGAACCCATACATGTCGCTTAAGGAGCTTGGCGGCTTAACGTCGCCGGTCTTAAGCCGTTCCGGGGTGTTTCACCGGCTTGACAGGATTTCAAAGCTCGCGGCGGGGATAAGGGGGAAGCAATGAGCGCGTTTACGCATTTACACGTCCATACGGAGTTCTCCCTGCTTGACGGCGCGTGCAGGCTTCACAAGCTTGTGGCGGCGGCGAAGGAGCAGGGGCAGGACAGCCTTGCCATAACGGACCACGGCGTGATGTACGGCGTTATCGATTTTTACAGGGAATGCAAAAAGCAGGGGATAAAGCCAATCATCGGGTGCGAGGTCTACGTCGCGAGGCGCACGCGCTTCGACCGCCAGCAGTACATTGATTCTTCGCCTTACCATTTGATCCTCTTATGCAAGGACGAGGCGGGCTACAAAAATCTGATAAAGCTCGTGTCATACGGGTTTATCGACGGGTTTTACTCAAAGCCCAGGATCGACCGCGAGCTTTTAGAAAAGCACCATGAGGGGCTTGTGTGCCTGTCGGCGTGCCTTGCGGGCGAGGCCGCGCAAAACCTTTTAAACGGCGACTATGAAAAGGCGAGGGAAACCGCGCTTTATTACAATAACCTTTTCGGCGACGGAAACTATTATATCGAGATACAAAACCACGGTTTAGAAGAGCAGGTAAGAATACTTCCCGAGCTTGTAAAGCTGTCGGCCGATACAGGCGTTCCGCTTGCCGCGACGAATGACGTCCACTATGTTGAGAAAGATGATTCCAAAGCGCAAAACGTACTGGTGTGCATCCAGACGAACCGCACGGTGCACGAGGGCAGCGGCCTTGAATTTTCGACCGAGGAGTTTTACTTGAAAAACGAGCTTGAGATGCGCGCTCTTTTCGGCGCGTATGACGGCGCGGTTGAAAACACTGGGAAAATCGCCGGTATGTGCAATCTCGATTTTACGTTTGGCGAAACAAAGCTGCCGTATTTTAAAGCCCCGGACGGGCGCGGCAACAAGGAGTACTTCCGGTCGCTCTGTTACGAGGGGCTAAAAAAATATTACGGCGACAATCCGGCGCGGGAAGAAACAGAGCGGCTCCGGTACGAGCTTTCCGTCATTGAAAAAATGGGATATATTGATTATTTTCTGATCGTTCACGACTTTATCGCATACGCAAAGGAAAAGGGGATACCGGTGGGGCCGGGGCGCGGAAGCGGCGCGGGAAGCATATGCGCGTATATCACAGGCATCACGGGGATAGACCCCATGCGCTACAACCTGCTGTTTGAGCGGTTTTTAAATCCCGAACGGATATCCATGCCGGATTTCGACATCGATTTTTGCTATGAGCGGCGCCCGGAAGTCATCGATTATGTGGTTGAAAAATACGGCTCGGACCATGTTGCGCAGATTATCACGTTCGGCACGATGGCGGCGCGCGGGTCTATCCGCGACGTCGGGCGGGCGCTCGGGATGAGCTACCAGAGCGTCGACACAATCGCGAAGCTGATACCGTTCGAGCTCGGTATGACAATCACCCGCGCGAAAGAGGCAAGCCGCGATTTAATGGAGATGTACAGCGGCGACGCGGAGATAAAAGAACTGGTCGACATGGCGCAAAAGCTCGAGGGTATGCCGCGGCATGCGTCAACCCACGCGGCGGGCGTCGTGATAACGCGCGAGCCCGCCGACACGTATGTGCCGCTCCAGAAAAGCGACGCATCTATCATCACGCAGTTCCCGATGACGACGCTAGAGGAGCTTGGGCTTCTAAAGATGGATTTCTTAGGACTTCGCACGCTCACCGTCATAAGCGACGCAGAAAAGATGATACGGCGGTATGAGCCCGGTTTTACGGTTGAAGATATACCGATTGACGACAAAAGCGTGTTCGAGATGTTCGGCAGGGGTCAGACAAACGGTGTGTTCCAGTTTGAATCGGCCGGTATGAAAAACGTGCTTGTGCAGCTAAAGCCCGAGCATATGGAGGACATCATCGCCGTCATATCGCTGTACCGCCCCGGTCCGATGGATTCCATCCCCCGGTATGTGAAATGCCGCCACAACCCGGGTATCGTAACGTACAAAACGCCGCTGCTAAAGCCAATCCTTGAGGTGACTTACGGCTGTATCGTGTATCAGGAGCAGGTCATGCAGATTTGCCGCGAGCTTGCCGGGTATTCCTACGGCAGGGCGGATTTGGTTCGCCGCGCTATGAGCAAGAAAAAACACGACGTCATGGAAAAGGAGCGCCATAACTTTATTTACGGCGCGAAAAAAGACGACGGCAGCGTAGAATGCGCGGGGGCCGTCGCAAACGGCGTTCCCGCCGGCGTCGCAAACGATATTTTTGATGAGATGAGCAGCTTTGCGTCATACGCGTTTAACAAGTCGCACGCGGCGGCGTATGCCTTGGTCGCGTACCAGACCGCGTATTTGAAGCTTCACTACCCGCGCGAATATATGGCGGCGCTGCTCACAAGCGTGCTTGATTCGACCGACAAGGTCATCGACCACATCTCGGAGTCGCGTAAGCTCGGCATTGAGGTTTTGCCGCCCGACGCAAATGAAAGCGGCTCGGGTTTTGAGGTCGTGGGCGACAAAATCCGTTTCGGTCTGCTTGCCGTAAAAAATTTAGGGCGGAATTTTATCGCGTCACTGATAAGCGAGAGGAAAAACGGCGGCAGGTTTAAAAATCTGCTTGATTTTTTCGAGCGAATGACAGGCAAGGACTTAAACCGCCGCGCAATCGAAAGCCTTATAAAATGCGGTGCATTTGATTGTTTCGGGCATAACAGGCGCGAGATGCTGCTCGGGTTTGAAAGCTTGCTTGAAGAGATCGAAGCGAGAAACCGCGCGAACGTAACGGGGCAGATGGATTTGTTCGGGGGGTTATCCGGGAACGGAGGCGGCGAATACGCGCTGCCGTGGCAGGAGGAGTTCACGCTCATTCAGATGCTGGCGGGCGAAAAGGAGACGACCGGCCTTTATATCTCGGGGCATCCGCTTTCGGAGCACGATGAGCTTTCCGTGAAGCTCAAGCCCGTCGACATATCAAAGATTCACGCGTCAAAGTCTATGGACGACGCGAGAGTGCAGATATTTGGCATCGTGACGGGGAAAAAGCTCAAAACGACAAAGGCAAACGACATGATGGCGTTTATCGACGTGGAGGATAAAACCGCGACGATAGAAATGATTGTGTTCCCGAAATCTTTTCAGGAGTATTCGCAGCTTTTAAACGTCGGCAGCGTGATTGTCGCAAAGGGCAGGGTCAAGACGACCGAGGAGGAAAACGCGCAAATTATATGCGAGGAAATCCTTTTGCCGGACGAAGCGCTTAATAGGCTTCGCGGCAAACAGCCCGCGAAAATAAACGAATCCGGCATAAAAAATAAAAAACACGGGCTTTATCTCAAATTCAAGGACAAGGACAGCAGCGACGTAGAGCTTGCGGTAAATGTTTTAAGGGTATTCGAGGGCGCAACGCCAGTTTACTTTTACTATATGGATACAGGGAAATACGTAAGGACGCCGAGCAGCTACTGGGTAAGCGTAAACGACGTAATGCTCAGGGAACTCAGGCGCTTGCTAGGCGAGCAAAGCGTCGCCCTTATCACACAGATATTGTGATTTTCTTGTGATTTTCTCAATTACTACTTGAAATTAATGAAGAATATGAATATAATGTAATGTGGGAAAAGTTGTAGAACTTTGCAATTTCGGCGGATAGGAGCTAAAATCATGGATCACAAAATAAAAACAATCGGTATTTTGACAAGCGGAGGCGATGCGCCCGGCATGAATGCAGCCGTGCGCGCCGTTACCAGGACGGCTTTGTTTAACGGAATCAATGTAAAGGGGATATATAAAGGATTTAACGGACTTATGAGCGGCAATATGAAAAACCTGACATTGCGCGACGTAAGCGGCATTCTGGAGCGCGGGGGTACGTGTTTGTATTCGGCGCGGTGTCCCGAATTCAATAGCGACGAGGGCGTTGAAAAGGGCAAGCTCGCATGCCAGAAAGCAGGAATCGACGCGCTTGTGGTGTGCGGAGGCGACGGGTCTTTCCGCGGCGCCCGGGACCTTTCTCTAAAAGGCGTGCCGTGCATTGGTATACCGTGCACGATCGACAATGACATTGCAGCGACAGAATACAGCATCGGTTACGATACGGCGATAAACACGGTCGTTAAAAACATCGATAAGCTTCGCGACACATCGCAGTCGCACGATAGGTGCTCCGTCGTAGAGGTCATGGGGCGCAACTGCGGCGATATCGCTTTGCGTTCCGCGATTTGCGACGGCGCCGTATCTTTTCTCGTGCCGGAGATCGAATATGACCTTGAGCGTGACATCATCAATAAGATGCGCACAACGCTTGGCACCGGAAAAAGCCATTTTATCGTTATTGTCGCGGAGGGCGTGACGCAGGCGGACCCAAAGTTTGAAGGAGACGAGCCGATGGACGCGGCGCGGATTGCGGCGTATATACAGGAGAAAACAGGCGTTGAAGCGCGGGCCACGGTAATCGGTCACGTGCAGCGCGGAGGCTCCCCGTCGGCGAGGGACCGCGTGATTGCTTCCGAAATGGGGCATTACGCGGTGGAGCTTTTGATGAAAGGCATCGGCAACAGGATCGTCACAAGGCAAGGCTCAACAACTACCGATGTGGATATTCTTGAAGGGCTTAAGATGGAAAAAACCATCGACATAAACCTTGTGCGCGTTGCAAACGAAATCTCGATTTAACCTATTGTCGGCACCCCCTAAAGACTATGAGAATCTTATGAAATCCCCCCGGAGGCTTCAAGCTTCCGGGGGGATTCTTACTCTTATTTATTTTTTGCGTTTTGTGAGCTTATCTCCGATGACGACAAGCGCCGCGCCTGCTGAAAACAATGCAAGAACTCCGGGCAACGCCACGCTTTTAAGTCCCGTGTCCGGGTTTATCTCCCCGCTGATTGGCATGGGCGCCGTGTCTTCCGCCGCGCCTTCTTCCGCATTGACGTCAATTTCATCATTTTCGAGCGCCGTTTCGTTTGCGGTGTGAGACGCATCCGGGTCGGTATCAAGCGCCGCGTATACAGGCATACATGCCAATACAAACACAAGGATGGCACCCACAAAAGCTTTTGCTATTTTTTTGAAGTTTCGCATATTCATTCTTCCTTTCCATTATTGTTATATTTACTCTTCCCATGCGATTTGGTTTTATGTTTGGAAATTTAAAGTAAGGATATATTGCCCTGTTTTTGCAGATAATATTACAAAAATTCAGGAGATTTCGCATGGGAGTTATATTACTTAGGACCATTGTCTTATATACCCTGATTATTTTCGCGCTGAGAGTCATGGGCAAACGTCAAATCGGAGAGCTTCAAGCGTCGGAGCTTGTCGTTACCATACTTGTATCAAACATCGCAACACTTTCGATCGAGGACATGAACGTTCCGATTTTGGTGAGCGTCCTGCCGATATTCACGCTGATGGCATGCGAAGTGGGTGCATCGGTGCTGACGATGAAAAGCAATACGATGCGAAAAATCATAACGGGAAACCCGTGTATTATAATACGCGACGGCATGATCGACCAGCGTGTAATGAGCGAGCTTCGATGGTCCACTGAAGACCTGGTGGACCAGCTTCGTATTGCCAATATTTTTGACGTGGGCGAGGTTTCGTGCGCGATTGTGGAGACATCCGGGAAGCTTTCGGTCTTCAAGAAATTCGAGTCCCGCGAGGCCACGGCCGGTATGCTGAAAATCCCGATCGAAAACGAATGCGATTCGCCGTCGATGATTGTTATCTCCGACGGAAAATTTGTGCCGGATGCGTTTAACTTCTGCAACATCAAACAGGAATGGGCCGAGCAGGAGCTCAAAAAGCAAAACCTTACGGTTGGCGATGTATTTCTTATGACGCTGAACCGCCGGGCGCAGTATTATCTCTGTGTCAAAAACAAAAAAGGAGGCGCCAAAAAGTGAAGCGTGTTATTATTTGCGCAGTCCTTTTAGCGGTCGCTATCTCGTTGAGCTGTTATTCCTACTACAAGGTGACGGAGGTTGAAAAGGGCATTCAGGAGAGGATGGAAGCCTTTACCCAGCCGCTTTCGGAAAAAGACAAGGAGACGCTCGGAATGCGCGCGGATGAGCTTGAAAGCTACTGGGACCAGCAAGAAAGCAGATTGATACATTTTGTGCGGCACAGTCACCTTGACGTGATTACGACCGGTGTCGCAAGGCTTCCGGAGCTTGCGCGGGGCGGTGAATTCGGGGAGTTTTCAGCGGAAGTCGCAAATATTAAACGTCAGATTGAGCATATCATAGACAATGAACGGCTGACGTTTACAAACCTTGTCTGATGGTGGTATAAGTGGTATAATATAATTCATTGACGATATCCTGCTATTGAGAGGTTGTGGCGCCGATGCTTAAAGGAATGTTACCGGCTTTGCAGGTTCTGGATATTGAGCCTTTGAACCTCGGGCATACGGTAGCCGTCATCTTTATGGGGTTTTTGATCATGATGGTCGCTGTGCGAACAAGCCGGAAATACCATAAAAAATTCAACAAGAGATATACTTACCGGCGCCAGATCTCAAGCCCCTATTCCCGTCAAACCGGAAGGCAGGACGATATAGACCTCCCGAGCGGATTCATAGGGCCTATGGGATACAAAGTTGTACGGGCAGAAGACGTGGAAGGCCACGATAAAAAACCGGCGGACGGTGATTGATTGGCGGCGACACTGGATACAAGCATACAGTATCTAAAGGGGGTGGGCGAAAAACGCGCCGCCCTCTATAAAAAGCTGCGTATTTTTACGGTGCGCGATTTGTTGTACCATTTTCCGCGCGGGTACGTTGACTTGAGCGCGCCTTATTCCATTATGGAAGCGCCTGAATTTGAGCTTTGCGCCGTACGCGCAAGGCTTGTGGGAAAGTCCCGCGAACAGCGCATACGCGCGAAGCTTTCCATATTCAAGCTCGTGGCGGAGGACTACACGGGCCGGCTGGATATCACCATGTTCAACTGCGGATGGACGGTTGACGGCTTAAAAGAGGGCGAGGAGTACATCTTCTACGGCAAGGCGCAGGGCAATCTTTTAAAGCGCGAGATGACGTCCCCGGATATTTACCCGGTACCTAAAAACCGCGTGATATTGCCGCTTTACCCGCAGACTGCCGGTATCACATCGAAAATGATCAGGGCAAACATTGAGCAATGCCTATCGGAGTGCGGACCGCCGGATGAAACGATCCCCGCGGATATTCTTTCGCAATACGGGTTAGCAGGTATCGGCACTGCTGTAAAGGATATACACTTTCCATTAACGATAGAGGATGCGAAAAAGGCGCGGGAACGCTTCGTATTCGAAGAATTGCTACTGTTGTCGCTTGGACTCTCAATGCTAAACGCCGAAAACTTAAGAAAAACTGTAAGGCCGATGGATGCGCGCGATGTTGCAAGGTTTTATAAGCATCTTCCGTTTCGTCCGACGAATGCGCAATGCCGGTGTATAGGCGAGGCGATCGGCGATATGCGGCTGTCAACCCCGATGAACCGGCTGCTCCAAGGAGACGTGGGTTCAGGCAAGACGCTTGTTGCAGCCGCCTGTATTTGGTTTGCGCATCAAAACGGGCGGCAATCCGCAGTTATGGCGCCGACGGAAATCCTCGCAGAACAGCATTACGATACCATGCGGGCATTTCTTGGCGCATTTGGTGTAAAGGTTGAATTACTTACAGGCAGCACAACTGCAAAAAAGAAGAGGGAAATCCGAAACGGGCTAATAACCGGTGAAACCGGTTGTGTGGTAGGTACGCACGCGCTGTTGTCCGGGGGCGTCGAATTCTTTGACCTGGGTCTTGTCGTCACCGACGAGCAGCACCGGTTCGGCGTGGCGCAAAGAGCGAAGCTGTCGCAAAAAAGCGAAAGCGCCCATGTGCTTGTCATGTCGGCGACACCGATTCCGCGCACGCTTTCGCTTATTATTTACGGCGACCTGAAGCTTTCGGTGCTCGATGAATCGCCTCCGGGGCGAAAAAAGGTGGAGACGCTTCTCATCGGCGGCCAAAAGCGCGCGCGCGCGATGGGGTTTGTGCGCGACGCGATAAGCGGCGGCAGACAGGCATATATCGTCTGTCCGCTGATTGAGCAGGGCGAAGCCGAAACGGCGTTAAAGCCCGCAATCGAATATGAAAAGCATATCTCAGGGACCACGCTCAAAGGATTTAGAACAGGGCTTTTGCATGGCAGGATGAAGCCGGCGGAAAAGGAAAGCGTCATGCGTAAATTCAAAAACGGCGAGATACAGGCGCTTGTATCGACAACCGTTGTCGAGGTGGGCGTGGATGTTCCGAACGCGACGATCATACTCATCGAAAACGCTGAGCGGTTCGGGCTCAGCCAGCTTCATCAGCTACGCGGCAGGGTGGGGCGCGGCGAGCATAAAAGCTGGTGCATCCTTGTGAGCGACGCAAAGGCGGCGGGTACGCGCGAGCGGCTTTCGGTCATGAAAAAAACTTCGGATGGGTTCCAGATTGCGGAATATGATTTAAAGCAGCGCGGACCGGGCGACTTTTTCGGCTTTCGACAGCATGGGCTTCCGGCATTAAAGGTCGCAAGCTTTGCAGATGATATAGCGATTATGCAATCAGCAGGCGATGCTGCGAAACGGATTTTAGAATCCGATCCGAAGCTCGGGAAATCCGGGCAAAAATCGCTTAAGCAGGCGGTACTCGCCATGATGGAAACCGCGGGCGACAGGCCGAACTAGCGCCGTGTTCAGACGGTCTTTGTGATGTTTTTTCTACTGCCGCACCGCCATCGCTTCGTTGCCGTCCTTGCCGGGCGAAAGCTCACCTGCGTCTCATGCCTCGCGCGGTCATCTCCGCAGTGAAAACCCATTCACAATTTCCAGATGTTCACGTCACAACTTGCATTTTCCGTATAAACCATGTAAAATGACTGGTGGTGTTATCAGCGTATGCCGGATCAAACGGACGTTATCATTATTGGCGCGGGTGCTGCCGGGCTGTTTTGCGCGGGCTTTGCAGCAAAAAGCGGAAAGCGCGTTCTGCTGCTTGAAAAGATGGAGCGGCCTGCAAGAAAGCTGATGATAACGGGAAAAGGCAGATGTAACGTAACGAATGAATGCAACCGCGAGGAGCTTTTAGCGGCGGTCAGAACAAACGGAAAATTCCTCTACAGCGCGTTTTCTGCGTTTGGCCCTAAGGATTTGATGCGGCTTTTTAAGGACGATTTGCATGTTCCGCTTAAAACGGAACGCGGCGGGCGCGTGTTTCCGGCGTCAGATAAAGCCGTGGATATTGTGGACGCGCTTGTATCGTTTGTAAAAAAGAGCGGGTCGAACGTCAAGACGGGCGTTTGCTGTAAAGAACTTATATTTACAGACGGTAGAGTCGCGGGTGTTAAAACAAATGCCGGGGATTTTTACGCCGGCAGCATCGTTGTGGCGACGGGCGGCAAAAGCTACCCGCTGACCGGCTCGGACGGCGACGGGTATACGCTCGCCAAACAGGCGGGCCACACAGTGACAACCCTTCGGCCTTCACTGATACCGGTTGTTATAAAAGAGGATTTTTGCCGCGATTTGACGGGACTGTCCCTTAAAAACTGCATACTTTCGCTATTCAAAAAGGGAAGGGCAAAGCCCGTGTTCTCAGAGCTCGGAGAGCTTTTGTTCACGCATTTCGGCGTGTCGGGGCCGCTCGTCTTGAGTGCGTCGGCCCATATGGACGGCGATATATCGGACTACACGCTTTCGATAGACTTAAAACCTGCGCTTCTTAAAGACCAGCTTGACGCGCGGATTTTGCGCGACTTTCATGCAAATCTCAACAAAGACTTCCAAAACAGCCTTTCGGAATTGCTGCCGCGAAAACTTATCCCTGTAATTGTGCGGCTCTCAGGGATTCCGGGGAATGTAAAGGTGAACAGCATTACAAAAGGGCAACGGCTTGCTTTGGCGGGATTGCTAAAGCGGTTGAATCTTACGCCTGTGGCGTTGCGCCCGATTGAGGAGGCTGTAGTCACCTGTGGAGGCGTCAGCGTAAAGGAAATAAACCCAAGGACGATGGGGTCAAAGCTTGTGCCAGGGCTGTTTTTTGCGGGCGAGGTCATAGACGCGGACGCTTATACCGGTGGCTTTAATCTTCAGATTGCCTTTTCCACGGGCTTTCTGGCGGCGCAGAACGTATAAAAGGAGACAGAGGTATGATTTCGGTTGCGATAGACGGGCCTGCGGGGGTCGGCAAAAGTACGGCGGCGAAGGCCGTAGCAAAGAAGCTGGGCTATATTTACGTTGATACGGGGGCGCTTTACAGGGCAATCGGCCTGTTCGCGTCGGAGCGTAATATCGGTACGACAGACGCTGCGGGCATTTCTGCTAAGCTGCATGAAATCCGGATAAAGCTTGATTATTTGGACGGCGTGCAGCGTGTTTTTTTAAATGGGCGCGACGTTTCCGACGATATAAGAAAGCCTGAAATGGGCATGGCTGCGTCAAACGTATCGGCGATTCCCAAGGTCAGGGATTTCCTGCTCGATTTGCAGCGTGACATGGCGGCAGGCCAAAACGTCGTCATGGACGGCCGCGACATCGGCACGGTAGTTCTGCCGGGCGCAAAGGTTAAAATTTACCTGACCGCCTCCGCGGAAGCGCGCGCGAAGCGGCGTTTTGAAGAGCATGTTGCAAAAGGCGAGCAGGTAAGCTATAATGATATTCTCACAGAAATAAAACAGCGCGACTATAACGATATGAACCGAAGCATCGCTCCGCTGAAACAAGCCGGGGACGCCGTTCTAATCGACAACACGGGCTGGACGTGTAAGGAAACCGCAGATCAAATCATGAAAATCATTGAGGAAAAAACGGTATGAGTTTTTATGCGTTCGCAAAAGCATTATGCCACTTTTTTGTCAGCGTCTTTTACCGCATGCGGTACGAGGGGCTTGAAAACATCCCTATGGACCGGGGATTTATTATGGCAAGCAACCATATCTCCGTATTTGACCCGCTTTTTTTAGCAGTAAGACTCAAGCCTCAAATTCATTTTATGGCAAAGATTGAGCTTTTTAAAAATCCTGTTTTCGGGCGGGTGCTAAGTTGGCTTAACGCGTTTCCGGTCGACCGGGGAAAAGGCGACGGCGCGGCGATAAGGGAAGCGGGACACAGGATTGCAGGCGGCGGTGTGCTCGGGATGTTCATTGAGGGCACGCGTTCAAATGACGGCGTGCCAAAACGCGCGCGAAGCGGCGTTGCGATGATTGCGGGGGAGACCGGCGCCGATGTTCTGCCATGCGCCATAGTTTACCACAAAAAACTGCAATTCCGAGGTAAGGTCACGGTTTGCTACGGCAAGCTTATTAAAAACGATCAGCTTAAAATTGACGTACATACGCCCTCGACGCTTAGGATTGCCTCAAAATCAATCATGGCGGATATAAAGGAATTGTTTTTAAAGTTTAACGAAGCCTGCGAAGGCGGGCCCGCGTAATGCCTGTAACAATTGCAAAGACCGCCGGGTTTTGCTTCGGCGTCGAGCGCGCGGTCAGCGCGGTGGATAAGCTGCTATTAAACGGCGAGAAAATCGCTACGCTTGGACCGATTATACATAATCCGCAGATTATCAGAGCGTTCAGCAAAAAAGGCGCCGTTATCATCAATGAGCCAAGCGAAGCGCCAAAGGGTTACAAGGTCGTCATCCGGTCGCACGGAGTGCCGGAAAGGGTGTACGACGAGCTTATCAGCCTTGGAATCCCGTATTACGACGCCACATGCCCGTATGTCGCAAAGATACATAAAATCGCGTCGGATGCATCCTCTAAAAAAAAGACGGTGCTTATCGCGGGTGACGCCGCCCATCCCGAGGTGAAGGGAATCGTCGGATTTTGCAAAGCCGGATGCCATGTTTTTTCGGACTTGGATCAGATGGAAAGATTTCTTGCCGATGAGATGTCTGTTGAAAAAAGCTATATTTTACTTGCGCAAACCACGTTTAATTCGCTTTTATGGAAAAAATACACATTTCTTGTAAGAAATGTGTATACAAATATCAATATATTTGATACAATATGTAATGCTACGATGTTAAGGCAGCAGGAAGCCGCCAAGCTGGCGGAGAAATCCGATATTATGCTGGTCGTTGGCGGACGTGGCAGCGGGAATACCGCAAGGCTTGCCGAAATATCAAAAGAGTGTTGCCCGGCATTTGTGATTGAATCAAAGGACGAGCTTTATCATATCCCTTATGCAAAGAGCCAAAATATCGGCATTACGGCAGGTGCATCGACCCCGGCGTTTATTATTAAGGAGGTAGCAGAAACCATGAGTGATATTCTAAACCAGCAGGATGACCAGAGCTTTGAGGAGATGCTTGAGCAATCTCTTAAAACGATAAATTCCAGGGAGAAGGTTACGGCCGTTGTAACAAATGTTTCGCCGAACGAGATTGCGGTCGACGTCGGCACAAAACAGTCCGGCTACGTGCCGCTCTACGAGTTTACGGACGACCCGAACGCAAACCTTGAGGAACTTGTCAAGGTCGGCGACGAGCTCGAGTTGATTGTACTGCGCGTAAACGACGTCGAAGGCACCGCGATGCTCTCGAAGAAACGCCTTGACGCCATCGCGGGCTTTGAAAAAGTCGTTCAGGCCGAGGAAAGCGGTGAAATCCTTGAGGGTACGGTTGTGGACGTCGTTAAGGGCGGCGTGATTGCGGTTACGAACGGCGTACGTGTGTTTATCCCCGCGTCACACGCTACCGCGAGCAAAGGCCAGGAGCTTGAAACGCTCTTAAAGCAGCCGGTCAGGTTTAAAATACTTGAGACGAACAGGCAGCGCCGCCGCGCGGTGGGCTCAATACGCAACGTGCTCAAGGAGCAGCGCAAGGAGCTCGAGGAGAAGTTCTGGAAAGACGTTGAGGTCGGCAAGACCTACAAGGGTACGGTAAAGTCTCTTACAAGCTACGGCGCGTTCGTCGATCTGGGCGGCATAGACGGTATGGTCCATATCTCAGAGCTTTCGTGGAGCCGCGTGAAGCATCCGTCCGAGGTGCTGAAGGTCGGCGACATGGTCGAAGTATATGTAAAGGATTTAGACCCCGAAGCCAAGAAAATCTCGCTGGGATACAAAAAAACAGAGGACAACCCGTGGGAGATTCTTTCGCGCGAGCATAAAGCTGGCGACGTGTGTAAGGCGAAAATCATCTCCCTTACGGCATTTGGCGCGTTCGCACAGATTCTGCCGGGTATTGACGGGCTTATCCATATAAGCCAGATTTCAAACGAGCGCATCGCGAAACCCGAGGATGTGATTTCGGTCGGGCAGGAAGTTTTGGTAAAAATTACCGATATAGATTTTGATAAAAAGCGCGTAAGCCTTTCCATGCGCGCGCTGATGGAACCGGCGGAGAAAAAGCCTGAGCCTGAAGCAGACGAAGCGCCGAGGTCTTATGAAGCCGGTCCCGATACCGACGTCGCAAAGATTGCCGAAGCAGCAGGCGTCGCCGATGACGCCGCGGAAAAAGCCGCCGGGATAAAAGAAGCGGTCGCGGAAAAAGCTGCCGAAGTAAAAGAAGCGGTCGCCGAAAAAATCGCGGAAGCGGCTCAGGCGGTCGCGGAAAAGCTCACGGAAGCGGCGGACGCGCTTGAAGCCGACGAGGCGGAAGAAGTCACCGTCGTGTTTACCCCCGAAGAAAAGGAAGAGACCGGGGAATAGTATCAGGAAGCTGCCCATAGATGGGAAATTGCGAAAAAAATCTCCGCGGTAACGGTATTTTGGGCTATGAGGACAATATATGGCAAAATAAAATGGACGCCCAATCGGACGTCCATTTTATTTTGGAACAACAAGGTTCCGGGGTCCAGCCACAATCTTAGATTATGTTGGCGGGTCAGGTTCTCAAAATTCCGGTTCCGGTGAATAAGGCAGAACGGTTAGAACGTTTTTTTCTGCTTCCCAAAGCCGGTTTTAAGCCTCGGTACAACGGGCAGGTTAGGATGTATTTTCCCCGTTCACGAAGCGTATTTCCTTTAGGCCTCCACTTTGCTTTCGTTCGCCCAGGCTTCAAATCCTTCAAGTATCATTTGCTTTGTTTCGTAGCTGATAGACGGCAGATTGCCGCCCCAAAGCTTCTCAGCGGCTTCAAACCCCTTTAATACCGCGTTTTTCAAAGTCTCAATCTTGGAGGGGTCTCCGCCGGAAAGCGCTTTTGCGAAATCCAGTATGCGGTTTGCGGTCTGCTCGACGCCCCAATACCCGTCGCCGGCAATGTTCGCCTTCGCTTCTTCGGGCGAAATGTTTTTAAGAAGATCTTGGATGTTGATTCCGCCGGCTTTATCGGCCATGTTGCCCTGACTTTTAACCTGCGAAAAAACCATTTGCTTAAACGCCGCGATGTTGTTTTTTAGGTCCGCCTTCATGGAATTGATTTTATCAAGGTCGGGCTTGTAGGTTTCAGCTTTCGGCTGTTTTGTTTCCGACGCCTTTTCAGACCCGGACGCCGCTTTCGCTTTTTCTTCGCTTTCTTCCGTTTTACCGCTTGCTTTCTTGCTTGTCGTATAATCGCTAAAGTTTTTGTAATTATAACCGCCCATTCCGTTTACTGCCATTTTATGTTCCTCCTTCGTAATGCTTGGAGCATACAGTTCTCCTATAAATGTTGTCGTCAGCAAGCTATAAAACTTTAACAAATTTTAGAAAAAATTTAAAAATAAAAAAAATAACCAATTCGACAAAATATGTATTGACATATTGTGGAATGAGTTATATAATAATATACTGTATCAAAATGGATAAATATGCTTTACGGCAAATATTATATCACAAAAAAACGCGCGATTCAAGCCCCAAATATTTGAATGGAGTGATGTTACGCCTATGGTGAATGTAAAGCCCGTGCAACTAGGCAGCAATGTCCGCATGAGCTTCTCGAGGATTCAAGAAGTTTTGGACATGCCGAATCTGATCGAGGTGCAAAAGAATTCCTACAACTGGTTTATTGAAGAGGGGCTAAAGGAAGTATTCCGCGATATATCCTCCATAACAGATTATCAAGGTAACCTTGTGCTCAACTTTATAGACCACAGGATGGAAAAAACGCCGAAATACTCAATCGAGGAGTGCAAGGAGCGGGATACTACCTACGCGGCTCCGCTTCGCGTTCGCGCAAGCCTGTATAATAAGGAAACCGGCGAGATCAAGGAACAGGATATCTTTATGGGCGATTTCCCGCTCATGACCGACAGCGGCACGTTTATCATAAACGGCGCCGAACGCGTCGTAGTCTCGCAGCTTGTAAGGAGCCCGGGCGTTTATTATTCCTTAGCGCGGGACAAGGCCGGCAAGGAGCTTTATTCGTCCACCATCATCCCGAACCGGGGCGCGTGGCTTGAATACGAAACCGATTCAAACGACATCTTTTATGTGAGGATCGATAAAAACCGCAAGCTTCCGGTGACGACGTTTGTCCGCGCGCTGGGGCTTGGCAGCAACGCCCAGATTGAAGAGTTTTTCGGCGAGGACATCCTTGTCAAGACGACCCTTGAAAAAGACGGGACCAACAACGTCGAGGAAGCGCTGCTTGAGGTTTACCGCAAGCTCCGCCCGGGCGAGCCGCCTACGGTCGAATCGGCCCAGACCCATATCGACAACCTGTTTTTTGACCCGAGGCGCTACGATTTGTCGCGTGTGGGCCGCTATAAATACAATAAAAAGCTTTCAATCTCCGGCAGGATTGTCGGACAGACCCTCTCGCAGCCGGTCATCAACCCGCTCACGGGCGAGCTTATGGCCGATGCGGGCGAGGTTCTTTCACGCGCAAAAGCGTTCCTGATTGAAAAATCCGGCGTCGATAACGTGTTTGTCATGGTCAAGGACATCGAAGTGAAGGTTTCGTCAAACGGTATGGTCGATATCAAAAATTTCGTCGGTTTCGATTGCGCTGAGCTTGGCGTCAACGAAAAGGTTCGGTTTTCCGTCCTCCGCGAGATACTTGAGGAAAACACGGAAGAGGCGGCGGTTCGCGAAGCCATAAAATCGCGCATAGACGAGCTGATACCGAAACATATTATAAAGGACGATATCTTCGCGTCCATCAACTATTTGTGCAACTTAAACCGCGGGCTCGGCACGACCGACGACATCGACCATCTCGGCAACCGCCGGATACGCAGCGTCGGCGAGCTTTTGCAAAACCAGTTCCGCATCGGGTTTTCAAGGATGGAGCGCGTTATCCGCGAGCGCATGACGACACAGACCCAGGATATGGACGTCATCACGCCTCAGGCGCTCATAAACATCCGCCCGGTTATGGCGGCGATTAAGGAGTTTTTCGGCTCGTCGCCGTTAAGCCAGTTCATGGACCAGACGAACCCCCTTGCGGAATTGACGCACAAGCGCCGCCTTTCCGCGCTTGGTCCCGGCGGGCTTTCGAGGGACCGCGCGTCGTTTGAGGTGCGCGACGTACACTACAGCCATTACGGGCGCATGTGCCCGATTGAGACGCCTGAAGGGCCGAACATCGGGCTTATCTCGTACCTTGCGACATTTGCGCGGATTAACGAGTACGGCTTTATCGAAGCGCCGTACCGCCGCGTCGACCCAGATTCGCACTTCGTCACCGACGAGGTCGTATACATGACCGCGGACGTCGAGGACGATTATGTCGTCGCGCAGGCGAACGAAAAGCTTGACGAGAACAACTGCTTTGTTGACAGGCGCGTAACCGTGCGTTACCGCGATACAATCCAGGAGGTTCCCGCCAAACGCGTCGACTTTATGGACGTTTCGCCGAAGATGGTCGTATCGGTCGCGACGTCGATGATACCGTTTTTAGAAAACGACGACGCGAACCGCGCGCTGATGGGCTCGAACATGCAGCGGCAGGCCGTGCCGCTCTTAAATCCGGAAAGCCCGATTGTCGGCACCGGCATGGAATATAAGGCCGCGATGGACTCCGGCGTCGTTGTAATCGCAAAAGAAGACGGCGCCGTTGAAAAGGTCTCGGCAAGGGAAATTATCCTGCGCGACGAAAACGGGCGCCAAAATTCATACAGGCTTATAAAATTCCTGCGCTCCAATCAGGGGACATGCATAAACCAGAGGCCCCTTGTGAAAATCGGGGACAAGGTAAAAGCCGGCGACGTCATTGCCGACGGCCCCGCCACCGCCGACGGCGAGATATCCCTTGGAAAGAACGTACTTGTCGGCTTTATGACGTGGGAGGGCTATAACTACGAGGACGCCATCCTCATCAACGAAAGGCTTGTAAAGGAAGACGTATTTACATCGATTCATATTGAGGAATATGAGATCGAGGCGCGCGATACAAAGCTTGGTCCGGAGGAGATTACCCGCGATATCCCGAACGTCGGCGAGGACGTCTTAAAGGAGCTTGACGAACGCGGGATTATCCGCATCGGCGCCGAAGTCCGCGCGGGAGATATCCTTGTTGGCAAGGTCACGCCGAAGGGCGAAACCGAGCTTAACGCGGAGGAGCGCCTGCTGCGCGCGATTTTCGGCGAAAAGGCGCGGGAGGTGCGCGACACGTCCCTGCGGGTTCCACACGGCGAGTACGGCATCATCGTGGATGTAAAGGTGTTTACCCGCGACAACTCAGAGGAGCTTTCGCCGGGCGTGAATATGGTTGTCCGCTGCTACATCGCGCAAAAGCGAAAGATATCGGTCGGCGACAAGATGGCGGGACGCCACGGGAACAAGGGCGTCGTATCGCGCGTTTTGCCGCAGGAGGATATGCCGTACCTTCCGGACGGGAGGCCGCTTGACATCGTTTTAAACCCGCTTGGCGTACCGAGCCGCATGAATATCGGGCAGGTGCTCGAGGTCCATATGGGCAGGGCGGCCGATCATTTGGGCTGGAAAATCATGACGCCTGTCTTCGATGGCGCGCATGAAAGTGAAATCCGCGATACGCTGCGCAGCGCCGGGCTTGAAGAGGACGGCAAGTCCCTGATATACGACGGGCGCACGGGCGAAGCGTTCGACAGCCGCGTAACGGTCGGCTACATGTATTTCCTAAAGCTGCACCACCTTGTCGACGACAAGATTCACGCGCGGTCAACGGGGCCGTATTCGCTTGTAACGCAGCAGCCGTTGGGCGGCAAGGCCCAGTTCGGCGGCCAGCGCTTTGGCGAAATGGAAGTCTGGGCGCTTGAAGCATACGGAGCGGCATATACGCTTCAAGAAATACTGACTGTAAAATCCGACGATATTGTAGGGCGCGTAAAGACGTATGAATCCATTATCAAGGGGCAGAACGTGCCGAAGCCGGGGATACCGGAATCGTTCAAGGTCCTGATTAAGGAGCTCCAGTCGCTTTGCCTCGACGTCAAGGTGCTTGACAAGGATAACCTTGAAATCGACTTAAAGCAAAGCTTCGACGACGATAATATGGGGCTTTCCATCAAGGACGACGAAATTTTTGAAGCGGTCGAGGTTGAATCCGAGATCAGCGCGGGGTTTGAAATCGAGCAGCCCGACCTTGACGATTTTGAAGACGACGCTATTTCGGACGATGACGATGACGACGACGAGCTTCTCGGCCTTGACAACGGCGATATAGACGATGATGAAGACGAGTAACTGAATAAGAAAGCAGGGTAATGGTTTGGAATTTAATGTTTTTGAGTCTATGAAAATCGGCCTTGCCTCGCCGGAGGCGATTGAGGAATGGTCTTACGGCGAAGTCAAAAAGCCGGAAACGATAAATTACCGCACATTAAAGCCGGAACGCGACGGTTTATTCTGCGAAAGGATATTCGGCCCGCAAAAAGACTGGGAATGCTATTGCGGAAGATATAAGCGCATACGCTATAAGGGCAAGGTCTGCGAGCGCTGCGGCGTTGAGGTCACGCGGTCAAAGGTACGCAGGGAGCGCATGGGGCATATCAAGCTGGCGGCGCCGGTATCGCATATCTGGTATTTTAAGGGAACGTCTTCCCGCATGGGGCTTCTGCTCAACATGTCGCCGCGGCTGCTTGAAAAAGTGCTTTATTTCGCGGCGTATATCGTCATTGACCCGGGTATGACAAACTTAAAAAAATATACGCTGCTGACGGAAAAAGAATACCGCGAGATGAAAGAGGCATATGAGGACGACTTCGAGGCCGGGATGGGCGCGGAGGCTGTCCAGAAGCTGCTTGCGGAAATCAACATTGACGAGCTTTCTGATGAATTAAAGGAAGAGCTGAAAACCGCTACCGGACAGAAAAAGGCAAAGACGCTAAAGCGCCTTGAGGTCGTCGAAGCGTTTAGAACAAGCGGAAACAGGCCGGAGTGGATGATCTTAGACGTTGTGCCGATCATCCCGCCGGATATCAGGCCGATGGTCCAGCTTGACGGCGGACGCTTCGCCACAAGCGATCTAAACGACCTTTACCGCCGCGTGATAAACCGCAACAACCGCTTGAACAAGCTGCTCGATTTGGGCGCGCCGGATATAATCGTGCGAAACGAAAAGCGTATGCTTCAGGAGGCGGTCGACGCGCTCATTGACAACGGCCGCCGCGGGCGTCCGGTCACGGGGCCTAATAACCGCCCGCTTAAATCCCTTTCGGATATGCTCAAGGGCAAGCAGGGGCGCTTCCGTCAGAACCTTCTCGGCAAGCGCGTCGACTACTCAGGGCGCAGCGTCATCGTAGTCGGGCCGGAGCTGAAGCTGTATCAGTGCGGCCTGCCGAAAGAGATGGCGATCGAATTGTTCAAGCCATTCGTAATGAAGCGGCTTGTAGACAACAAAGACGCGCAAAACGCAAAACAGGCAAGGAAAATGGTCGAGCGCGCGACTTCGAAAGAAGTCTGGGACGCGCTTGAAGTCGTGATCAAGGACCATCCGGTCCTGCTAAACCGCGCACCGACACTCCACCGTCTTGGTATCCAGGCGTTCGAGCCCGTTTTAGTCGAGGGGCGTGCGCTCAAGCTGCACCCGCTTGTCTGCACGGCGTATAACGCGGACTTTGACGGCGACCAGATGGCAGTCCACGTGCCGCTTTCGGCTGAGGCGCAGGCTGAGGCGAGGTTCCTTATGCTTGCGGCGAATAACCTGTTAAAGCCGTCGGACGGCCGGCCCGTCACCGTTCCAACCCAGGACATGGTTCTCGGCGCGTACTACCTCACGATGCTGCGCGAGAAAGAAAATGGCGCCGGCAAAGCGTTCCGCGACCCTGCGGAAGCCATTATGGCTTACCACGAGAAGGAAATCGGGCTCCACGCGCCGATAAAGGTTCGCATCACGCGCGAAATCGGCGGGTATAAAAAATATAAAATCATTGAAACGACCGTCGGGCGGATTTTGTTCAACGAGCCGTTACCGCAGGATTTGGGATTTGCCGACCGAAATGACAGGGACAGCCAGTTCGACCTTGAAATATCGTTTTTAGTCCGCAAGAAGGAGCTTGGGAAAATCATCGACCGCTGCATTGCGCGCCACGGGACGACAAAAACCGCCGAGGTGCTTGACAAAATCAAGACGCTCGGGTTTAAGTACTCCACGCGTTCGGCGATTACCGTCGCCGTCATTGACGCGGTAATACCGCCTGAGAAGCCGAAGTACCTCGATGAAGCCGAGCTGAAAATCGACGAGATACAGCGCCGGTACGACCGCGGTCTTCTCTCCGAGGACGTGCGGTATGAGCGCGTGATAAGGACATGGAACGAGACGACGGATAAGGTCAAGGCGTCGCTTCAGGACAGCTTTAAGAGTGACAACCCCATCTTTATGATGGCGGACTCGGGCGCACGCGGAAGCATGGACCAAATCCGCCAGCTTGCCGGTATGCGCGGGCTTATCGCAAACACCTCGGGCAAGGCGATTGAGATACCGATTCGCGCGAACTACCGCGAGGGGCTAAACGTCCTTGAATATTTCAACTCGTCGCGTGGCGCCCGAAAAGGCCTTGCCGACACGGCGCTTAGGACAGCCGACTCCGGCTACCTTACAAGGCGGCTTGTCGACGTATCCCAGGAGGTCATCATCAGAAGCGACGACTGCGGTGCGACAGAGGGCGTCGTGGTGGAGGAGATACTGGACTCCGGCCGGATCATCGAGGAGTTTTCCGAGCGGCTTTTGGGACGTTATCCCGTCGAGGACGTACTGCATCCCGAAACCGGCGAAATCGTCGTTGCAAAAGACAAGATGATGGGCGAAATGGACGCGCAGAGAATCGTTGACAGCGGTATCCAATCGCTTAAGATACGCTCTATTTTAAACTGCAACGCCGAAAACGGCATATGCTCAAAATGCTACGGCTCAAACCTTGCGAACGGACAGCCCGTGGCAATCGGGGAAGCTGTCGGAGTTATCGCGGCGCAGTCGATCGGCGAGCCGGGAACACAGCTTACAATGCGGACGTTCCACACCGGCGGTATCGCGTCGGCAAGCGACATCACCCAGGGCCTGCCGCGCGTCGAGGAGCTGTTCGAGGCGAGAAAGCCGAAGAATTCAGCGATTATCAGCCACATCGACGGAATAATTTCGTTTGATAAGGATGCGAAAGGCAACGACTTTGTCGTCGTTACGAACAACGAAACCGGCGAAACCTATGAAAAGCAGGTCATCTACGGCTCCACCCTTTCGGTTTCGGAGGGCGATACCGTCAAAAAAGGCACGCACCTCACTGAAGGCAGCGCAGAGCCGAGCGAGATATTGCAGGTAAACGGCGAGCTTGCCGTACAGGATTATCTTATCCAGGAAGTCCAGCGCGTTTACCGCACGCAGGGCGTTGACATCAACGACAAGCATATCGAGGTCATAGTAAGGCAGATGATGCGCAAAATCAAGGTCGACGATCAGGGCGACACACATCTGATTTCAGGCTCGACTGTCGCAAAGCATGAATTTGAAGCGGAAAACGCAAGGATAGCCGAACTAAACGCGCAGGACGGCGGTGAGCGCAGGCTCGCGACGAAGACGCCGCTGCTTTTGGGCATTACGAAAGCGTCGCTTGCAACGGAATCGTTCATGTCGGCCGCCGCGTTCCAGGAGACCACAAGGGTGCTCACCGAAGCTGCCATCATGGGCAAGATCGACCCGCTTGTCGGACTAAAAGAAAACGTCATCATCGGCAAGCTTATTCCGGCGGGTACGGGTACTGTAGTCTACAACAAATATAAAAAAGAGCGCGCGGAGATTAAAAGCGACTTCGCCGACGCCGTGGATTATGCCGATACCGCGGATTATTCCGCCGCATATGAAGCGCTCAAAAACGATATTGTCTATGAATCGGGACCGTATTAGAAAAAAATATCATTGACAAATCGCGAAGATAATGGTAAAATCCACATTTGGGTGATAATTTCCTGTATTTTACATGGCTTTATAGGCCATGAAGAATAAATCTTATTATAGAATGGAGGTGCCATATGCCAACCTTTAACCAGCTTGTACGCAAGGGCAGGGAAGTCATGACGAAGAAATCCACAGCTCCGGCGCTGCTTAAGAACTTAAACTCGAAGAAGAGGATTCTCACCGACCAGAACTCCCCGCAAAAGCGCGGCGTCTGCACTGCAATCAGGACAGCAACGCCTAAGAAGCCGAACTCGGCGCTTA
>WRLK01000004.1 GCA_009777635.1 Oscillospiraceae bacterium | reverse complement strand
ATTTCCTAGTTAATCTTGTTTCAGGGTTGGTCGCTTACTCTTTTTTGCCTAACAAGCCATCGCTTAATATCGACAGATCTGATTGCAATGCGATTATTTGTGATTGATTTCATCGAACTCACGTTAAATAATCTTTTCGCAATTCACTTGCTTACAAGCTGCATCAAGGGTTATGATAGCTTCCTTAAGTTTTTTAAGAACATTAGTATAATCGTTCTCTCGCTCCACAGCCTTTGACTGAGAGTAGATGCTCCTCCCATTGTTGAGAGTAATTTCAATATCTTCAGTCATTCCTTCAACACGAATGCTTTTTACCTCTTTGATATTTTCTAGAAATAATATAATGGCAGCATTTATTTGGAAATCCCATCCAAAAATGATTGGAGAAGCATTGGTGTTTTTCATAGTGTCCTCCTTTATTTGCTGATGTAAAGCAATTATACTATAAATAATCATGACAAACAACAAAATATCACCAAACGTAAGTGCGATTAAGTTGCTCGCCGATATTCTCAACTCTTGGAAATATCAATGTAGACACGGTAAATGTAAAAGTGTCTATATAGAATTCTTAAATCCTATATAAACACTCATACTGGTGCGGCTAAGAGGACTTGAACCTCCACTTCTTACGAAACCAGATCCTAAGTCTGGCGCGTCTGCCAGTTCCGCCATAGCCGCGTATGGAAAAGCAAGCGTAAAAAACTTGCTTTTCTTTTGTAATTTTGTCTTGGCACACCCTTATACTTACTTAAGCTTAACATACCTAGCAAGCTTTATGCCTTTACTTACCTCTGTATGATACGAATCTTTGATCCCAGATGCTTTTACAATTTCAACAGCTGTATAGTCATTGCTATTAATGACATCAGCATATTTAATTCCAAAAAGCCTAATCATTAGCGTTGCCTCTCCATTAGGAGCAGTTTCGTACATTGCCTTTAATTCTTTTCCAAGCTCATAAACAGTCATCTTAATCCTCCACCGAAGTGTCATCAACGAAGTCTGGCGCGTCTGCCAGTTCCGCCATAGCCGCATATGAGTTTTATATTTTAAAGATAACAAAAAACGAATAAAAAGTCAATCCGGCATGAAAAGGAGCTTCTGTCACGTAGGGTGAGGCCCGCTAAACCCGTTATTGTATAATTATTTTAAAATCCGCCACCATAATGTAAAGATTATATGGGAGCGGTTTTTATGATTAAAATGATTAGGAAGCTTTTATATATTACCGGGGCCATCATTCTGATTAGCGTATGCGTCAATATGTTTTTCGCCCCGCATAATATAGCTGCCGGCGGGCTTACCGGCCTTGCTATCATATTGGAAAGATTATTGGGATTAGAGCGTTCGACCGTTATCCTTATCGGAAACCTTGCATTGCTTGCCGTCACTTTAGTCTTTTTAGGGAAGGAAATCTTTTTAAATACGGTGATAGGAGCAGTCCTGCTGCCAATTTTTATCGGCATTGTGCCGCAGGTAACATTGGTTTCCGATACGATGCTGTCTATGGTTGTAGGCAGCGTGATATTCGGTCTGGCCGTCTCTATTTTGTATTTTAACAAGGCCTCCAGCGGCGGAACCTCCATACCGCCTTTAATATTAAAGAAATATTTTAACGTAAGCACTTCGGTAGGTTTATTTTTTACGGACGGCATTGTTGTGATTTTATGCCTTTTCGTTTTTAGCGTGGACGCCTTTTTTTACGCGGTCAGCTCTATTTTTATAACCTCCGCTGCTATGAATTATATTGAAAACGGTATTAACAAGAAAAAAATGGTATATATCATAAGCGACAGAAGCGATTTGATAAAGCATGATATTTTGCATGACGTAGGCCGCGGCGTGACAATTATACCCATAATAGGGGCATATAAGAACAATGAAATGCAGATGCTGATGGTTACGCTTGATAAAAAGAATTATCAACAGGTGCTGTCTATCGTAAATAAGCACGATGAAAAGGCGTTTATGATTACAGATACCGTATCGGATGTGCACGGACAAGGCTTCTCCTATGAATCCGGGAGCGTTTAGAATTTTTTATTGACTTTCTGATGGTATTCATGTATAATATCATCGTTGAACAAAGGCGTTCATCAGATGGTGTCAGGTGCCGGCAGGATTGTCCGCCCCGTACATCATGTGATGAACGCCTTTATATGCTTGGTTTTCAGGAGGCTGAGTTTATGCGGCGTGAGGGTCAAATAAGGATTCCGTCGGGATGTGCCATATCGGGGATTATAAATAAATCGGGCGTAAGAATGAGCGGGGATGCGATCATACGCTCCATTTCCGTGATGCACGACCGCTCGAACGGGCTTGGCGGGGGTTTTTCGGCGTATGGGATATATCCCGAATATAAGGACTATTACGCGTTACATATGTTTTACGATTCCGCTTTAGCAAAAAAAGAATGCGAGGAGTTCTTAGAAAGGCACTTCGATATCATAAACCTGTCTAAGATACCGACGCGGAAAATCAGAGAAATCACCGACGAGCCGCTGATATGGCGTTACTTTGTCGCGCCGCTTCCCACTAAGCTGGCCGAAAGCCAGCTTGACGAGCGCGATTTTGCGGAGCGGTGCGTATTTCGCGTAAACACAACGATTGACGGCGCTTATGTCTTTTCAAGCGGCAAGAACATGGGCGTGTTCAAGGCGGTGGGGTTCCCGGAGGACGTCGGGCGGTTTTACCGGCTTGAGGAATACGAGGGCTGGTGCTTTACCGCCCACGGGCGTTACCCGACAAATACGCCGGGCTGGTGGGGCGGCGCGCATCCGTTCGCGCTGCTTGATTATTCGGTGGTACATAACGGCGAGATATCATCTTATGACGCAAACCGCCGCGCCATTGAAATGTACGGGTATAAGTGCACGCTTCAAACCGATACTGAGGTTATCACATACATCATAGATTACCTGCACAGGAAAAAGGGCCTTGATTTTACAGAGATAGCGTCGGTTATCGCCGCCCCGTTCTGGCAAACCATCGAACGCATGGCCCCTAAGGAAAGGCAACTTCACGAGTACCTGCGCATCATGTTCGCAGAACAGCTCATCACCGGCCCGTTTTCAATACTGGTCGGCTTTGAGGGCGGGCTTATGGCGCTAAACGACAGGCTGAAGCTCAGAAGCATGGTGGTCGGGGAAAAGGGCGATACGGTATATATCGCAAGCGAAGAGGCCGCCATCAGGATAATTGAGCCGGATTTAGACGCGGTGTGGTCGCCTAAAGGCGGCCAGCCGGTGATTGTCCGCTTAAACGGAGGTGAACCTGAATGCCTTTGAATTTTTTGTATCCGGACTATGAGGTCGTAAGGAATCCCGACAGGTGCATCGCCTGCCGCGCATGTGAGCGCCAATGCGCGAATGAAGCGCACGAATACTTAGCCGGCGCAAACAGGATAGTATGCGACGACGCAAAATGCGTGTGCTGTCACCGGTGCGTTTCTTTGTGTCCGACAAGGGCGCTTAAAATTGTCAAAAGCGGCAATACATATAAAGGGAACAAAAACTGGAGCGGCAAAACCATAAACGAGCTTTACCGTCAGGCAAGCAGCGGCGGTGTGCTGCTTTCAAGCATGGGTAACCCTGAAGATTATCCCGTGTATTTCGACAAGCTTCTCTTAAACGCTTCGCAGGTTACAAATCCGTCAATAGACCCCCTGCGCGAGCCGATGGAAACAAAGGTATTCCTAGGCGCAAAGCCTACGCTGATTGAGCGCGGTAAAGACGGCGGGATTAAAAACAATCTTCCGCCGCAGCTCTTCCTGTCGATGCCGGCGATGTTTTCGGCAATGAGCTACGGCTCCATCAGCTATAACGCGCACGAGAGCTTGGCGCGCGCCGCCGAGGAGCTCGGCATCCTCTATAATACCGGCGAAGGCGGACTGCATGAGGACTTTTACAAATACGGAAAGCATACTGTCGTTCAAGTGGCGTCGGGGCGTTTCGGAGTCCATACGCAGTACTTAAACAGCGGCGCAGCTGTTGAAATAAAGATGGGACAGGGCGCGAAGCCCGGTATCGGAGGCCATTTGCCGGGCGCTAAAATCGTCGGGGACGTTTCGCGCACCAGGATGATACCGGAAGGCAGCGACGCTATATCGCCCGCCCCGCACCACGACATTTACTCGATCGAGGATTTGCGGCAGCTCGTCTATTCGCTGAAGGAAGCGACGGGGTATACAAAGCCGGTCATTGTAAAGATTGCGGCAGTCCACAACATATCGGCGATTGCAAGCGGCATCGCCAGAAGCGGTGCGGACATCATCGCGATCGACGGCTTTCGCGGCGGTACGGGAGCGGCGCCCACGCGCATACGAGACCATGTCGGAATCCCGGTTGAGCTTGCGCTTTCAAGCGTCGACCAGCGATTGCGGGACGAGGGTATCCGCGGCAATGTTTCAATCGTCGTCGGCGGAAGTATCCGCTCGAGCGCCGATATCGTAAAAGCGGTCGCTTTAGGCGCGGACTGCGTGTATATAGCGACGGCGGCGCTTCTGGCGCTTGGCTGCCACCTTTGCAGAAGCTGTCATGGCGGCAAATGCAATTGGGGCATCGCAACGCAGGTGCCGGAGCTTGTAAAGCGGATGAATCCGGAAATTGGATACAAGCGGCTTGTAAACCTGATGAACGCATGGAGACATGAATTAAAAGAAATGATGGGCGGCATGGGGATTAACTCGATAGAAAGTTTAAAGGGCAACCGCGCAATGCTGAGAGGCGTGGGCTTAAACGAGAAGGAACTTCAGATACTCGGCGTTAAACACGCCGGCGAATAAACCCTTTAGGAGGACAAAAAATGACCGACCGATATGAAAACCCCCTGTGCAAGCGCTATTCCAGCGCGGAGATGCAGATGATTTTCTCCGACGACAACAAGTTTTCCACATGGCGCAAGCTGTGGGTCGCGCTCGCCGAAAGCCAAAAGGAGCTCGGCCTTGTGATAAGCGAAGATCAGATAAACGAGATGAAAGCGCATATACACGACATAAACTATAAAGATGCGGCGCGGTTTGAAGCTGAAACGCGCCACGACGTCATGGCGCACATCCTCGCGTTTGGAGTGCAATGCCCGCTTGCAAAGCCGGTCATACACCTTGGCGCGACATCATGCTATGTGGGCGACAACACCGACATCATTTTGCAGCGCGAGGCGCTGCTGCACATAAAAAAGCTTTTGGTAAACGCGCTTTCAAAGCTGTATGATTTCGCGGATAAGCATAAAGCGCTGCCCTGCCTTGCGTATACCCACTTTCAGGCGGCGCAGCCCACGACGGCCGGAAAACGCGCCGCGTTATGGATTCAGGATTTGCTGATGGACCTCGAACAGCTTGAGTTTGTTATAGGGAACCTGAAGCTGCTCGGCTGCAAGGGTACGACCGGAACAGGCGCGAGCTTTCTTTCGCTGTTTGACGGCGACCATGAAAAGGTGCGGGAGCTTGAACGCAAAATTGCCGGTAAAATGGGGTTTTCAGGGATATACGCCGCAAGCGGCCAGACATATACGCGTAAATCCGATTACTACACGCTTTCGGTGCTGTCGGGCATCGCGCAGAGCGCGTATAAGTTTTCAAACGACATACGGCTGCTGTCGCACCTAAAAGAAGTCGACGAGCCCTTTGAAGCAGGGCAGATAGGCTCAAGCGCGATGGCGTATAAGCGCAACCCCATGCGAAGCGAACGCATCGCATCCCTTGCCCGGTATGTGACGGTGAACGCGCTCAATCCGGCGCTCACGGCAAGCGCCCAGTGGCTTGAGCGGACGCTTGACGACTCGGCGAACAGGCGCATATCGATTCCTGAAGCATTCCTTGCAACCGACGCGATACTGTCGCTTGTGATTAATGTAGCGGGCGGGCTCACCGTTTACCCCAAAATAATCCAAAAACATCTGGACGATGAGCTGCCGTTCATGGCGACTGAAAACATATTGATGCACTGCGTCAAAAAAGGCGGAGATAGGCAGGCGCTACATGAAAGGATACGCGTGCATTCGCAGGCGGCGGCGGGGAAAATCAAACAGGACGGCGGGGAAAACGATTTGATCGCCCGCATTCTAAACGATAAGGCGTTTGATTTGACCGAACCGGAAATGGAAGATATACTCAGCGCCGATAAGTTCACGGGCATGGCAAAGGAGCAGACGGAGGAATTTCTCGCGAAGATAAAAACGGTTCTTGACGCAAACCGCGGTCTGTTGGGCGTAAACGTCACGATAACGGTGTGAGGAGGCAAATGTGATATGCTTACAGCGATAGTCGGCATAAACTGGGGAGATGAGGGCAAAGGCCGCATGGTCGACCTGCTGTCGGAGGGGTACGGCGTAATCTGCCGGTATCAGGGCGGCAACAACGCGGGGCATACGGTCATCAACGACAGGGGGAAGTTTATCTTAAACCTGATGCCGTCAGGAATTTTGCGCGACGGCGTCGTAAATGTCATGGGCTGCGGCATGGTCGTCGATTTGGAGCATCTGTGCGGCGAAATCGATACGCTTTGGGAAAAAGGCGTAAAAGTTACGCCTGAGAATCTGAAAATAAGCGACAAAGCCTTTATCTGTATGCCTTACCACAAAACACAGGATATCCTGGAGGAGGAGCGCCTCAGCGATAAGCGGTATGGCTCCACCAGGCGCGGAATCGCGCCGGTATACGGCGACAAGTATCTCAAAAAGGGCCTGCGCATGGGCGATCTGCTTGATTTTAGGACGCTGAAACAAAAGCTTTCCGATATAATTGAATGGAAAAATCTCACCCTTACGGGCTACGGCGGAAAAGCCGAATTAACGGATACGATGCGCTGGCTTCATGAATACGGCAAGCGGCTTTGCCCGTATATCGCCGACACGTCGGAATACCTTTCTAAAGCTGTTTTGTCAGGGAAAGACATTCTCTTTGAGGCGCAGCTCGGAGCGCTCAGGGACATCGAATACGGCATTTATCCGTACACGACGTCATCGCAGACTTTGGCTTCCTACGCAACTTGCGGCGCGGGGATACCGGGAATGAAGCTTGACCGCGTGATCGGCGTTATGAAAGCATATTCAAGCTGCGTGGGCGAAGGGCCGTTTACCGTGGAAATGTTTGGAGCAAAAGCCGATGAGCTGCGTGAAGCCGGATCGGAGTACGGCGCCGCCACCGGCAGGAAGCGGCGCGTCGGCGGATTTGACGTTCCGGCAAGCCGGTACGGTATACAGGTTCAGGGGGCGGATGAGCTCGCGCTGACGAAACTGGACGTGCTTTCCTATATGGACAAAATTCCCGTCTGTGTCGAGTATGAGACAGACGGGGTGAAAACCGATCGCTTTCCTTTTGGCGACAGGCTTTTAAGGGCAAAGCCCGTTTATGAATACTTAGACGGATTTAAGACGGATATATCGAAATGCCGCAAGCCGGATGAATTGCCTGACGCGGCGATAAGGTATATCCGCTTTATTGAGGACGCCGTAGGCTGCCCGATAAAATACGTGTCCGTCGGGGCGGGGCGGGATGAGTACATCGTATTGGAGTGATGGTTAAGGTGAACATATCGGCTGCAAATCTTGGCTTCAAAGAGTTAAACGAGCGCGTGAGGTTAGCCAAAGGCGACGTCGGTATAGACGATTGTTACGGCCAGAGGTTTATCGGAAGCGGCGCGAAAGGCAAAACAATTACCATAAACGGCACGCCCGGCAACGCACTTGGCGCTTATCTTGACGGGGCGGTAATCAGGGTCAACGGCAACGCGCAGGACGCCGTCGGCGACACGATGAACGACGGGGAAATTATCATAGACGGCAGCGCGGGCGACGCGCTGGGCTACGCCATGCGCGGCGGGAATATCTATGTAAAGGGAAACGCCGGCTACAGGACCGGGATACATATGAAGGAATACAAGGATAAAAAGCCGGTAATCATCATAGGCGGCGAGGTGGGCAGCTTTTTGGGCGAATATCTTGCAGGCGGCCTGATTGTGGTGCTTGGCATCGGCTCAAAGGACGTACCCGTGGGAAACTTCACGGGAACCGGCATGCACGGCGGAACGATCTACATCAGGACGGAAAAGGAGCTCGTTAACTTACCGGCGCAGGTGACGGCGGCGGTCGCCGGTGATTTGAGCGAAATTGAGCCGTACATCACAAAATTCGCCGGATACTTCGGCATTGACGTCCGGAAAATTATGAAAGACAGGTTTATGCTTTTAAGGCCGAACGCGAGAAACCCGTATAAGCAATTGTATACAGCGAACTAAACGACAGGAGGCATTGTGATTATGTGCGGAATTATCGGCTATGTGGGAGAGGAAAACGCTGTCCCCATCATTATCGAAGGACTGAAAAAACTTGAATACCGCGGGTACGATTCGGCGGGGATCGCGGTTTGCGTAGAGGACGGCTTCGGCGTAGTCAAGCAAAAGGGCCGTCTTGCGGCGCTTGAGGAAAGGCTAAAGGATCAGCCGCTCAAAAGCCGTATGGGCATCGGTCATACACGCTGGGCGACACACGGGGAGCCGTCGGACGAAAACTCCCATCCCCATTTGGGAAGCCGGAATAAAATCGCCGTCGTCCACAACGGCATCATTGAAAACTATAAGGATATAAAAGAGCGGCTTGTGCCAAAGGGGATAGAGTTTTCCTCTAAGACCGACAGTGAGGCGATAGCGCAGCTTGCCGAATACTACGCACAAAAATATCGGGGCGACGATTTGCTCGATACCGTCATACGGGTGACAAGGGCGCTGGAAGGCTCCTTCGCTCTCGGAATCATGTGCGCTGACGATCCCGATACGCTTATCGCCGTCAAGAAAGACAATCCCCTGATTATCGGTGTTTGCGAACACGGGCAGTTTATCGCGTCCGACGTGCCTGCCGTACTTAAATACACAAACAAGGTTTATTACTTAAGCGACAATGAAATCGCGGCACTCACAAAGGACGGGGTGCGGTTTTTTAATATGGATAAGGAACCTGTCCAAAAGACGCTTGAAACCGTGACATGGAGCGTCGACAGCGCCGAAAAGGGCGGGTATGAGCATTTCATGCTCAAGGAAATCATGGAGCAGCCAAGGGTGCTAAGAGATACTGTGCAATCTATTAAGGGAGACAACAAAGAGCCGATCGAAAGCATTGACGTCACAAGTATTGATAAGCTCGTAATCACGGCCTGCGGCTCGGCGTATAACGCGGGCGTTGTGGCAAGATATGTATTCGAGCGGATTTGCAGGATTTCCGTCGAAGTGGAGCTTGCAAGCGAATTCAGGTATAAGGACGCCGTTGTCGATGAGAAAACGCTTGTTATTTTAATTAGCCAGTCCGGCGAGACCGCCGATACGATCGCGGCCATGCGGGAAGCGAAGGCAAAGGGCGCAAAAACCCTTGCCATTGTCAATGTTGTGGGAAGCACAATCGCAAAGGAATCGGACTCCTGCCTGTTTACGGCGGCGGGGCCGGAGATCGCAGTTGCGACGACAAAAGCATTTTCGGCGCAGCTTGTGCTTTTGTATATACTGGCGGTCAGGTTTGCCGCAAAGCTTAGCAGGATTTCGCGCGAATCTGAGCAGGAGCTGCTGGCGGAAATTGCGGCCCTGCCCGATAAGGCGGCGCAGGTTCTAAAGAATGTCGATTCAATCCAGAAATACGCGTCAACATGCGTCGGATATAAAAATATTTTTTTTATCGGCAGAAATATCGATTACGCAATCGCGCTTGAGGGCTCCCTCAAGCTCAAGGAGATATCCTACGTGCACTCGGAGGCGTATGCGGGCGGCGAGCTGAAACACGGCGCAATCGCGCTTGTGGAGGAGAATACCCTGGTCGTTGCGATATCGGGCTGCGGGAGGTTGCGCGGGAAGATTATGAGCAACATAGAGCAGGTGGCAAGCCGCGGAGCCAAGGTGCTTATGATTGGTTCTTGTCAGGACGTCCATCCTGATGGTATAATATCTTGTATCGGCTTGCCGGAGGTTCCCGAATTGCTTTCGCCGTCGCTGTCCGTGATAGTTATGCAGCTATTGAGCTATTATGTGGCGGCAAACAAGGGTCTTGACATAGATAAGCCGCGCAATCTGGCAAAAAGCGTGACCGTAGAATAGGAGGAGAAATCCGCATGAACACTACCGCTAGCGAGGTATTGGAATTCGTAAGGGAGAATGACGTTAAGTTTATACGGCTTAGCTTTTGCGATCTTTTGGGATTTCAAAAGAATATTTCCATTATGTCGGATGAGCTTCAGTCCGCGTTTGAAAGCGGGGTGTCCTTTGACGCGGGCGCGATACGCGGCTTTCGCGATGTGACAGCGTCCGACCTGTTCCTGTTCCCGGACCCCGCCACGCTCTCGGTGCTGCCCTGGAGGCCGGGGCCCGGCAGGGTCGCGCGCTTTTACTGCGACATTAAGACTCCGGACGGCTCGGTGTTTTTGCATGACGGCAGGTTTCTGTTAAGGCAAGTAGCCGAAAGATACGAAAAAATGGGTTACGCCTGCAAGGTTGGCGCGGAATGCGAGTTTTATCTGTTTAAGACCGGCGACGACGGCGAGGCGACCGATATAACGCTCGACAAGGGCGGGTATCTTGACGTCTCGCCCCTTGACAAGGGCGAGGATATACGCCGCGAAATATGCCTGACGCTTGAGGAAATGGGCATAATGCCGGAAACTTCGCACCATGAACGCGGTCCGGGTCAAAACGAGATAGACTTCAGATTCTCAAACGCCCTTAGCTGCGCCGATAACTTTTTGACGTTCAAATCGGTCGTCAAGGCGATTGCCGCGCGCGGAGGCCTGTTCGCGTCGTTTATGCCGAAGCCGATACCGGACTTGGCAGGAAACGGCCTTCATGTAAACCTATCGCTCACGCATAAAGGGTGCAACATTTTCAAAAACGCGGACAGCGGCGAGCACTCGGATACTGCGGAAAGCTTTTTGGCGGGTATCCTCTCAAAAGCTCCTGAAATGACGCTGTTTCTCAATCCGCTTGCAAATTCATACGAGCGCTTTGGCGCGTATGAAGCTCCCAAATATGTGTCATGGTCGCACCAAAACCGCTCGCAGCTCATAAGAATCCCAGCCGCGTCCGGCGAAAAAGTCAGGATTGAATTGCGCTCGCCCGACCCGTCGCTCAACCCTTATCTCGCGTTTGCCCTGATTCTTTCGGCGGGACTTGACGGGATCGAAAACGGTCTTGCTCTGCCGCCCGCTGTTGACGCCGACTTATACACCGCGGACAAAAGCGTCACAAAAGACTTAGCGACGCTGCCGGACAGCTTGGATTCGGCAATCAGGCTTGCCGAAGCAAGCGAATTTATAAAAACCGTGATTGGCGGGGAGCTGATGTTAAAGTATCTTACAATTAAAAAAGCCGAGGCCGCGGATTTTCACGCGGCAAAAGATAAGACAGCCTTTTATAAGGAACGCTACTTCCATAATTATTAACCCATTATGGCGAGAAAATCGCCGCGGTAACGGTGTTTTGAGCTATGTGAACAGCTTCTAAATGTCAGCTGATAGGAGGGGGCGATGGGATGGACAGCGTACTGATTGTCTCATGTTCGGAAAAAGGGACGGAGACCCTTACCGAGCTGCTAAACGCGGCAGGCTTTCATCAAATCGCAGCCATACGGTCCTGCGGCGAGGCGCGAAGGCTTCTTTTAGAACGCGATTTCGATTTAATGATTATTAACGCGCCGCTTCGTGACGAGTCAGGGGAAAGCTTTTCCCGCCAAGTCGCCTTAAATGGGGCTTTACAAGTCATACTGGTGGTAAAGAGCGAATACTTTGACGCGGTGTCCGCCATTTGCG
The DNA here is from genome assembly GCA_009777635.1 of Oscillospiraceae bacterium. Taxonomy (GTDB): domain Bacteria; phylum Bacillota; class Clostridia; order Oscillospirales; family Ruminococcaceae; genus WRAV01. Next base: position 75,329 of record WRLK01000004.1, on the reverse strand, counting down.
AGGACGACGGCGTTCTGACAATCTCAAAGCCGGTAAACAAAGCCGTTTTTTGGTCGGCGCTGAAATTGGCAGGGGCTGCGCAAAGTAGGTTGCGGCGGGCTCAGGCCGAAAATGCAAAGCTGAAACAAAAAATCGAGGATATACGCATTGTGGACCGAGCGAAATGCCTGTTGATATCCTATATGAATATGGGCGAAAAGGAAGCCCACCGCTTTATCGAAAAACAGGCGATGGATATGCGTTTTACGAAAAGGGAGGTCGCCGAGGGGATACTAAAAACTTATGAGACTTAAAGCTACAGAAAGCGCGTTGCCTTTCTGCACAGCATGTTTTGCCGGAGACGGCCCAGCGGCGCGAGAGAAAAGGATGTTTTTGAGAGGAGTACTTTAAAAAATGACCGCATACCTAATACTTGAAAACGGCACGGTCTTTGAGGGAGTGCCATTCGGCGCTTATGGCGGCGTCACGGGGGAGATAGTTTTTACCACCGGGATGACCGGCTACCTGGAAACATTGACCGACCCAAGCCATTACGGGCAGATAGTCCTTCAGACTTTCCCGCTCATCGGCAATTACGGCGTGATCCCATCTGATTTTGAAAGCTCGTCCGTTGCGGCGAAAGCGTACATCGTAAAGCATCCGTGCAAGCATCCCTCAAACTTCAGAAGCACGGCAGACCTCGACGCTTTCCTGAAAGAACGCGGTATTATCGGGCTTTGCGGTATCGATACGCGCGCGCTTACAAAAATGATTCGCGAAAATGGAGTAATGAACGGAAAAATCACCGTATCGCAACCGACGGACGCCGACCTTGACGAAGTAAGGGGCTATTCCGTCAAGGGCTCCGTCGCCGCCGTTTCATCAAGTGCGGTTGAGAAGCTAAGCGACGGCTCATTTCGCGTGGCGATGATGGATTTCGGCGCAAAGCGCGCTATATCTGAGGCGCTTAAAGCGCGGGATTGTGAAGTATTAAGCTTCCCGCACGACACGCCTGCCGATGAAATTTTAAAAACAAAACCTCACGGAATTATGCTGTCGAACGGCCCCGGCGATCCCGCGGACCCCGCGAACGACGGAATCGTTGAGGAGATCCGCGAGCTGATAAAGGCAGGGGTGCCGATTTTCGGCACATGCCTCGGGCATCAATTGTTAGCGCGGGCAAAAGGATACAAGACTAAAAAGCTCAAATTCGGCCACCGGGGGGCGAACCAGCCGGTCAAGGATTTACAGACGGGACGCATATATATTACAAGCCAGAACCACGGTTACGCGGTGGTCGCCGACGACAGCTCCTTTATGAACGTAAACGACGGCACATGCGAAGGGCTTGACTACGGCGGCTCTTTTTCCGTGCAGTTTCATCCCGAGGCGCGCAGCGGTCCGCTTGACACGGTGTTTCTGTACGACCGGTTTGTAAAAAACATTAAAGCGGCGGCGGCCCGATAAAGAAATTTTCTAGGGTCTGTTGACATAAATGGAATGCACAGATTTTCGAGTGGGTTTTCGTGTATTTCAAGGAAGAGGACGGAGGAATACTTTTTGTATTCCGACCGACGATGACGCAGGAAGGTGCAAAACCCGCCGAAAATATGGGCTGTTAGCTTTATGTCAACAGACCCTGAGGAGTGAAGTATATGCCACTTGATAGGAATATCAAGAAAGTAATGGTTATCGGCTCCGGGCCGATTGTCATAGGACAAGCGGCGGAGTTTGACTACGCAGGTACACAGGCATGCCGCGTTCTTCGCGAAGACAATATTGAGATTGTGCTTGTCAATTCCAATCCCGCGACAATTATGACCGACGAAAACATTGCCGATAAAATCTATATTGAGCCGCTGACGCTGACAACGATTAAACGCATCATTGAGAAGGAGCGCCCCGACAGTATTTTGTCGAGCTTAGGCGGGCAGACCGGCTTGACGCGTTGTATGCAGCTTGCCAAGGAAGGCTTTTTAGAGAAGATGGGCGTGCGGCTTTTGGGCTCCTCGCCAAAGACGATCGACAAAGCTGAGGACAGGCAAATCTTTAAGGAAACCATGCTCTCAATCGGGCAGCCGTGCGTTCCGTCGGTCATAGCCACCGACGTTGAAACGGCGGTCGAATTTGCAGATAAGATCGGGTATCCGGTAATCATACGCCCGGCGTTCACTCTGGGAGGCGCGGGCGGCGGTATTGCCGCCGACGAAGCCGATTTGCGCAAGATCGCAGGCGGCGGCATCCAATTGTCGCCAATAGGCCAGATATTGATTGAGAAATCCATCGCCGGCTGGAAAGAGATCGAATTTGAAGTCATGCGCGACCGCGCCGACAACGCAATCATCGTCTGCTCAATGGAAAACTTCGACCCTGTAGGCGTGCATACGGGGGACAGCATCGTCATAGCGCCCGCAGTCACCTTGGCCGACAGGGAGTACCAGATGCTGCGCTCGGCTTCCTTGGATATCATCAGGGCGCTGGGCGTCGAGGGCGGTTGCAACGTCCAGCTTGCCCTGCACCCCGACAGCTTTGAATATGCCGTTATCGAGGTCAATCCGCGCGTGTCGCGCTCGTCAGCGCTTGCCAGCAAGGCGACGGGCTACCCCATTGCAAAGGTGGCTACCAAGATTGCCATCGGCTACACCCTTGACGAGATAACAAACGCCGTCACGGGTACTACCTACGCCGCTTTTGAGCCGGTGCTCGACTATGTGGCTGTGAAGTTCCCAAAGTGGCCGTTTGATAAATTTGTTTACGCAAATAAAGCGCTGGGAACGCAAATGAAAGCGACAGGCGAGGTCATGGCGATAGCCGATACGTTTGAGGATGCGCTTTTAAAGGCGGTGCGAGGCGCGGAGCTTGGCCTTTATCATCTTGACCATCCGCGCGTGTCGCTTAAAACCGACGATGAGATACGCTCGCTTCTCGATACCGTGACCGACGAGCGGCTGTTTGTGCTGTACGAAGCGATCAAGCGCGGAATCGCGATAGATGATATTTACATGACAACAAAAGTGGATCGCTGGTTTTTACACGGGCTTGAGAATATAGCAAGCCGTCAACCGTCCGCGAACAGTTGTCGGTTGGCTTATAAGATGGTCGATACCTGTGCGGCGGAATTTGAAGCGAAGACCCCATACTTTTATTCCACCATAAACGGGGCGGAAAACGAGGCGCTTCCGTTCATCCAGAAAAGCGAAAAACAAAGAGTCGTCGTTTTGGGAAGCGGCCCGATACGGATCGGGCAGGGCATAGAGTTCGACTACGCCTGCGTTCATTGCGTGTGGACGCTAAAAGAAATGGGTTATGAGGTCGTTGTTATAAACAATAACCCTGAAACGGTGTCAACGGACTTTGATACGGCCGACAGGCTGTACTTCGAGCCGTTATGTATCGACGACGTGATGAGCGTTATTGAGATCGAGCAGCCGGTGGGCGTTATCGTGGCATTTGGCGGCGGCACGGCCATCAAGCTGACGAAAAAGCTGCATGAGCGCGGTGTGAACATCATTGGGACCTGTGCCGACAGCATCGATATTTGCGAGGACAGGGAGCGGTTTGACACGCTGCTGGAAAGGCTTAACATCAAGCGCCCGAAAGGATTCGGAGTCATGAGCGAAGCCGAGGCCCTTTCGGCCGCTGAAAAGCTCGGCTACCCGGTACTGATGCGCCCGTCATATGTGCTGGGCGGACAGAACATGGTCATCGCGTTTTCGCCGGAGGACATCAGCGAATACATCGAGATAATCATGCGCCAGGAACAGGAAAACCCGGTGCTGATCGACAAATACCTTGAGGGCCGCGAGATTGAGGTCGACGCAATTTGCGACGGTTGTGACATACTGATCCCCGGTATTATGGAGCATGTCGAGCGCACCGGCGTTCATTCGGGCGACAGTATCGCGGCGTATCCGGCGATCCACACGGACGACGAGCTTGCCGAGAAGATTTTTGAGGTAACCAAAAGCCTTTGCATGGCCTTAGACGTAAAGGGACTTGTAAACATCCAGTATGTACTATATGAAAACGATATCTATGTCATCGAGGTCAATCCGCGCGCGTCGAGAACCGTTCCGTATATCAGCAAGATTACCGGCATTCCGATGTGCGAGCTTGCCACTAAGCTAAGCGTCGGCAAAACGCTTTTAGAACTCGGGTATTCCTCGGGCGTTGCGAAAATACCTCCCTATTACGCGGTCAAGGTCCCTGTCTTCTCATTTGAGAAGCTGACGGGGGTTGATACCCATTTAGGGCCTGAAATGAAATCCACGGGTGAAGTGCTGGGAATCGGAAAGAACATTGAGGAGGCGCTTTATAAGGGCCTTATCGCGGCGGGATATTCGATGAAAAAGCATGGCGGCGTATTGATTACCGTTCGGGACGGCGACAAGGCGGAGATCGCCGAGATCGCGAAAAAGCTGACGCAATGCGGATTTTCACTGTACGCGACGCACGGAACCGCACGGTTCCTTGAGGGGAAGGGCTTTAATGTACAGACAGTTGAAAAAATCCGCGAATGCAAGGACAGCAATACCGAAACGCTTTTGGCAAGCGGTAAGGTGAACTACGTCATCTGCACCTCCGAAAAGGGCAGGGACCCTGCTTTCGACGGCGTCAGAATCCGGAGGAAGGCCTGCACTCTCGGTATCCCGTGCCTAACGTCCATAGATACGGCAAACGCCCTTGCGGACAGCCTGCTTTCGGGATACAGCGAGATCAATACCGAGCTTGTGGACATCAATAACCTAAGGGACAGCCGGATACAGCTTCCCTTCACGAAAATGCAAAGCTGCGGCAACGACTATATCTACATCAACTGCTTTGACCTTGAAATAAATTCGCCCGAATCGCTGTCAGTGTTTCTGGCAGACCGGCATACGGGCGTGGGCGGCGACGGCGTGGTGCTGATTCTGCGCTCGGAAATCTCCGATGCCAGAATGAGGATGTTCAATCTCGACGGCTCTGAGGGCAATATGTGCGGAAACGCCATCCGATGCGTGGCGAAATATCTTTATGACAACAAAATGGTGCCAAAACGGCATATGATGATCGAAACAAAAAGCGGTGTAAAGGAAATGCACTTGTCAACGCAAAATGGGAAAGTTATGTCCGTTAAGGTGAACATGGGGCCCGCCGAGCTTAGGCCCGGGAAGATCCCCGTGGACCTCGAGGGCGACAGCGTGACCGCAAGGACTGTGACGATAGGCGGCGTTCAATACGATATCACATGCGTTTCTATGGGCAACCCGCACGCCGTAGTTTTTGTCGATAGCGTGGACAAATTCGACGTCAAAGGTGTCGGGCCGCTGTTTGAATACAGCCCGCTGTTCCCCGACAGGGTAAACGCCGAGTTTGTGGAGGTCGTTGACCGAAAGCATTTGAAGATGCGCGTATGGGAACGCGGCAGCGGCGAGACCCGCGCTTGCGGCACCGGCTCCTGCGCCGCGGTCGTTGCCGCCGTTTTAAACGGGCATTGCGGCAAGGGCGAGGACGTCAAGGTGCAGCTTCTCGGCGGACACCTGATCGTCAGGTATACCGATGAGGCCGTCTTTATGACGGGCGAGTGCAAAAAGGTCTATGAAGGCGTCGTTGAGATATGAGCGGAACCATATTGGTATTGGATTTCGGCGGCCAGTATAAGGAATTGATCGCCGGTATGGTCAGGAGCCTGTCGGTGTATTCGGAAATCAAGCCGGGCAATATCACGGCCGACGAAATCCGAAGGATAGCGCCGACCGGTATCATCATGACAGGCGGGCCGAACAGCGTGTATCTTCCAGGCTCGCCGCGGTGCGATTCAAAACTCTTTGCGCTTGGCATCCCTATTCTTGGTATTTGCTACGGGATGCAGATGATGTGCCATATGCTGGGCGGCGAAGTCTCACCCGGCGCGGCGGGAGAATACGGGCGCGTTTTAGTGACGCCCGAGGATTCCGCTCAAAAGCCGTTTTTAGCCTTGATGAGCCACATGGACGCCGTGACGCGGCTGCCTGACGGCTTTGCGGCGACGGCGCGCACCGGCTCTTGCATCGCGGCCTGCGAGGATAAAGGCAGGAAGCTTTACGGCGTGCAGTTTCACCCCGAAAGCAAGCATACGGAGGGTGGGCGCGGGATCATAGAAAGCTTTTTGCATAACGTCTGCGGCGCGGCGAAGGATTACAGGCTCGACGATTACATAGATACCCAAGTCGCGGACATACAAGAGAAAGCCCGCGACAAAAACGTGCTGCTTGCCCTTTCAGGCGGGGTTGATTCGTCGGTATGCGCCGCTCTGCTGTCAAAGGCCATACCGGGGCAGCTCGTCTGCATTTTTGTCGACCACGGCTTCATGAGGCAGGGTGAGGGCGATGAGATAGAGCGCGTGTTTTCAAAGCGGAAGCTAAGGTTTATACGCGTGAACGCGGAAAGGCGGTTTCTTGCCAAGCTAAAAGGTATTGCCGATCCTGAAGCAAAGCGGAAGATAATCGGCGAAGCGTTCATCCGCGTTTTTGAGGAGGAAGCCGCAAAGCTCGGGGACGTGCCCTTTTTGGCGCAAGGGACTATCTATCCCGATATTGTCGAGTCCGGAGGAGGACACGGCGCCACCATAAAAAGCCATCACAATGTGGGCGGGCTGCCGGAAATACTTGCGTTTGACGGCGTCATCGAGCCGCTGGCAGGGCTCTTTAAGGATGAGGTGCGCGCACTCGGGAAGAAGCTGGGGCTTCCGAAATCACTTGTAAACCGCCAGCCGTTTCCGGGTCCGGGGCTTGCAATCCGCGTAATGGGAGAGGTTACCGGCGAAAAGCTGGATATCCTGCGCAGTGCCGACGCTGTGCTCCGCGAGGAAATCGGCAGGATGAAGCGAAAGCCGGACCAATATTTCGCGGTGCTGACAGACACGCGTTCTGTCGGCGTCAAAGGTGACTTCAGGACATATGATTACGTTATCGCGGTCCGCGCGGTCACGACGGGCGATTTTATGACATGCGAATACGCTGCGCTGCCGAACAGCGTCTTAGGGCGCATATCGTCGCGGATCACAAGCGAGATACCTGCGGTCAGCCGCGTTGTCTATGATATTACCTCAAAACCTCCGGCGACGGTGGAGTGGGAATGAAGAGATTGCATCGCCAATTTTTTTCGCAAGAGGTCTAATATTTAATCGGGGGGAGCGATAATGACGAAATATATTTTTGTGACGGGCGGAGTTGTATCGGGGCTCGGCAAAGGCATCACCGCCGCGAGCTTAGGCAGGCTTCTCAAGCAGCGGGGGCTTAAAGTCGCGGCGCAGAAGCTCGACCCGTATATGAACATCGATCCCGGCACCATGAGCCCGTTCCAGCACGGGGAGGTGTTCGTCACGGACGACGGCGCGGAAACAGACCTTGACTTAGGGCACTACGAGCGGTTTATTGACGAAAACCTGACAAAGCTCTCAAACCTTACGTCGGGTAAGGTGTACTCCAGTGTGCTTCAGCGCGAACGCGCGGGCGGCTATCTCGGGGGAACGGTTCAGGTGATCCCCCATGTAACGCAGGAGATCAAGGCGTTTATCTACTCGGGGGCCGAAAACAGCGGCGCCGACGTGTTGATTACCGAGATCGGAGGTACGACCGGCGACATCGAGAGCCAGCCGTTTTTGGAGGCTATCCGCCAGATATCGATCGAGAAAAGCAAAAAGGATTGCCTGTTTATCCATGTGACGCTGATTCCGTATCTTAAATGCTCGGGTGAGCATAAGTCAAAGCCCACGCAGCATTCGGTAAAGGAGCTGCGGTCCATGGGCATTTCGCCGACAATCATAATTGCGCGGGCCGACGAGCCGATAAGCGACGGCATCAAGGATAAGATTGCGCTTTTCTGCAACGTAAAGCCTGACTGCGTCATCGAGAACATGACCCTTCCGTGTTTGTACGAAGCGCCGCTTATGCTGCATCAAAACGGCCTTGATAAGGTGGTTTGCCGCGAGCTTAAGCTTAAAACGCCGAAGCCCGATCTGAAAGAATGGCGGGTAATGACGAAAAAGATCGCAGCAAGGAAAAAGGAAGTCAACATCGCCATCGTCGGGAAATATGTAAAGCTTCATGACGCGTATCTTTCCATTATGGAGAGCTTAAACCACGCAGGCTATGAAACATCCTCAAAAGTAAAAATAAGCTGGATTGACAGCGAAGCCATAACAGGCGGCAACGCCGGCGAAGTATTGAGCGGGATTGACGGTATGATTATCCCCGGAGGCTTTGGCGATAGGGGCATCGAGGGGAAAATCGCCGCATGCCGTGTCGCAAGGAAAAACGACATACCGTTTTTGGGGATTTGCCTTGGCATGCAAATAGCGGTGATTGAATTTGCCCGCCATGTCTGCGGTCTCGAGGGCGCCCACTCCGGCGAGTTTCAGGAAAACTCGCCCCATCGCGTAATCGACATAATGCCCGGTCAAGCTGGTATGGTAGGCAGCGGCGGCACTATGCGTCTTGGCGCATACCCGTGCAGAATCGCAAAAGGCTCGCTATTAAGACGTTTATATGACGTGGACGAAATAAGCGAGAGACACCGCCACCGGTTTGAATTTAACAATGATTATCGCGAACGGCTTACGGAAAAAGGCCTTGTTATCTGTGGTACATCGCCGGACGGCGGCCTTGTCGAGGCGGTCGAGCTTCCGGGACACAGCTTTTTCGTCGGCGTTCAGTTCCATCCTGAGTTTAAAAGCCGCCCCAATAAGCCGCATCCGTTGTTTACAGGACTGTTAAATGCCGCTTTAGCTCGGCGGAAGGTCTCGTTATGATTGCTATAATCGACTACAAGGCCGGTAACGCCACGAGCGTCGGCCACGCTGCCCGGCGCCTCGGGTATGAGACTGTCTTCGCGCGTTGTCCGCGGGATTTAGACGGCGCGACGCACATTATCCTGCCGGGCGTCGGAAGCGCCGGGGCGACGATGAAGTCTCTGCGTGAAATGGATATGATACCTGTGCTTGAAGAAGCCGTGTTAAACGGGAAAGCTTTGTTTCTCGGCATTTGCGTCGGCTTGCAGGTTCTTTTTGAGAGAAGCGAGGAGGATAACGCCGATTGCCTCGGATGGCTCAAAGGTCAAGTGGTAAGATTCGACGCGTCAAGGGTCAGGGTGCCGCAGATTGGATGGAACAAGGTGCGGTTTGTAAAAGACGCCCCTTGCAACGCAAAGGACGACTTCTTTTACTTTGTAAATTCCTATCACGCGAAGCCTAAAGACATGTCGGATTTGTGGGGAGAGGCTGAATATGACGGGGCGTTTACCGCCGCCGTCAACCGGGATAACATCTACGGCGCGCAGTTTCACGCCGAAAAGAGCGGGGAGGCGGGGCTTTCGCTGTTTGGCGGATTCCTTGCCCTTAAAGGAGGCGGCTCTTAATGCTGACAAAACGGCTGATCGCATGCTTTGATATTGTAAACGGCAGGGTGACTAAGGCGGTGGGGTTTCAGGACAACATAGACGTCGCGCCCGCCGAAGAGCTTGCCGAAACGATGTATGACGCCCAAATCGACGAGCTTATTTTCTACGACATCACGGCAAGCGCCGAAAAGCGCGCCATCGACATAGAGACGGTCAAAAAGGTGGCCCGCCGAGTATTCATACCCTTTACCGTCGGCGGCGGAATCAAAAGCCTCGGCGATATGTATGAGGCGCTGAAGGCGGGAGCCGAAAAAATCAGCGTCGATTCAATGGCGGTGAGGAACCCTGAAATCATATCGGAGGGGGCCAAAGCTTTCGGCTCTCAATGTGTCGTGCTGTCAACGCAGGTAAAACGGACGGGAAAGATGCCCAGCGGATATGAAGTGTACATCGACGGGGCGAGGCTTGCGACAGGCATGGACGCGGCCGAGTGGATACGGCGCGGGCAGGAGCTGGGCGCCGGGGAAATATGCCTTAACAGTATCGACAACGACGGCGCGCTGTCAGGGTACGACCTTGCGCTGATGAAGCTGGCGGAGAAAAGCCTGTCGGTCCCGCTGATAGCGTCGGGCGGGGCGGGAAAGCCCGAGCATTTGAAAGAGCTGTTCACCGTTACACAGGCACAGGCGGCAATCATCAGCAGTATGCTGTATTCGCCGAGGTTAAGTCTAAACTACACGGTGCGGGAGCTCAAGGATTATCTGCTAGGTAACGGCATAAGCATGCGGCCGCCCAGCGGGCGCGGAAAGGAAGCGGCTATATGAATATCAATAAAAATTATTTCGATTTAAAGGAAAGCTATTTGTTTGCCAAAGTATCTCAAAAAATACGGGAATATAAAGCGCAAAACCCAAACAACGAAATTATAAGCCTTGGCGTCGGCGATGTAACCATCCCGCTTGCGCCAAAGATTGTTGCCGCTATGAGCAAAGCCGTTTTGGAAATGGGAGCCGCCGATACTTTCCACGGCTACGGTGATTACGAGGGCTATCTGTTTTTAAGACAGGCCGTATGCGGCTATTATGCCGGTAAGGGCGTTCGGCTCAGTGATGACGAGGTGTTCATAAGCGACGGCGCGAAAAGCGACCTTGGCAATATCCTTGATATTTTTTCTGAGGACAACACGGTTTTGATTCCCGATCCGGTTTACCCTGTCTATGTGGATACAAATATCATGGCGGGGCGCAGGATCGAGTATATGGACGGAAATCTGGAGAATTGTTTCCTGCCGATGCCAAACGCCGGTACAAAAGCGAATATCATATACCTGTGTTCGCCCAATAATCCGACAGGGGCCGTGTATAATAAAGAACAGCTTTCGCAGTGGGTGAAGTATGCCTTGGAAAACGACGCCGTAATCCTCTTTGACGGCGCGTATGAAGCGTTTATTCAGGACGGCGGACTGCCGTCGAGCATATATCAGATAGACGGCGCCAAAAAGTGTGCGGTTGAATTTTGTTCCCTTTCAAAGACGGCGGGCTTTACCGGCACAAGATGCGGATATACCGTCGTGCCGCGTGAGCTTGAGCGCGGCGGCGCGTCTCTTAACAAGCTTTGGCTTAGGCGGCAAAGCACAAAATTCAACGGTGTGCCGTATATCGTCCAGCGCGGGGCCGAGGCCGTATTTACAGGCGAGGGACTGTCGCAAATCAAAAGGGATATTGCATATTACCTTGAAAACGCGCGGATAATCGCCGACGCACTTACAGAGCTTGGGATATGGTTTGCAGGCGGGCGGAATTCTCCGTATATCTGGCTCAAATGCCCCGATAATATGCTCTCGTGGGAGTTTTTCGATTTTCTTCTAGAAAGGGCGAATGTCGCAGGAACCCCCGGTTCAGGCTTCGGGTCAAACGGCGAGGGGTTCTTCAGGCTGACCGCTTTTGGAAGCTGTGAAAATATATCGGAAGCCATGCGGAGATTTAAAACCGCGCTTGATTAGGGCCTGTTCACATAAAGCTAACAGCGGCAAAAAATAAAAATTGATAGTTGACAGTTATCGGGTTTCATGCTATACTAATATCCGGTAAACAAAGGCGTTTATCGACAGCTGATTTATCAGTTGTCGATAAACGCCTTTGTTCCTTTTAAGGGAGTGGTTAATATGTCTTATGCAATGAGGATTTTAGATGATTCAAAAAAGAAAAACCCGAACGAGCCGGAATTCCATCAGGCTATGACTGAAATAATTCCCTCGCTTACGCCTTTTTTAGATGAACATCCGAAGTACGAAAAGGCCGGGATATTAGAGCGCATGATCGAACCGGAAAGACAGGTCATGTTCAGGGTGCCGTGGGTTGACGACTCGGGGAAAGTAAGGATCAACCGGGGTTACAGGGTTCAGTTCAGCAGCGCCATCGGCCCGTATAAAGGCGGGCTGCGGTTTCATCCGAGCGTGAATTTGAGCATTATAAAATTTTTGGCTTTTGAGCAAATTTTCAAGAATTCATTAACCGGACTGCCAATAGGCGGCGGCAAGGGCGGGTCGGATTTTGATTCAAAAGGCAAGTCCGACCGCGAAGTCATGGCGTTCTGCCAGAGCTTTATCGACGAGCTATACCGGCATATAGGGGCCGACCAGGATATCCCCGCCGGAGACATCGGCGTGGGGGGCCGTGAGGTCGGGTTTATGTACGGGCAGTATAAACGCCTGACCGGGCAATATGAGGGGGCGTTTACCGGTAAGAGCCTGACATACGGCGGGTCTTTGGTGCGCACCGAAGCTACGGGCTATGGGCTTGTTTATATGATGGAAAATATGCTGGCCGCGAAAAATACGACGTTCGAGGATAAGACGGTTGTAATTTCCGGCAGCGGCAACGTCGCGATCTACGCCGCTGAAAAGGCTGTAAAGCTTGGCGCAAAGGTCGTTACGATGAGCGACTCGAACGGCTATATATACGACGGTGACGGTATAGATTTAGATGCGGTGAAGCAAATTAAAGAAGTGCAAAGAGGACGGATCAGCGAATATCTAAAGGTCAAAAAAACCGCGGAATACGTCGAAAACGGGCTCGTATGGTCTGTCCCCTGCAATATTGCGCTTCCGTGCGCCACACAAAACGAGCTTCTAAAAAACGGGGCCGAGCTGCTGGTAAAGAACGGCTGTATGGCTGTAGCCGAAGGCTCAAATATGTCGACGGATTTGGAAGCGACGCATTATTTACAGGACAACGGCGTGTTTTTCGCGCCCGGCAAAGCCGCAAACGCGGGGGGAGTGGCGGTTTCCGCGCTGGAAATGGCTCAAAACAGTTCAAGGATGTCATGGGCGTTTGAAGAAGTCGATTGCAGGCTTAGGAGCATTATGCACGATATATATACCGAATGTTCTATGGCTGCGGAGCGCTACGGCATGAAAGGAAATCTTGTCGCGGGCGCCAATATCGCGGGCTTTCGGAAAGTTGCTGAAGCGATGCTTCAGCAAGGAGTTGTCTAACGATTTATGTGATTTAAGGAGGAAAAAAACATGAAAACAAACAACAACGTAACAGTTTCATTGGGCAAGCCGATCACGGCGCCTGTCCTTGTCCCGGTTATAAACGAGCCTCCCCCGACCCGCTGCATCAACAGGCCGTTCAACGTAAAAGGCGAATGGCACAAGGTCACGGCCATGTCTTTTGGCACGCCGCACGGCGCCGTATTTGTCGACGATGTGGATGCGGTTGACGTGCCGTCGCTTGGCTATGCCCTTGGGAATTATGTGCTTTTCCCGAAAGGCGCAAGCATCGTATTTATAGAGGTTCTTGATAAGGAAAGCGTAAAGGCGCGGCTTTGGCAGCGCGGTGAGGGTGAGATTCCGTTTACGCTGGAGGCAGCCTGTGTGGCAGGAACAGCCGCGATGATGCTGCAGAAAGTGCTTCATAATGAAACGGCCGTTCATATGGGCGGAAACGCTTTTAGAGTGAATTGGACCCGAGGCGACGGTGAAGTGAGCCTGTCGGGGCCGGCCGGAGTTTTGGGCGTTAATGACGTGAGCTTGCCGAAACCGCCTAACGGCGATATGAGCGCATAAAGCATTTTGAAAAATTTGTATTTACTTGACGATATGGGGATGATAAAATGAAAGGAGTGCTTTTATAAAAATACTGGACTAAAAGGGGAAATGTATAGTGACGATCGACGACGGCCTGATTGCATATTTAGAGGATTTATCCTGCCTTACGCTTGTCGATGATGAGAAACGCCGCTTAAAAGGGGACTTAAGGGAAATCCTTAGCGGCATGGAACGCCTCGGGGAGCTTGACACGGAAAATGTGCCGGAACGCAGCCATCCGTTTGACAACGCGAACGCTTTTAGGGAGGATGAGGTGCACGCCTCCTTCGACCGGGAGCTGATTTTGAAAAACGCGCCGGACTTAAGCGATGAAATGTTCATTGCTCCTAAAACGGTCGAATGAAAGGGTGGCTTTAGAAATGAATAATAAAATTGTATTGGCTTATTCCGGAGGGCTGGACACAACGGTGATCATACCGTGGCTAAGGGAAAACTATAAGGATTGTGAAATCATCGCCTGCTGCGTTGACGTGGGTTATTGTTCCGATTATAAAGAACTAGAGGATAAAGCGATCAAAATTGGCGCGGATAAGGTGACCGTTATAGACGCAAGAGAAGAGTTTATAACCGGCTATGTTTATCCTATGCTAAAAGCAAACGCCGTCTATGAGAGCAAATACCTTCTCGGAACCTCTATAGCGCGGCCTTTGATCGCAAAGAAATTTGTCGACGTCGCGCTTTTAGAGGGCGCCGGTGCGATTTGCCACGGGGCGACCGGCAAGGGCAACGACCAGATACGCTTTGAGCTGACGATAAAGGCGTTGGCTCCGTGGCTTAAGATTATCGCGCCGTGGAGGATTTGGGAAATAAAATCACGCGAGGACGCGATGGATTATCTCAGACAGCGCGGGTTTGAGGTTCCTATGGCTAAGGAGCAAAGCTACAGCCGCGACCAAAACCTATGGCATCTGAGCCATGAGGGGTTAGAGCTTGAGGACCCCTCGATGGAGCCGAATTACAGGCATTTGCTGCAAATGTCCGTTCCGCCTGAGGACGCGCCCGATAAACCGGAATATATTGAGCTGGATTTCGAAAACGGTATCCCGGTGAAGCTGAACGGTGATTTTCTGCCGCCCATCAGGTTGATTGAGGCGCTAAACGAGATAGGAGGCAGAAACGGCGTCGGCGTTGTTGATATAGTGGAAAACAGGGTCGTCGGAATGAAATCCCGCGGGGTATATGAAACGCCCGGCGGAACGATTCTTTACGCGGCGCACAAGGAATTGGAAAGCCTTTGCATCGACAGGCAGACCGAGGCGTTTAAGGCCGTCGTAGGACATGAGCTTGCCGAGCTTATCTATACAGGCGAGTGGTTTACTCCTTTAAGAGAGGCGTTGTCGGCCTTTATCGACAAGACCCAGGAGGTCGTTTGCGGGCGTGTGCGCCTAAAGCTTTATAAGGGCAATATCATACCGGCCGGAAGCGCGTCGCCGTATTCATTGCACGATAAGGAGCTTTCAAGCTTCACGACCGGAGACCTTTACGACCACAAGGACGCGGAAGGGTTTATCAACCTGCTGGGGCTTCCGATGACCGTGAGGGCCCTGATGAAAAAGCATCTCGAAAAGGAGTTAAGCGATAAATGAAATTGTGGGGCGGACGTTTTACCGGACAGACGGACAAACAGGCAAGCCATTTTCACTCGTCAATTTCGTTCGATCAAAGGCTCATAAAACAGGACATAACCGGCAGCATGGTTCACGCCGAGATGCTTGGCAGACAAGGTATCATACCTGAGAAAGACGCGAAAGCGATTGTCAAAGCGCTCATGGATATTTTAAAAGACGTTGAAAGCGGGGATTTAGCGGTCGACAGCACTGCCGAGGATATACATTCGTTTGTCGAGGCCGAGCTTACCTTACGCATAGGCGAAGCCGGAAGGCGGCTGCATACCGGCAGGAGCAGGAACGACCAAGTCGCTCTCGATATGCGGATGTATGTAAAGGATGAGATCGACGAGATAAACGCGCGAATCCTTGGCTTGCTAAAAGAATTGCTTTTGCTTGCAAAACAGCACGCCGACACCATAATGCCGGGGTTTACGCATTTGCAAAAGGCACAGCCCGTAACGCTTGCGCATCATCTTATGGCATATTTCCAGATGTTTCGGCGCGACTTTGAAAGGCTTCACGATTGCCGCGAAAGGACAGACGTCATGCCGCTGGGCTCCGGGGCCCTTGCGGCGACCGTTTATCCCATAGACAGGGAATTTGTAAGGGAAGCTTTAGAGTTTAAAGAGATTACCGGAAACAGCCTTGACGCCGTTTCAGACAGGGATTTTTGTATAGAATTTGTTTCATGCCTTTCAATCGTCATGATGCATTTAAGCCGCTTTTGCGAGGAGATTATTTTATGGTCCAGCGACGCTTTCGGCTTTGCTGAAGTCTCCGACGCTTACGCGACAGGCTCCTCAATCATGCCACAGAAAAAGAACCCGGATATGGCTGAGCTCATAAGGGGAAAGACAGGGCGCGTTTACGGCGGCCTGATAACGCTTCTCACCATGATGAAGGGCTTGCCCCTTGCTTACAACAAGGACCTTCAGGAGGACAAGGAGGCCGTATTCGACGCCGCTGATACGGCGCACGCATGCCTTGGCGTGTTCACCGGGATGATCAAAAGTATGAACTTTCATAAAGACAATATGTACAAAAGTGCTCTCGGCGGGTATACTAACGCCACCGACGCGGCCGACTGGCTGGTCGGAAAAGGCGTTGCTTTCAGAGACGCCCACGAAATCACAGGCAGGCTTGTCCGCTTGGCGATAGACAGGAATAAGCCGCTGGGCGACCTGTCGATTGAAGAATACAAGAGTATATCGGATGTTTTTGACGAAACAATCTATGAGGCGATTTCAATTGAAGCGTGCCTTCAGGCAAGAAGCATACCCGGAGGCCCGGCAGGGCGCGCCGTTATGGCGGCGATAGAACAGGCGGAGGAGTTTTTGCGATGCTTGAGTTGAGCGCGCTTGAATTATCAAGCGCCATCAGGGCCGGGAAGCTTAGCGCCACCGAAGCGGTGAGCGCTTATATCGGCGCTGTTGAAAGAACCGACGGTCAGTTAAACGCATTTATTTCCCTCGGCAAAGAGAGAGCCATGGCCCGCGCGAAAGCCGTACAGCAGCTTGTCGGCGGCGGCAAACCGACGCCGCTTACAGGCGTGCCGATCGCGATTAAGGATAACATATCCACGGCGGGGACGGCTACTACCTGCGCGTCAAAAATGCTTGACGGGTACAATCCGGTATTTAACGCGACAATCGTCGATAAGCTTGAGCGGGCGGGTATGATCGTCATCGGAAAGCTTAATATGGACGAGTTTGCGATGGGCGGCTCCAGCGAGACGGGCGCTTTCGGGCCTGTGCGCAATCCGTGGGATGTGTCGCGCGTAGCCGGAGGCTCGTCGGGCGGCAGCGCCGCGGCGGCTGCCGCAAGAGAGATACCGTTGTCGATAGGCTCCGATACGGGCGGAAGTATACGCCAGCCCTGCGCGTTTTGCGGTGTTACCGGCGTCAAGCCGACATACGGCGCCGTATCGCGGTACGGATTGATTGCATACGCGTCGTCACTCGACCAGATCGGTCCAATCGGAAATAATATAGACGACTGCGCCGCCTTATTGTCGGTCATCTCCGGGCCGGACGATCAGGACAGCACCTGCGTCATTAATAACCCGTTTGATTTTAGCGGCGCGCGCTTTGAAAGGCTTGACGGCGTTAAAATTGGCCTGCCGCGAAATTATTTTGCGGACGGTATTGACGAGGACGTGAAACGCGCCGTTTTAGCGGCGGCAAAAGAGTTTGAGGAGGCGGGCGCGTCTGTTGAGGAATTTGACATGCCGCTGATGGAGTATATGGTCCCCGCGTATTATATCATCGCCTGCGCCGAGGCGTCGTCAAACCTTTCGCGGTACGACGGGCTGAAGTACGGCTACAGGAGCGATAAGGCAAACACGCTTTCAGAGGTCTACCGTCTGTCGCGAAGCGAGGGCTTCGGGCTGGAGGTAAAGCGGAGAATCATGCTGGGCTCGTTCGTGCTTTCGTCGGGATATTACGACGCCTACTACAAAAAGGCTTTGCAGATTCGCGCGCTCATCAAAGACGCCTACAGCGGGCTATTTGAGCGCTTTGACATGATCCTCTCGCCCGTTGCGCCGACAACGGCGTATAAGCTAGGGGAAAATATAGACGACCCGATGAAAATGTATATGGGCGATATTTATACGGTGTCTGTAAATCTCGCGGGGCTTCCGGCGGTTTCTCTTCCCTGCGGGTTTGACGGGCAGGGGCTTCCCGTCGGCTTTCAGCTTATCGGGGACGCGTTTGCGGAAGAAAAGCTCATAGGCGCCGCACGTGTTTACCAGCGCCGTACGGACCACCACACAAAAAGGCCGGGAGGTGCGGCTTAAGTGAAATGGGAAACCGTCATAGGCCTTGAGGTCCACGCGGAGCTCTCGACAAAATCGAAAATATTCTGCGGCTGCACCACCGATTTCGGAGGTAAGCCGAACACCCATGTCTGCCCGGTTTGCTCAGGTATGCCGGGTACCTTGCCGAGGCTGAACCGCGCCGTCGTGGAATACGCCATGCGGGCGGGGCTTGTCTTAAACTGCACGATCACACAAAAATGCAAATTCGACCGCAAGAATTACTTCTACCCCGATTTGCCCAAAGCATATCAGGTATCGCAATTATACGCGCCAATCTGCCGCGACGGGTTTATGGAGATCGAAAGCGGCGGGCATAAAAAGCGCATCGGGATACGCGAGATACACATGGAGGAAGACGCCGGCAAGCTGCTCCACGACCCGCAAAGCGGCACTACGCATATGGATTTTAACCGCTGCGGCGTCCCGCTTTTGGAGATTGTATCGCAGCCGGATTTTAAAAGCGGTACAGAGGCGCTCAGCTACCTTGAGCAGCTGCGCGAAACGCTGCTTTATCTCGGCGTGTGCGACTGCAAAATGCAGGAGGGCTCGCTTCGCGCCGACGTCAACCTGTCGGTGAGGCCTGTGGGCGGGGAGATGGGCGTTCGCACCGAAATGAAAAACTTAAACTCATTTAAAGCCATCAGCCGCGCGATCGAATATGAAGCCTCACGACAGATCGAGGTTTTGGAAAAAGGCGGGAAAATTGTACAGGAGACGCGCCGCTGGGACGACGACAAGGGCGAATCATACGGCATGCGCTCAAAAGAAAACGCGCAGGATTACCGTTATTTTCCCGAGCCCGATCTGCTGCCGATCGAAATCGACGATGAGTGGCTTGCGCGTATCCGTGAGACTTTGCCGGAGCTTGCGAATCAGAAACGGGAAAGGTATATCCGGGATTACGGTCTGACGGAGTTTGACGCGGCCGTTCTTACCGGCCATAAGAACATCTCCGATTTGTTTGAGGACGTTTTAAAGCGCAGCGGGGAGCCGTTGGAATCTGCTCATTTGATTACGGGCGAGATTATGCGGCTGATGAACGGCACAAATACTCCGCCGGAAGAATTATCGCCGGACCCGGGAAAGCTTGCCAATCTTGTCTCACTTGTTTTAAGCGGGAAAATAAACCGCAACGCCTACAAGGAAACGGTTGAAGCGGTATTTACCGGCGACGTCGACCCTGAAGCGTATATCGCCGAAAAGGGACTGATAATGGTCAGCGACAGCGGGGCCATCCATAACGCGGTGGCTAAGGTTCTAAACGATAACCCGGGCGCCGTCTCGGACTACCGCGCGGGGAAAGACAGAGCCTTCGGCTTTTTGATGGGGCAGTCGATGAAGATGCTGAATGGAACGGGAGACCCGGGCATGTTGAGGAAAACTTTGAAAGAAACACTTGACAACCAGGCTAATTTGTAGTAATATATATGTGTAAACAGCAAGGGCGCTGTGGACATTTGTCCACAGCGCTTTTTATGGGTTGCAGGCGTTTCTTTTCATTTTATCGTTAACAGATTACGCGGCCCGATGGAAAGAAGACCGCAAGGACAGGGCAGTTTTTAAGTTAATTTGACTATAATTTTGGTGCACAATGGCGTGCGCTCTGTCACCGGAGCCGGCGGCGGAGTGCGCGCGATACTTTTTAAGGAGGATATAAAAATGAAAAAAATACACGATCTATTTGGAAGCATGGTTTTTAACGACGCCGTAATGCGGGAAAAACTGCCCAAGGATATCTACAGGGCGCTCAAAAAAACTATGCTTCAGGGTATGCATCTGGAGCTTGATGTAGCAAATGTAGTCGCCGCCGCCATGAAGGACTGGGCGGTGGAAAAAGGCGCTACCCACTTCACGCATTGGTTCCAGCCCATGACCGGGACTACGGCCGAAAAGCATGACAGCTTTATTGAGCCATGCGGAGATGGCTGCGGTATTATGGCGTTTTCGGGCAAATCGCTTGTGAGGGGCGAGCCCGATGCGTCGAGCTTCCCGTCAGGCGGTTTGCGCGCGACTTTTGAGGCAAGGGGATACACGGTCTGGGACACGACCTCCTACGCGTTTATCAAGGACGGAACCTTGTGTATCCCGACCGCCTTTTGCTCCTACAGCGGCGAGGCGCTTGACAAGAAAACCCCGCTTCTCCGCTCAATGGAGGCCATCGACAAACAGGCGATACGAATCCTCAGGCTTTTCGGCGACACGGCCTCACAGCGCGTTGTGGCGCAAGTCGGCCCGGAGCAGGAATATTTTCTCGTCGATAAAGAGATGTTCCTGAAAAGGCCGGACTTGGTATATACCGGAAGAACCTTGTTCGGCGCCCGTCCGCCCAAGGGGCAGGAGCTCGAGGACCAATACTTCGGCAGCATAAAGCCGAGGGTATCGGATTTCATGAAGGAGCTCGATGAAGAACTCTGGAAGCTTGGAGTTTACGCAAAAACAAAACACAATGAAGTCGCCCCGGCACAGCACGAGCTTGCGCCGATTTACGCGACGACGAATATCGCGACCGACCATAACCAGCTTACTATGGAGATGATGAAAACGATCGCGGACCGTCACGGGCTTACCTGTCTGCTTCACGAGAAGCCTTTCGCCGGCGTCAACGGCAGCGGAAAGCACAACAACTGGTCTATCAGCACCGATACGGGCGTCAACCTGCTGGAGCCGGGCCAGACCCCGCATGAGGACGCGCAGTTCTTATTGTTTCTAGTCGCGGTCATAAAAGCGGTGGACGAGTATCAGGACTTGCTCAGGGTATCGGCGGCAAGCGCCGGAAACGACCACAGGCTCGGTGCAAACGAAGCGCCGCCCGCCATAGTATCAATCTTTATAGGCGAGGAGCTCGCGGAGATATTGGAGTCGCTTGAAAGCAGCGCCGATTATCAGGGCAAGGAAAGAGAAATAATGGAAATCGGCGTAACGGTGCTGCCGCATTTCACGAAAGACACGACCGACCGCAACCGCACATCGCCGTTCGCGTTTACAGGCAACAAATTTGAGTTCCGTATGCTCGGCTCGGCGTTTTCCGTCGCAGGGCCCAATATCGTCCTTAATACGGCGATTGCTGAAATCTTAGGACAATTCGCGGATCTTTTAGAGAAGTCCGGCGACTTTAGCGGGGATTTGGCGGCGCTTATAAAAAATACGTTCAAAAAGCACAAGAGGATCGTTTTTAACGGAAACAATTACTCCGATGAATGGGTTGCGGAGGCCGAGAGGCGCGGACTGTCAAATCTAAAAACCACGGTTGACGCGCTTCCGGAATTTATATCGGAAAAAAGCATCGAGCTGTTTACGAAACATAACGTTTTCATCGAGTCGGAGATACATTCGCGGCATGATATCCTCATGGAGGGCTACTGCAAAACGATTCATATTGAAGCGCTCACAATGGTGGACATGGTCAAGGGGATCATCATCCCGGCCTGCGTGGACTACCAAAATGATTTGACGAGGCTGCTGGGGCAAAAGAAAGCGTGCGGGGAGTATGACGCTTCGCTTGAGGAGTACTTACTTAAGAATATCGCAAAGCTGTCCGCATGCCTGTTAAGGCGGCTGACTGTGCTTGAAAGCGCGGTCCTTGAGGCTAAGGAAGAGGCCGATATCCTTGTCCACGCAAAGTTTTACCGCGATAAGGTGTATAGCGCTATGTCGGAGCTGCGGTTTATCGTGGATGAGCTCGAAACGTTCGTGGCAAGAAAGCATTGGCCGCTGCCGAATTACGCGGATATACTTTTCAGCGTTATATAAATATATTAAAGGAAACAAAAAGCAACAATCGGGGCAAAAGAATTGCCTCGATTGTTTTTATGCGGCGCTTTATCGTTGACCGGCGTAAAGTCAGTCCGTGCATGAATCAAGCTCCTGCGCGGCTAGCAGTACCCCCAGCCTGCCTGTGGCGGCGGTCAGTCCGCCTTGCATCCATGCGGCGTATGGCTCGCGCACGGGACCGTCCGCCGACAGCTCAATCGATGCGCCCATATGAAACGCGCCCGCCGCCATGACGACGCGGTCTTCGTAACCGGGCATATCCCACGCCTGCGGCGTCACGAACGAATCAACCGGCGCGCCGCGCTGGATTCCCCTGCAAAAAGCGAGAAGCCTTTCCTCGCTTTTAAGCACCACGGCCTGTATGACGTCGGTGCGGTATTCGTGAGCCGCCGGAAGGACGCGATACCCCATTTTTGAAAATACCGCGGCGGCGTATACGGCTGTTTTCAGGGCCGCCGCCGTGACTTCGGGCGCTAAAAAAAGCCCCATGTACATGTTTTTTGTCTCATCCAGCGAACAGCCGACGTCGCGTCCCGCGCCGGGGCTTGTCATGCGGTGCGCGCAAAGCTCGATCAAATCCGCGCGGCCCGCTATGTATCCGCCCGTCCGGGCAATGCCGCCGCCCGGATTCTTTATGAGCGAACCGATAATCAGGTCGGCGCCGGCGCCTGTTGGCTCTCGCTTTTCGACAAATTCACCGTAACAATTATCAACCATAAAGATAACGTTTTTATCGGCGGTCCTGATGATTTTAGAAATCCTTTCGATTTCGCCGACCGTGATGGACGGTCTCAGCGAATACCCGCGGGAACGCTGTAAATACGCGATCTTTGCGCCTTTTACCGCTTCCGGGATTTTTTCAAGATCCACCTTGCCGTCCTTGCGTAGCGGGAGCTCCTCGTATTGTATGCCGAAATCCTTTAGCGAGCCGTAGTTTTTGCCTCGAAGCCCGAGTACGGCGTGAAGCGTGTCGTATGGCGTGCCTGAAACGGAAACCATTCTGTCGCCGGGGCGCAAAACGCCGAACAGTGCGGTTGTAATGGCGTTGGTGCCGGAGACGAACTGGTGGCGGACAAGCGCGTCCTCGGCGCCGAAAACCGACGCGAAAACAGCGTCAAGCGTGTCGCGCCCCCGATCGCCGTAGCCATAGCCGGTCGTACCGGTAAAGTGCGATTCGCCGACCCTGTGTTTCTGGAACGCCGAAAGCACCTTGCAAGCGTTAAAGGCCGCTGTTTCCTCAATCTCCGAAAACGGCCCGCGGCAAATACCGCCGGCCTCGTATGAAAGCGCCAGAATCCTGTCGCTAAAGTTAAAAAAAGGCTGTTTCATTTTATACCTCAAAGCGTAAAGTTAAATCGCCTTACAGATTGCCGCACAATTCTAACAAGAGCTTGTCAAGCAGTTTTTCCGTGTTTTTGACGTCGGATTTGTCAAGGACGCAATTGCCCGTGTGAAGATACCGGCACGGCAAGCTTAGGGCCAGTATCCGCGTGCCGTCACGCGCCGTCTGAAGAGAGCGCGCGTCATTTCCGCCGAATACGCCGGATTTCGTTTGGCACGGGATTTTGTTTTCCTCCGCGACTTTTAGCGCAAGACGGTAAAGCTCCGCGTCGTAGACGGCGCCCTTGTCCATAAACGAAACGGCGGCGCCTTCGCCAAGCTTACACACGGTCATGCCCGCATCAACACCCGCGATGTCGCTGGCTGTAGTCGCTTCAACTACAACGGAGACGTCGGGGTTTACAAAGTAGCCCGCTGCCATCGCGCCGGAGCAGCCGGTCTCCTCCTGTGTGGTGAAAACGAAAACGCAGTCGTATTCCGGCTTTTTTTGTATCATCGAAATAAGCAGCGCGCATCCGGCTCGGTCGTCAAACGCGCGCCCCATAATCTTGTTTTTATAAAGTTCGGTAAACTCAGCGTAAAACACGGCACAGTCGCCCGGCTTTACAAAGTTGAGCGCGTCGTCTTTATCCTTTGCGCCGATGTCGATATAAAGCTTGTCCAAAGGAACAGGCTCGGTCTTTTCCTTTTCTTTTAAGTGATGGGTCGCTTTCGCGCCGATAACGCCGTATACGCGGCGCTCCCCGATGATGACGGATTTTCCGGGTACGACGCGGTCGTCTATCCCGCCGACGCTTACAAAACGCAGCAGTCCGCTGTCTTCAACGCCGGTGACGATAAACCCGACTTCATCCATATGGGCGCAGAACATAACCTTGTTCTTGGCGCGTTTTTTGCCTTTGTAATCGCAAATAAGGTTGCCGAGTGCATCAACGGTAAGCTTGCAGGAATCACCTATCTGCAATATGATTTCATCGCGCACGCGGACTTCGTCCCCCGACGCCCCGGGAATCATGGATAGTTTTTCTAAGATTTTTAACGCGTCACTCATTACAGGGGACCTCCTGCGCAAGCTCTTTAACGAACGCGGCTAAAAGCTTTGCCGTATTCTCAACGTCGTCTATGGCGACCGACTCAACCGGCGTGTGCATATATTTTAGCGGGACGGACAACAGCGCAGTCTTGACGCCGGCCCGCGAGGTTGCGATCCAATCGGCGTTTGTGCCGGTTTTACCGCCCATGACCTCCGCTTGGAACGGTATGCCGTTTTTTTCGGCGAGACGGCACAGCATATTTGACATGCCGTTGTCTAAAACCGGTGAAAACCCGATCATCGGGCCTTTTTTAAGCTCGCCGCAATCCTTTCGCTCGGAGTCCGGCGTGTAAGCAAAGCTCATGTCGACTACTGCGGCATGGGTTGGGTTTACGTCATACGCGGCGGTTTTTGCGCCCCCGCCGCCGACTTCCTCCATCGACGAGAAAACGGCTGTAAGCCCGCAGTCCGGTAAATCTTCGCCGAGCAATGCAAGCGTTTTCAGGATTACAACGCATCCCGCCCGGTCGTCTAGCGCTTTACCGCTTACGATTCCGTTTAAAAGCTCCGCCGGGTTTGACTTCAGCGTGACGTAGTCGCCGGGCTTTACAAGCTTTTCCGCTTCTTTCTTGGAACTTGCGCCGATGTCGATATAGATTTCGTCAATTGTTTTGTTTTTATCGTTTTCTTTGCTCAAATGCGGCGGGATTGAGCATACAACGCCGTTTACCGGGCCGTTTGCCGTATGCGCTATGACGGGCGACGACAAAAGCACGCGCCTGTCGACGCCGCCGTATGCGCCGACGCGGAGAAACCCACTGTCCTCGATAAACGTGACAACCATACCGGTTTCGTCTATGTGCGCGTCAAGCATGATATGCGGTTTGCCTAAAGGCGGCTCACGGATAGCGCAAATCACGCTGCCAAGCGGAGAGACCTGTACCTTGCCAAGCCTGGACAGCATTTCGCGCGCGTATTTTACGGCCTCGGTATCCGCGCCGGAAACTCCGGTCAACGCGGAAAATTTAAGCAGCAATTCTTTTGTGTTCATATGGTACCTACTTTTCTTTTGCAAGTCATATTTTTTAGTCCAGCGCGTTTACAAGCTCTTTAAAATGGTGGCCGCGCGCTTCAAAGTTTTTGTACTTATCAAAGCTTGCGCTGGCAGGCGAAAGCGACACGACGTCATCTTCACAGGCGGCTTTCCGCGCGATTTTAACGGCGCTTTCAAGATCCCCGGCATTTACGATCCCGGGTGTGATTCCGTTATAATCGGGGTGCGAGAGAACCGCGGCCTCGATTTTAGGTCCCGTCTCTCCCGTCAAGATAAGAAGCTTTACATGTCTTATGATGTCCGGGGCTAGCGGCTCATACGGGATTTTTTTATCGTATCCCCCCGCAATCAGGATAATCCTTCGTCCAAATGAACGAATCCCCGCGACGGCGCGGGTTGGCGTTGTCGCAATGCTGTCGTTGTACCATTTTACGCCGTCAAGCTCGCGGATAAATTCAATCCTGTGGGGGACGCCCGAGAATTCCTTAGCCACCTTGCGGATGGTTTTCGCGTCGGCCTGCCCCCATACCGCGCAGATTGCGGCTAAGTAGTTTGAAATATTATGCCTGCCGGGCAGCCGGATGTCCGACGCGTTCATAATAAATGTGGATTCGCCGCGGTTGCCGAATAAGATGGAGCCGGAGGGGTCGAGCCATGCGCCGTGTTCCATCTCACGCTCTAGCGAAAACATCATGCATTCGCCGCGTACCTCGGGGGCGAAGCTTACCGTAATGTCGTTGTCAAAACCTAAAACAGTGCGTGAAAACGCATTTTGGTGTATGAAAATATTTTTTTTCGCGTGAATGTATTCAAGCATGTCGCGGTGGACGTCAAGATGGTTTGGCGTAATATTCGTGACGACCGCAGTTTTCGGGGAGCTGCGCATTGAAATAAGCTGGAAGCTCGAAAGCTCCACCACAGCGACGTCGGTCTCTCTCATTTCGAAAACGCGGGGCAGAAGCGCCTTTCCGATGTTGCCTCCGAGATGTACGGTTTTGCCCTCTTCCTCTAGGATTTTCGCAATCAGCGTCGTGGTAGTGGTCTTGCCGTCGCTGCCTGTCACCGCGATAACCGGGCATGGGCAAACGTCGAAAAAGACCTCCATCTCGCTTGTCACGACGCCGCCTTTCGATTTAAACGCTAAAAGCTTCGGCAAATTAAAATTCATACCGGGGGTTCTGAAAATAATATCGGCGTCAAGGTCGTCAAAATAAGCTTCGCCAAGCTTTAACGAAATACCGAGGGTTTCAAGCTCCAGTATGGCCGGAAGCAGCTCCTCGCGCCCGCGGCGGTCACAGGCCGTGACTATGGCGCCCTTTTCATGAAGCAGCTTTATGAGGTCCGTGTTTGTGACGCCAATGCCCATCAGCGCGATCTTTTTGCCGCGCATGCCGTTAAAAAATTGTAAAGCGGCCGATTGCAACAAAAGCCCTCCCATGTAAAAGTTACGTTCCAAATTATAGTATATACCCTTTTTATAAGTTATTCAACTTTTAAGACATATTCGATTGACATCTTACGAAATATGAGCTATAATGTCTAAAATAACCATTATTTGACAGTTTCTGAATTGAAAGGGGAATATAAAAAGGTGAAATCTACGGGGATTGTAAGGAAAATTGACGAGTTAGGACGGATTGTGATTCCCAAGGAGCTTAGGCTTACTTTGAATATCGACGAACGCGCTCCTATGGAGATTTTCGTAAAAGAAAATCAAATCATACTTATGAAGCATGAGCCAAGCTGCATTTTTTGCGGCAGCGATGAAGGTAATTCAGAGTTTAAGGGCAAAAATATCTGTAAAAGCTGTATTAGCGATATCGCAAAATAGCAATGCCCGGCGCGCGAAAAGCGCGCCGCAGATTTTTGACAGGAAATTTATAGTTTTTAAAGCAGGAATTTTGTTTTTTAAGGAGTATAATATATTAGAACATATACCCGGGGAGTGTGCCGATGCGAATCCGCGAAAGAACACAGCAGATGGAAAAGCAATATTTAAGCCCTAACGCCGCGCTTTCGGCCGAAACAAAAGGCCGGGAGCGTTTTGTTCCGCCGTGTGATATCCGCACGGAGTACCAGCGCGACCGCGACAGGATTACGCACTCGAAAAGCTTTAGAAGGCTCATGAACAAAACGCAGGTGTTTTTATCGCCGGAGGGCGACCATTACCGCACAAGGCTTACGCATACCCTTGAGGTGTGCCAGATTGCAAGGACAATCGCGCGCGCGCTTATGCTCAACGAGGATTTGACCGAAGCCATTGCGCTCGGGCATGACCTTGGGCACACGCCGTTCGGGCACGCGGGCGAGGAAGTGCTCGACAAAATCTGTCCGCACGGGTACCGCCACAGCGTACAGAGTGTGCGCGTTGTGGAAACCCTCGAAAACAACGGGCGTGGCCTTAACCTCACATGGGAGGTCAAAAACGGAATCCTATGCCATTCAAGCGGGGAAGAGGCCGCGACCTTTGAGGGCCGCGCCGTGCGCTACGCCGATAAGATTGCGTATATGAACCATGACATCGAGGACGCGATAAGGGCCGGCGTGTTATGCGACGACGACCTGCCGTTTGAGATACGGCATGAGTTAGGACGTACAAAATCCGAGCGGATTTCGGCGTTTATAACGTCGCTTGTTGAAAACTCTCAAGATAACGTAAAAATGGACAGGCATCACCAGAATCTTTTTGATAAGCTTAAAGCCTTCATGTTCGCAGAGGTGTACACGAACCCCGTCGCAAAACGCGAGGAGGGCAGGGCTAAGGGCGTCGTGGAGCAGCTTTATAATTACTTCACCAAAAACCCGGACAAGCTGCCCGCGGAATACTGCGAGATACTTGAGAAGACCGACGTCCACAGGGCCGCCTGCGACTATATATCCGGCATGAGCGACCGGTACTGCGTTTCGCTTTACGAAAAAATATTCCTGCCGCAAGCGTGGAATATATATTGAACGGAGGGTTTGCTTGATTCCCGACAGCTTTATCGAAGAATTAAAATACGCGGCGGATATTGAGCAAATCATCTCGTCCTATGTGAGCTTGAAGCGTAAGGGCCGCCATCTTTCCGGGCTGTGCCCGTTTCATTCCGAGAAAACGGCGTCGTTCACGGTATATCCCGACAGCCAGAGCTACTACTGCTTCGGCTGCGGCAACGGCGGCGATGTCATTACATTTATACGCAACATTGAAAACTTAGATTACATAGAGGCGCTAAAATTTTTAGCGGGCAAGGCGGGGCTTAAAATGCCCGAGGACGCAAAGAACGATAAGGCGGCGCGCCTTAAAATGCGTATTCTGGAGCTGAACCGCGAAACCGCGCGGTTTTACCATGCATGCTTAAACTCCGGCGCCGGAAAAGACGCGTTTTCGTACCTTATGGGGCGCGGGCTTAAAATGAAGACGATTCGCACGTTTGGGCTTGGGTTCTCTCCTGATTCGTGGGATTCGCTGTTCTTGCACCTTCGCGAAAAAGGCTACAGCCCCTTTGAGATGGAGGCGGCGTGCGTCGTCAGGAAAGGCAAAGGCGGCGGTTATTACGATCAGTTTCGTGGGCGCGTTATGTTCCCCATAATCGATCTGCGCGGCAACGTGATTGGCTTCGGCGGGAGAAGCATGGGCGAAAAAGGGCCGAAGTATTTAAACTCGCCGGATACACCCGTGTTTAAAAAAAGCAGGAACCTGTTCGCGCTGAGTTTTGCGAAATCCACGAAGACTGGCCTTTTAATCCTTGGGGAAGGGTATATGGACGTGATTTCGATGCATCAGGCGGGGTTTACAAACGCCGTCGCAACGCTCGGCACCTCCCTGACGGAGGAGCAGTCGCGACTTGTAAGCCAGTACGCAAAGCGCGTCGTGATCGCGTATGACAGCGACGGCGCGGGACAGGCGGCGACAAAACGGGCAATCAACCTGTTCTCGAAGCTTGACGTCGCGGTTGGCGTGCTTGAGATGAAAGACGCAAAGGACCCCGACGAGTTTATACAAAAATTCGGGCGCGAGCGCTTTGAGATGCTGCTGCAATCCGGGAAAAGCGCGATGGACTTTGAAATCACGAAGCTTAAGAAAATCCATGATATCACGGTATCCGAGGGCGCGGTCGCGTTTTTAAACGATTTCTGCAAGCTTATTGCAGGCGTCGAAAACGAAATCGAGCGCGGGGTTTACATCACAGGAACAGCGCGGGAGCTCGATATTGACAAAAAAAGCATCATTTCGACGGTAGAAGCGCTTAGAAAAAAGAAAAATGCCGGTTTGCGCAAAAAAGGAGCACATAATTTGCATGTCTATGCACAGGATAATGCTGGAAGCCGTGTAAAACCGCGGGACAAACAGCTTGAGGGGCTTGTTGCCGAGGACCGGCTGCTCGTTATGCTGATGAAAAATCCTGATACATTCGACAGGGTCGGAAAAATAATTTCGCCCGATGACTTTGTCGATGAAGACAACCGTGGGATATATACGGCGATATCGGAAAAAATGAGGTTTGGACAGCCTTTTGAGATAATCTATTTATCGCAGGCGCTCACAAACGGGCAGGTTGCGAAGCTCACGGGCTTGCTCGCGAAAAACCGCGATTTACACTTTGAGCCTAAGCAGGCGGAGGAATTCGCACAGGCGGTGAAGCGGCAAAGGGATAAAAAATCCCAGGAGGAATTAAAAAATATGACAACCGAGGAGCTTGCGAAATACCTTTTGGATAACAAAAAACAGCAAAAATAAATACATAGCGGACGTCTGTTTTAGGAGGAGTAAAAATTTGTCTATACAAGAAAAGAAACAACGGCTCATTAACGAGCTTGTCGAACACGGCAAGCTAAAGGGCAAGCTTACGACAAAGGAAATCAACGATGTTTTAGAAGAGCTCGAATTTGACATGGAGCAGATTGACAAGCTCTATGATACCCTTGAGGCTTTGCACATCGACGTAATCGAAAATCTTGCGGGCACAAACGCCGACCTTGTAACGCCTATGTCCTCGAACGAGGATTTGGAGGTCGCGCTGTCCGCCGAGGGTATCAGCATCGACGATCCCGTAAAGGTGTACCTAAAAGAAATCGGGCGGGTCCCGCTTCTCTCCCCGGAGGAGGAGATTGAGCTTGCAACCCGTATGGACGAGGGAGACGTTTACGCGCGCAAACGGCTGTCGGAGGCAAATCTGCGGCTTGTCGTGAGCATAGCGAAGCGGTATGTCGGCAGAGGTATGCAGTTCCTGGATTTAATCCAGGAGGGGAACCTCGGCTTGATTAAGGCTGTTGAAAAATTCGACCACACAAAAGGCTTTAAATTTTCAACCTACGCTACATGGTGGATTCGGCAGGCCATCACGCGGGCGATTGCCGATCAGGCAAGGACGATCCGCATACCGGTGCACATGGTTGAGACGATAAACAAGGTGAAAAAGATTTCAAGCCAGCTTCTCCACAAGAACGGGCATGAGCCGACCGCCGAGGAAATCAGTATTGAAATCGATATGCCGGTTGAAAAAGTGCGCGAGATCATGCGCATTTCGCAGGAACCGGTTTCACTTGAGACGCCGATTGGCGAAGAGGAAGACAGCCATCTTGGCGATTTTATTCCGGACGACGACGCCCCCGCTCCGGCGGAGGCCGCGTCGCACACGCTTTTGCGCGAACAGCTCGGCGACGTTTTGGCAACGCTTACAGACCGCGAGGAGAAGGTGCTCCGCCTGCGCTTCGGGTTGGAGGACGGCCGCAGCCGCACGCTCGAAGAAGTCGGCAAGGAGTTTTCGGTCACACGCGAACGCATCCGCCAGATCGAGGCAAAGGCGCTTCGCAAGCTGCGGCATCCGAGCCGCTCGAAAAAGCTCAAGGATTTCCTTGAATAATACGACGGGACGGTGCGCGATGGAGCTTAAAAAGCTGGATATGGATTTTACCGTATGCAAAATCCAAAATATAAACAGCGTGGATTTTAGCAAGGAATTTGTGTTCCTGTCAAAAACTGATGAGGAAATTTCGCTGGTGTGCGAGTCGGGTTTTGTGCCGGAAAATGCAATCGCTATAGAAGCCGGATGGAATGCATTTAAAATAGCGGGTATGCTAGAGTTTGGAGCCGTCGGCGTGATCGCTAAGATTGCAGAAATTTTATCGGATGCAGATATCAGCATATTTGTAGTATCTACATATAACACGGATTATGTCTTCATAAAATCATATGACTATTGGAAAGGCATTGATTTGCTCGCGAGCTGCGGGTATACTTTTCGTTGATAAGCTGATATGAAAGCAGCGCCCGGCATCAGGCCGGGCGCTGTTAGTCTTTGAAAAACCCATTCGCGGGAATTTCTGCAAGGGTGAACGCTAAAAAGCTTGGAGCGCGTCGCGAGTTAAGGCTCAGCCTGACTATTCCTCCGAGGTTGCGGGCCGCGGTGTAGCGGACGGTGGTCCGTCGTTGCCGCCGCCTCCATTCTCGCCGTCGCCGTCATCTGCGCCGGGGGGCGGGCCGTGGCTGCCGGAGCACGAGGGCGGTATGCGGTCTTTTTTGTACCAGCCCGTGCCTGCGCTTGGGCACGAGCCTGTCGCAAGGTTGCCGGAAACGCCGCAGTATGTCATGGATACCACATTGTCGGAATCTAAAAATTCCTTGTACTCCTGTTTTTCGCTGATGGGCCTCATGATGGTGTTCCACAATATAGGCGGAGGGTATGGGCCGTAACGGATTGTGTTTATTACAGGCTGGCGCGTGCCCGTGTTGATGTTAATCTTCATTTCGATCGGGATGTCGTATCCGAGCCAGACCTGGCACACATAGTACGGCGTTACGCCTACAAACCACTGGTCGACGTCATTGTCGGTCGTTCCGGTTTTGCCGGCTGTCGGCATGATGCCGGACATGTTCCTAGCCGCATCGGTACCCGTGCCGACCGACGTTACGCGCTGAAGCAGCTTGTTCATCACGACGGAGGTATCCTCGGAGATCACACGGCGCGGAGTTTTTTCCGGCTCGAGTATGATCCTGCCGCTTGAATCCTCCACGCGGTCGTATGCATATGGCTTCGTAAAGTTGCCGCCGTTTGCGAAAATCTGGTAGGCTCCCGCTATTTCAAGCGGGGTTATGCCGTAGGTGAGTGCGCCCAGCGCCATTGGGGCAATGCTGACGTCGCTGTGCGTTCCCGCGTTTGGACCGCTTGAGATCACTTCTTTTTCGATCAGGCTGTGCATACCGAGGTCGTTTTTCAGGAAATCGAACGCCCTTTCCGGCGTGACGACGTTCATGACTTTTACCGCAACGGTGTTGACGGAAAAATAAAGCGCCCTGTCAATCGTGATATTGCCGTCATACCGCCCGTAAAAGTTTACGGGCCACATACGCGGCGGCGCACCGGGGTCCGCGATGTTGATGGGGGAATCCTCAATCATGGTTGACCATGTGACGCGGTTGTCCTCGATCGCGAGGGTATACGTTGCAATCGGTTTTATGGATGAGCCGGGCTGGCGCTTCGAGTCGGTGGCGCGGTTGAATACGCGAGAATTTTCTTTTGCGCCAATCCCGCCCTGCATTGCGACAATGCGCCCGTTTATGTCGGTAATTACGGTTGTGGATTGCGGATATTCCGCATTTAAAACGGGCGGGAACAAATCGGTGTTTTGGAAAATTTCGTCAAGCCAGTCTTGAATCTCCATGTCTACCGTCGTGTAGACGCGGTAGCCGCCCTCATAAAAGCGCTTCGTGGCGGCCCCGATTGTCGGATCGTTGTATTTCTCGCGCAAATCCGCTATTACCTCGTTTACGACAAAGTCTGTGAAAAAGCTCCAGACCTCGTCGCTTCTCTGGGCGTTTTCAACAGTTTTAAAGTCAAGCCTTTCGCTTCGCGCCTGATCGTATTCACGCTGTGTAATCAGCTCCTGAGCGAGCATTTCGTCGAGGACATGAAGCTGGCGCCTCCTGTTCTGATCGGGGTTTATAAACGGGTTGTAGCGCGTCGGGTACTGAGTAATTCCGACGATCGCGGTGCTTTCTGCAAGGGAGAGCTCGATCGCGCTTTTCCCGAAATAGCTGTTTGCCGCGGCTTCTATGCCGTTTGTGCCGTTGCCGAAGGGCACGACGTTTAAGTAAGCTTCAAGGATTTGCTCGTGGGTGTAACGTTTTGAAAGGTTCATAGCGCGGAAAATCTCGCGTACCTTCCGGTCGATACGCACATCCTTGTCGTTTGTTATGTTTTTTATAAGCTGCTGCGTAATGGTCGATCCGCCGCCCGCGATGGTGTGCTCAAGCGGCATGAACATATCTACGAACGCGCCGAACGTCCGCCGCCAGTCAACGCCCTCATGGCTCCAGAACCGCTTGTCTTCAATCGCCACGACCGCGTCTTTTGTGTGTTTCGTAATCTGGTTGTAATCTACCCAAATACGGTTGCTGTCGGGATTGTACATGCGCTGGAGCTCCTGGGGATTCCCGTCGGAGTCGTAATAATACACGATGGATGTGTATCCGAGCGTATAATCATCCAGATTGATTTCCTCGTCGGCTTCGATATAATGCAGGATGTATACCGTTAATACCGACGCGACAATGCATCCGGTGATGATGCCGATCATGACGAACGTCGCGATAAACCGCCCGATAAACCCGAACATCCATAACAGCATGCCGCCCGCAAGTCTTCCGCCGCTTGGACGTTTCGGAGCCGTTTCGTTCATCTTGGCTTCCCCTTTCCATGAAGGTTATATAAAGAAAAATGATCTGTAATCTTAAAGCATCTAATATTATAACATAAATTTTTTAAATTTAACGAATAAACTTTAAAATATTTTGGGCAAAATTAAGACAGAATTCATATATTATCGTATATTGCAGGATATTTTTGTCAAACATAAACGTAAAAGTAATTTTGGAGTGGGTGCCTTTGTTTGACAGACGGCTTTTTTATACGGGTGCGGCTCTTGCGATCGTATCGGCGGCCGCGTTTGTTTTAACCGGCCTGCCCGCGATACCTGAAACAGTGTCGCCCGCTGCCGAGAATATAAGCGGCGTGGAACGCGAGGTTCCGCGGCAGACAAGGGGGACGCAGCGGGAATCCGGCGATGATAAGCCGTATCAATACATGTTAAGGGAATATGACGGTCGTATCGCGGTGTTCCCGGCGGAAAGCGAGGAGCCTGAACTGGTCTTGGACGTTCTTGTGAAATACCTGCCGGATTTTGACCGCACGCAAATGCAGCAGGGGATACATGTGAAGGATTATGAGGAGCTTGTAAGGCTGATAGAGGATTATACGAGTTGATGATAAAAGGGCAGCTTGCTGCCCTTTTATTATTAGACCTGCCCGAGAAGTGAAGTATGTGGTCTCATGTGAACAGACCCTAATACGGAAACCCGCTAAATTGTTCGCACTATAATCTCCTTTGTCTTCTCTTGTTTATATATGATTCCTGTATGCCTGTTGCCGTTTCATCCTCGTATACATTGACAGCCGCGTACTCGTCGTCAAAAAACAAAAGAGGGATTCCTTCGTTGTTTTTTCGTATAATCGACACGCCTGTACAACGGCCGTTAGGATGATACCTGGGAGCTTCCAGCGTTATTTTTTCAAATCTTGGATTGTCACACAATTGACTTACCGCCAATCCAACGCCATCAAAATAATGAGTATCATGCATTAATATATACCCGCCTGTCTTTAACAACGGTTCAAATCTTATAAGTTCTCTCATAACGGTTGAATAACTGTGATCGGAATCTATTATTAAAATATCAAACTGCACATTATCAGGGATAGATACTGTTATAGAATTACCGATAAGAAACCTCACATTTGTAAAATCTTCATTTTCAAATATTTTAGGGATATTGTTAATGTCAATTGTATAGAGAACCCCATCTGGATCCTTAATTGAAAGCGCCGCTGCAATCATAGCCGTTGAATAACCCGTGTTTGTACCTGTTTCAAGAATATATTTCGCACCAACCAAATTTATAAAAGAGTAGTAAAACCTTGCCACCTCTACCTCAACATTGGCGTAGCTGATGTGTGGTAATCCTATGTCCCATCCGCCGCATTCTTGTACATATTTTTGTTCATATTTTCGCACAGATAAAGGAATATGCTGATTCCCATAGTCTATGTCACATGTAGTCTTTTTCATTCCCCCTCAACCCTCCTCAACAAATTACCATCATATGCATTTAGCCCATGGAATCAAGAGCCACTCCTTAGACGACAGGGCAAACGTGGTTTACTTAGAGTAAAGTTCATCTCTCAACTATATAATCATAGATGTGTGTTTTAGGGCGTGTTCCCACTACCGCTCAACGCCCATTTTTTGGCAGATTTTGCGCCATTCGTCGTTAAAAATTCTTGAAATACGCCCAGTATTCCTGCAAATTTTTGCCTAGACTGGCACAAAATCTGCTCAAAACCTGAACATTTCGGATAGTGGGAACACGCCCTAGTTCTCGGACAGGTCTATTATCTCATCAAGCGTCAGCTTGATTGCGTCGATAATCCCGGCGGTGGTTACGATTTTCGGTGTAATCCCTTCGCAGAGGGCCGCTAAGTCCTTTGTCATGACGCCGCCTTCAAGGGTTGTAAGACAGGCCGTTTCCAGTGACTTCGCAAATTTACACAGCACGTCGTTCCCGTCAAGCTCGCCGCGCTTATGAAGCGCGCCGCTCCACGCGAAGATGGTCGCCATCGGGTTTGTGGAGGTTTCCTCGCCTTTAAGGTGCCGGTAGTAATGCTGTGTTACCGTGCCGTGGGCGGCTTCGTATTCATAGCAGCCGTCCGGGCTTAACAGCACCGACGTCATCATTGCAAGCGATCCGAACGCCGTGGAGACCATGTCGCTCATCACGTCGCCGTCGTAATTCTTACACGCCCACAAGAACCCGCCGCTTGACCGGATTACGCGCGCGACGGCGTCGTCGATCAACGTATAGAAATATTCGATGCCTGCTTTCTCAAAGTCTGATTTGTAAGTGGTTTCATATATCTCATGGTAAATCAGCTTGAATGTCTGGTCATACTGCTTTGAAATGGTATCCTTGGTGGAAAACCACAAGTCCTGTTTTGTTTCAAGGGCGTATTTAAAGCATACATGCGCGAAAGAGCGGATGGATTCGTCCGTGTTGAACTGGCCCTGAAGCACGCCCGCGCCTTTAAATTCGTGTATGACACGATTCTCGGGGGAACCTGCTTCAGGCTTAAACGACATAGACGCCGTACCCGCCCCCGGAACGCGGATTTCGGTTGCGCCATACACGTCGCCGAATGCGTGACGCGCGATCGTAATCGGCTTTTCCCATGTCCGCACCGCGGGCTTGATGCAGCTTATGACAATCGGCGTGCGCAATACCGTCCCGTCAAGTATCCCTCTGATTGTCGCGTTCGGGCTTTTCCACATTTTTTTAAGCTTGTACTCTTCCATGCGCTGCTTGTTTGCCGTAATGGTAGCGCACTTTACACCGACGCCATACTTCCTGATTGCGTTCGCGGATTGGATTGTAATCTCGTCGTCGGTCTCGTCGCGTTGCATCAGTCCTAAGTCATAATACTCTGTATTTAACTCTATATACGGAGATAACAGTTTCTCCTTTATCATCGCCCAGATAATCCTGGTCATTTCGTCGCCGTCAAGCTCTACCAAGGGAGTTGTCATTTTAATCTTTCCCATAGTCAGCCACCCATTGCGATAGCTTCGATTTCGACTTTCGCGCCATTAGGGAGCGCAACCATGGCGACACAGCTTCTTGCGGGAGGGGGCGCGTCAAAATATGTCGCGTACACCTCGTTGACTGCCGCAAAATCGTTCATATCAGTGAGGAAAACGGTGGTTTTTACAATATTTTCCATTGAGCTTCCGGCCGCTTCGAGGATAGCTTTTAGGTTGTCAAGCGAATGTTTGGCGGCTTTTTTGACGTCCGCCGTTTCAAGCTTGCCTGTCGCCATGTCAATCGGAAGCTGGCCGCTTGTGAAAATCATATTGCCGCAGCCGACGGCCTGGGAATAAGGCCCGATTGCTCCGGGCGCTTTGTCTGTAGTAACAATAGTTCTTTGCATATTTTGCACTTCCTTTTGTTTAGAACCCGTCTTCAATACTCGACGCACCACCTCAACAACGATTTTTCCGCATTACGTCGTTAAATTTTCTTGCAATGCACAAAGCATTACTTCAAAAATTTGCCTAACACTGCGAAATAATCGCATTGTTGCGTCGGCACTTCTCGTTATTGAAGATGGGTTCTTAGATTGTTTTACTAAGTATAACATAAAATCAACTTGCAGAGCAAGTTGTAAGCGGGCGCTTCGCGCCCGCTGTCTTTATGTCGGGAATGCCGCAAACACCGCCGCCCCGCAGGATACAAGATACGCGATTATCATGACAAACAGCGTGATATACAGAAATTTATTCATCGCCACACCTCATTATATCATTAGATATAATGAGGGTTCGCCGAACTTTGCGTTTTATACGTTTTGGGGTAAAATCTTATTTGCAAAAACACCCACCAAAACGGCAACAAACAGGCCGGATATAGTGAAGTTCCCGATGGTTATGCCGCTTGCAAGCCCGAGCCCGAAAACAAGTATCAGCGCGATGATAATAAGGTTCCGGCTGCGCGTGAAATCAAGCTTTGCGTCCGCAAGTGTGCGTATTCCGACCGCCGCTATCATGCCGAAAAGGATAATACTCATCCCGCCTTTTACGGCGTCGGGAATCCCTAAGAGGATCGCGCCCATTTTCCCCATGAGCCCCATTGCGATGGCAAAGCATGCCGCGAGCTTGATCACGCCGGTGTCATAGACCTTTGTAACGGCCAAAACGCCCGTGTTCTCGGAGTATGTCGTATTTGCGGGGCCGCCTATCAAGCCGGCGAGGGACGTCGCAAGGCCGTCGCCGATGAGCGTGCGGTGAAGCCCCGGGTCCTTGAAGAAGTCTTTGCCCACAACAGAGCCGTTTGTGGTTATATCGCCGATATGTTCCATAAACGTGACGAACGCAATAGGCGCAATCATAAGAATTGCATGCAGGTCAAATGCCGGCATCGTAAAGGCGCTCGGCGATATAAACCAGCTAGCGTCGCTGATAAGCGATAAATTCACGAGCGGCTCGCCCGTATGCGCCAAAGCATCAAAGATAAGCGACGCGATATACCCGGCAACAAGGCCGATCAAAATCGGTACAAGCTTGAAAAAATTCTTTGCAAAGATGGATACGATAATAACCGTCATAAGCACGATCAGCGCAATCCACCAGTTTTGCGACGACATGGAAATGCCGACAGGCGCTAAGGTTACACCGATTACGACAATAACCGGCCCTGTAACGACAGGCGGGAAAAATGAGCGCACACGCTCAACCCCCACAAAGTAAACGGCGGCGGCAAGCAAAAGATAGATAATTCCCGCCGCGATGATGCCGCCCTGCGCGTAAGGAACCCCCTTTTCCGCGACGACAATCGCTACGGCCGCGATAAACGCAAAGCTGGAGCCCAAAAAAACAGGCACCTTATGCTTCGAAACCAAATGAAACATAAGCGTACCCAACCCTGCGCATATTAAAGCGATCGACGGGTTAAACCCGGTTAATGCGGGAACCAGCACCGTCGCGCCGAACATCGCAAACAAATGCTGAAACCCGAGCAATACCTTTTTCCCCGATGTTAATTCTTGACGCATACAAATCACACCCCTTTTGATTTTCAACTATTATACAAGATTTTTTGTCGAATGTAAACAGTCCCGCTTGACGGTGCTTAGATTTTCATGTAAAATAAATGATAATTTCGTGTTTTTATATATATCATTAAAATATGTGTAAGGAAGGTTATGCCTGTGTTTTGGCAAAAAGATATAGAAACCATGCCCCGCAAAGAGCTTGAAAGGCTCCAGCTTGAGCGGCTTCGCCACATCGTTGATTACGCCGACAAGCATGTTCCGTTTTATCATAAAAAATTCGGCGCGTTAAAAATCAGCGCCGATAAAATCAAGTGCCTTTCAGATGTTAAGTACCTTCCCCTTACAACAAAGGAGGATTTGCGCGATAACTACCCGTTTTCGCTGTTCGCAAGGCCGATGCGGGAAATCGTAAGGACGCACGCGTCCTCCGGGACGACGGGAAAGCCCATTGTCGTGGGATATACCAGAAACGACCTTTCGGCGTGGGCAGATCAGGTGGCGCGGTTTTGCGCAGCAGTCGGCGTAACGGACGCTGATATTGCCCAGATTTCGTTTGGATACGGGCTTTTTACAGGGGCGCTGGGGCTGCATTACGGACTTGAAAAGCTGGGCGCGGCGATTGTCCCCATAAGCGCCGGAAACACGCAGCGACAGCTCATGCTGATGGAGGATTTCGGCGTCACGGTTCTGATTTCGACGCCAAGCTACGCTACATATTTAAGCGAGATCGCACGCGAGCAGGGGATACGCGATAAGCTGAAGCTTCGAGTCGGGCTGTTCGGAGGTGAGGGTTGCACGCCGGAAATGCGCGCGAAAATCGAGGAAAATATAGGCATCCTCTCAACCGATAACTACGGCCTTTCGGAACTCGGAGGCCCCGGGGTTTCCGGCGAGTGCGCGTTCAGGTGCGGTTTGCATTTTTCAGAAGACCACTTCCTGCCGGAAATCATCGACAGCGATACCTTTGAGACGAAAGAAGCAGGCGAAGACGGCGAGCTTGTCGTGACGACCCTTACAAAAGAGGGCATGCCGATGATACGGTACCGCACAAAGGACATCACGCGGCTTGATTACGACGTTTGCAAGTGCGGCAGGACTCACGTCCGCATGGATAAGGTCAAGGGACGCAGCGACGATATGCTCATAATCAAGGGCGTGAACGTGTTCCCGTCGCAGATCGAAAGCGTGCTCATGAACATCCCGGAAATCGGCGCCCACTACCAGCTTATCATAAGGCGCGAGGGCTTGATGGACAGCCTTGAGGTCAAGGTGGAGCTCGTTGACGGCGCGTACCTTGTCGAATACCGCAAGCTTGAACAGCTTCGGAATTATGTAAAAGAACAGCTTCGCTCCGTTTTGCAGCTTGACGTGAAAGTCACGCTTGTCGAGCCGAAATCGCTGGAGCGGTTCGAGGGCAAGGCCCGCAGGATACTTGATTTGCGCGGGAAATAGATTGGTTTAAAATAAAAAATGGATAAATAAGGAGTACGTTATGCAAAAGCTTTTGCTCGGCAATGAGGCCGTTGCGCGGGGGTTCTACGAGGCGGGCGTCACGGTGGTTTCAAGCTATCCGGGTACGCCAAGTACGGAAATAACACAGTATTCGGCGCTGTACGACGAGATTTACACCGAGTGGTCGCCCAACGAAAAGGTCTCGGCGGAGGTTGCGATTGGGGCGTCGATTGCGGGTGCGCGTGCCGCCACCGCCATGAAGCATGTCGGCTTGAATGTGGCGTCCGACCCGCTGTACACGGCGGCTTACACGGGGGTGAACGGCGGGCTTGTCGTTTGCGTCGCGGACGACCCGGGAATCCATTCGTCGCAAAACGAGCAGGACAGCCGCGGCCACGCGAAAACCTCGAAGACGCCCATGCTTGAGCCGTCAGATTCAAGCGAGTGTTTAAGCTTTACAAAGCTCGGGTTTGAGCTGTCCGAGAAATTTGATACGCCCGTGTTTATCCGGCTTAGCACCCGTATTTCCCATTCGCGCGGGCTTTGCGACATATCGGAACGCATTGAATTTAAAAATGAATATAAAAAAAATATGCCGAAGTTCGTCGCGATGCCGAACACGGCGCGCCCGCGCCACGAGTTTGTGGAGCAGCGTATGCGGGAGCTTACAGAATGGGCGGAAACATGCGGCATCAACCGCGTTGAGATGAACAATGCGAAAATCGGGGTCATCACATCGGGCGTCGCGTACCAGTACGCGAAAGAGGCGCTCGGGGAAAACGCAAGCTACCTAAAGCTCGGCATGGTAAACCCGTTGCCGGTGCGGCTGATCAAGGATTTCGCGTCAAAGGCCGATGTGCTTTACGTTATTGAGGAGCTTGACGACGTCATTGAAACACATTGCCGCAAAAACGGCGTTGAAGTAATCGGTAAGGAATTGTTCTCGTTCTGCGGGGAAATCCGTCAGGATGTGATCGCGGATAAGATATTAAACAAAAAACCGGAGATTATGAGCCTGCAGGAGGAGATTCCCGCTAGGCCGCCGGTTATGTGCGCCGGATGCTCCCATCGCGGGCTTTTCTGGGCGCTCAAAAAGACAGGATGCGTAATCTCCGGCGATATCGGATGCTACACGCTCAGTGCGGGCCCGCCGCTTTCCGCTATGGATACCTGCATTTGCATGGGGGCCTCGGTTTCGGCGGCGCATGGATTCCATAAAGCCGAGGGCGAAAACGGCAAAAAGGTAATCGGCGTCATCGGCGACTCCACGTTTGCGCATTCCGGTATTACAGGGCTTATAAACGCGGTTTATAACGGCGCGGGATTCGTGACGGTCATCGCCGACAACGCGACCACCGGCATGACAGGGCATCAGGATAACCCCACAACAGGCAAAACCTTAAAGAAAGAAGCGGCGCCTGTTCTTGACCTTGTGGCTTTGTGCAAATCGATTGGAGTGCCGAGGGTGCGCGTAGTAGACCCCAACAATCTTTCCGCGACGCTTGCGGCGCTTAAAGAGGAAGTTGAGTCCGGCGAGACGTCCGTTGTTATCGCGCGCCGCCCGTGCGTTTTGCTAAAGGACACCGTATTGGGCGATTCGCTCATGGTTGACGCCGAGGCATGTACGTTCTGCAAGGTCTGCTTCCAGATCGGATGCCCCGCAATCATTTCGGCGGACGGCAAAGCCGTAATCGATGAAAACCAATGCGTTGGCTGCGGTCAATGCACGGGGCTGTGCCGGTTCCAAGCGATTAAGGGGAGGGCTTAAAACGCGATGAAAGAGACGAAAAACATTATCATTTGCGGCGTTGGCGGACAGGGTACACTGCTTGCCAGCAAGCTAATCGGGTCGGTTTGCCAAAGCGGCGGGTATGACGTGAAGCTTTCGGAGGTACACGGGATGAGCCAGCGCGGCGGAAGCGTTGTGTCTTATGTGCGTTACGGGGAATCCGTCGCGTCGCCTGTGGTGGAAGTGGCCGAAGCCGACGTCATCCTCGCGTTTGAGATGCTGGAGGCCGCAAGGTATCTGCCGTATCTTAAAAAAGGCGGGCTTATCATCCTAAACGATCAAAAAATTAATCCTATGCCCGTTATCATAGGGGCCGCGAAATATCCGGAGGGGATTATCGAAAAGCTTCGCGATAAGCCAATCGACGTGATTGCCGTCGACGCGCTGAAGCTTGCCAAAGAGGCGGGCAGCGCGAAATCCGTAAACGTGGTCCTCATCGGTATTTTGGCAAAGCATCTTGAGTTTAAAAAGAATGACTGGATAAAAGCAATCGGCGAAACCGTGCCGGAAAAATTCCGCGAGATGAACATAAAAGCGTTTGAATCAGGATTTGTACTTTAAGGGGTTGGTATAATTGCAATATTTCTCACCTCAAATTGAATGCGCGAGCGCCCAAAAAATGCGCCTGCTACAAGCGCAGCGGCTGCACGACACGGTATGCCGCTGCTATGAAAACGTAAAATTTTACCGGGATAAGCTCGACGAATTAGGCGTAAAGCCTAATGACATTACATCTGTCGATGACCTTAGGAAGCTGCCGTTCACCTATAAGCAAGATTTGCGCGACACGTATCCTTACGGGCTGTTTGCGGTCCCGAGGGAACAGCTTGTCCGCGTTCAGGCGTCGTCCGGGACTACCGGAAAGATGACGGTCGTAGGATACACCGCGAAGGATATAGACGACTGGGCCGTCGACGCTGCAAGGGCCATCACTGCGGCAGGCGGGACGAAGTCGGATTTTATCCATGTATCTTATGGGTATGGATTGTTTACCGGTGGGCTCGGGCTGCATTACGGCGC
The DNA here is from genome assembly GCA_009777635.1 of Oscillospiraceae bacterium. Taxonomy (GTDB): domain Bacteria; phylum Bacillota; class Clostridia; order Oscillospirales; family Ruminococcaceae; genus WRAV01. The sequence continues at coordinate 32,351 of WRLK01000004.1, read as the reverse complement.
GGAAAAACTGGGCGCCGTCGTCATTCCGGTATCGTCGGGGAATACAAAGCGGCAAATCGATATTTTGCGGGATTTCGGTTCCAACATCCTTTGCTGCACGCCGTCCTACGCCATGTATATCGCCGAGGCCATTCAGGAAATGGGCCTTAGCCCCGGCGACATTTCGCTGAAAGCCGGTATGTTCGGAGCGGAGCCGTGGTCAAATGAAATGCGGCTTCAAATCGAGCGGATGCTTGGAATAAAGGCATACGATATTTACGGTCTTTCGGAAATCATGGGGCCGGGCGTTTCGTTTGAGTGCTCGGAACAAACCGGTATGCACATAAATGAGGATAAATTTATCCCTGAAATCATCAACCCGGATACGGGCGAGGTATTGCCGCTCGGCGAACAGGGCGAGCTTGTCTTTACGTGTATCACGAAAGAGGCGCTGCCGCTTTTGCGTTACCGCACAAGGGATATAGCGACGCTTTCGCGTGATAAATGCTCCTGCGGCAGGACGCTCATCAAAATGAGCAAGCCGTGCGGGCGGACCGACGATATGCTGATTATTCGCGGGATCAACGTGTTCCCGTCGCAGATCGAAAGCGTGCTGCTTGAATTAAATCTCGCAGCGCCCAATTACCAGCTCGTGATTGAGCGGCAGGGAAACCTCGATACGCTTGAGGTCCAGGTGGAGATGACGCCTGAAATGTTCTCGGACTCGGTTAGGTTTATCGAAAAAACCGAGAAAAAAATGAAATCAGCGCTCTTGTCGACGCTGGGACTTGCGGCGGAGGTTAAGCTTGTCGAGCCGAAAGCAATCCCGCGAAGTGAGGGCAAGGCAAAACGAATCGTAGACAACCGTAAAATTTAAAGGAGGGCACGGGTATGGTCATAAAGCAATTATCTGTTTTTGTGGAAAATAAAATCGGAAGAATGGCTGAAATTACAGGTATTATCGGTGACGCAAACGTGGATATCCGCGCGCTGTCTATCGCGGATACAAGCGATTTCGGCATATTGAGGCTGATCGTGGATAAGCCTGAAGAAGCGCTTTTGGCGCTGAAGGAGAACAAGATTACGGTCTCACTGACGGATGTAATCGCAGTCGGTATCGAAGACAAGCCCGGGGCGTTCGCGAAGGTGGTAAAAATCATGTCGGATGCGGGGATTAGCATTGAGTACATGTATGCGTTTATCAGCCGCTCGGATGACCAGGCGTTTGTGATTATGCGTGTTGAGGACCCGGACAAGGGCATCGCCGCGCTTAACGGGCAAGGGATTAAGCTGCTTTGCCGCGAGGATATTTATTAAAGCTGACACCCCTAATGTAAACCGAACAGGGCGGCGCCTTCTGGCGCCGCCCTGTTACTTTTCGTTTGCCGGTTAAAGAGTAGTTTGATAATTTTATCTGAGGAGCTGCAGTACGCCCTGCGGGAGCTGGTTTGACTGTGCGAGCATCGCCTGCGACGCCTGGACGAGGATGTTGTTCTTCGTGAACTCCATCATTTCTTTCGCCATGTCTACGTCACGGATTGAGGCTTCGGCGTTCTGGAGGTTCTCGCGTGTTACGCCTAAGTTGTTGATTGTGTGCTCAAGGCGGTTCTGCAATGCGCCGAGGTCCGCGCGTGTGCCGGATATCTGATTTGTCGCGGCTGTGAGAACTTTGATGGCGTTTTTCGCATCTTCGCTGGTCGCGACACTTATGTTGTTGACCATGCCTTGACCGGGAATACCAATCATACCGGCACTCATATTGGATACATTCAGGCCGACTCTTTGATCCGCCGAACCATTCGCTCCGATTTGGAAAATGAGCTTATTGCTGCCGTCTGCATACATTGCGCCTTCGGCTAATACCGGCCCATCAGCAGCAGAGCCGGTGGAAAGCCCGGTGCCGTCTTCATTAAGTCTTAAGCCTGAGACTACGCTGCTGCCTGAAGCTGCGCCGCCTAGTGTTCCGAGCGAGATAACGCCTATGCTTACGCCGTTTGCGTCGTACAGTGTGCCCTCGTCCCAGCCTCCGTTTTCCTCAACCCTTGTCGTGTAGGATTTGTCGCCGATTTGCACGTTTGTGATAGCGACGCTATCATTTATAATGGTGGAGATTGTAACCGTAGCGTCCGAGCCTGCGAGTTCATTAGCCAAAACGGTGTTATCAATTTGAAGACCATTGCCAACTAAGGGTAAGATTGCGCTTAAAGCTGTTCCGCCAAATGTGCCTGTTGCCGTGTCGCCGGAGAGGCCGCCAAGCGTGCCGTTGAGGAGCTGGATTCCGTTGTAGTTCGTGCTGGAGGATATGCGGTCAATCTCGGATTTTAGCGCTGCGACTTCCTTTTCGATGTTATCGCGGTCAACTTCGTCGTGATACGTGCCGTTTGCTGATTGTACCGCAAGCTCGCGCATCCTTTGAAGAATCGCATGGGTTTCGTTGAGTCCGCCCTCGGCGGTTTGGATTAGCGATATGCCGTTTTGCGCGTTCTGTGTAGCCATCGCAAGGCCGCGGATTTGCCCGCGCATTTTCTCGGAAATCGCAAGCCCGGCGGCGTCGTCGCCCGCGCGGTTGATTCTGAATCCGGATGATAATTTCTCAAGGTTCTTCGAGGTCGATGCATTGTTGATTGAAAGCTGCCTGTGTGAGTTCATGGCTGGAATGTTGTGTTGGATAATCATTATTATTTCCTCCTTGTTATGTGCCCTGCGTTTAGGGCTATATGTTTTTTTTCTAAGGTGAATCCTCTCACCTCGGCCGGGAGTTTTAGGGCTCCCTGTTTGCCTCTGCTAATGTTATCGAGCAAACCGGTAAAAACTTTAGGACTTTTTATCAACAAAAAATCAAAAGCGCTGTAAAACATGATTTTTATAAGGCATTATAAAAGAATACATATATCTGGAAGCAATATTTTAGGAGGGTTTTTAGGCGATATGACATAATGAGAGATATTTTTAAAAAGAATATTTGAAATAAAAAGATAATATGTTACAATAATTATATAAGCGAAAGGAAGGTGTGAAATGAGAAAAACAAAAATTATATGTACGCTGGGGCTTGTTTCGCAGACAAGCGAGGTAATAGGGGAGTTAATTGACGCGGGAATGAATGTCGCCCGGTTTAATTTTTCTCACGGTACGCACGAAAGCCACGGAAAAACACTTGCAATTTTAAAGGAGCTGCGTGAGCAAAAAAAAATACCCGTTGCGGCGCTGCTTGACACCAAAGGACCTGAAATCAGGCTTGGAGACTTTGCCGGGGGGCGCGCTGCAATGGAGGCGGGCGGGATATTTACGCTCACGACCGATGAAATTTTAGGCGATGCCTCAAGGGCTTCGATCAGTTATCCCAAATTGCCGCAGGATGTAAAGATCGGTACAAAAATCCTACTTGACGACGGATTGATCGAGCTTCGTGTAAATAGGGTGGACGGCAACGATATCCATTGCGATATTATAAATGATGGGGATATTTCAAATAAAAAAGGCGTGAACGTTCCCGGGACTGAGTTGTCCATGGAGTATCTGAGCGAACGCGATAGATCCGACATCATATTCGGCATCGAGCAAGGCTTCGATTTTATCGCGGCTTCTTTCGTCCAGTCGGCCGAGGACGTTTTGGATATAAGGGGGGTACTGCACGAAAACGGCGGCGATAATATCCTGATTATATCAAAAATAGAAAATGCCAAGGGTGTTGAAAATATTGATGAGATATTAAGGGTATCCGACGGGATTATGGTCGCGCGCGGCGATATGGGCGTCGAAATCGACTTCGAGTTTTTACCGGGAATTCAAAAGGAACTGATTAAAAAGGCGTATCAGAGTGGCAAAATGGTCGTCACAGCGACGCAAATGCTTGAAAGCATGGTGAAAAACCCGCGGCCTACAAGAGCGGAGGCGACCGATGTGGCTAACGCGGTTTACGACGGTACAAGCGCTATCATGCTGTCGGGGGAGACAGCGGCCGGGCTTTATCCCGTGAGGGCGCTAAAAGTTATGGCGAAAATTGCGGTGCGTGCGGAAAACGATATCAACTACCGCAGACGCTTTGAAGGCTCCCGCTATGATCTTGAAAACGACAATGTGACAAACGCAATCAGCCATGCCGCGTGCACAACGGCATACGACCTTGGCGCGTCAAGCATCATCACGGTTTCGATGTCGGGAAGAGCGGCTCGCAATATCAGCAAATACCGTCCGGATATCCCGATCATCGGCTGTACTCCCAGCGAATACACATACAGGCAATTGGCGCTTTCATGGGGGGTTGTGCCGGCAAGGATTAAAGAGGAGGACGAGCTTAACAACCTGCTCGAGGACGCCGTTAACGCGGCTCAGGACGTAGGCTGCGTCAAAAATGGCGACCTTGTCGTCATCTCAACGGGCATACCGCTTAAAATATCCGGTACGACAAACCTTTTAAAGGTGCATATCGCGGGAAATATCATGATAAAAGGCGTCGGTATCGGAAACGGAGTCGCTCACGGCAGGATTCAGGTCGTTGAAAGCATTGAAGAATCGGGATTCAGGTTTGAAGATGGGGATATCCTTGTTGTAAAAGAGACGTCGAATGAGTTTATGGCAATCATCAAAAAGGCGTCCGGTATCATCGCGGAGAAGCCCGGGACAAACTCCCACGCCGCGATTGTGGGCGCGGCGCTTGACATCCCCGTTATCGTCGGTGCGAAGGAGGCGTGTAAAATCCTTAAAAGCGGGGTTTTTGCATCCATTGACGCGGAACACGGCTTCGTCCAGGGCGCGGGAAGAATTAACGGGAAATAATAAACAAACGGTGATAAAATTAATTGTTTAATTTGTAAATTGAATTTGTAATAAAAAATATTATAATAATTATAAGCTGTAAGGAAGTGTTGCGCACACGGGCTGGATACTTAAATGTATTCAGCCTGTTTTTGTTTAATATTTGTATATAAAAGGAGGATACGACAATGCTGTTGGTTGGAAACGGCAGGCTGCTGACAAGGGGCAAAAACAACAGGCTCATAGAAGACGGCGCCGCAGCGATTGACGGGACGAAAATCATAGAGGTAGGGGAGACCAAAGCGCTAAAAGCCAAATATCCAAAAGCTCGGTTCATCGATGCTTCCGGCGGAATGATCATGCCGGGGCTGATTAACGCGCACAATCACATTTACAGCGCGTTTGCAAGGGGTATTTCGATTAAAGGGCACAACCCCAGGAATTTCGCTGAAATATTAGACGGAATGTGGTGGACGATCGACCGCAACCTGACGCTTGAGGATACAAAATATTCGGCTCTCGCGACATACCTTGACTGCATTAAAAACGGCGTGACGACTGTTTTTGACCACCACGCGAGCTTCGGGCACATAAAAGACAGCCTGTTTTCCATCGCGGACGCAGCCTGCGAAACCGGGGTCCGCACTAGCCTTTGCTTTGAGGTTTCCGACAGGGGAGGCGCGTTACAGGCTGAGGAAGCCGTGATGGAAAACGCAAGATTCATAAAGCACGCGCGTTCGGATAAAACCGGCATGCTCGGCGCTATGATGGGGCTTCACGCGTCGTTTACCATCTCGGACGATACGATGGCCCTTGCCCGCGAGCACACGCCGGAGGGGACCGGCTTTCACATCCATGTGGCCGAGGGCATGGACGACGTTTACGACAGCCTTAAAAAATACGGCAAGCGCGTGGTGTTCCGGCTTTTCGACAACGGTATCCTAGGCGAAAAGACTGTGCTTGGGCACTGCATCCATGTGAACGGCGCCGAGATGGAGCTTATAAGGCACGAAAATACAATGGTTGTACATAATCCCGAATCCAATATGGGCAACGCCGTCGGCTGCCCGCCATGCATGGAGATGATGAGGCGCGGTATTCTGCTCGGGCTTGGAACGGACGGATACACAAACGATATGTATGAATCCATGAAAGCGGCAAACTGCTTGCACAAGCACAATCTGTGCGACCCCGGCGCCGCGTGGGGCGAAGTGCCGCAGATGCTGTTTCAAAACAACGCGGAGATTGCGGGACGTTCTTTTGAAGCGCCGCTCGGGGTACTTGAAGCGGGCGCCTTTGCCGACGTCATAGTTTCGGATTATACGCCGCTGACGCCGCTGACTGCCGATAACTCGAACGGGCACACGCTGTTCGGCATGACGGGGCGGCAAATCGTCACCACAATCATTAATGGCGAGGTAAAAATGGAAAACCGTGAACTCATAGGCGTCGATGAAGAAAAAATCCTTGCGAAATGCCGTGAGCTTGCGAAAAATCTATGGAACAGAATTAACAACTAATTGTATTATAATATTTAAATTATACACATAGGAGGAGAATATGAGCGATATCATGCGCCAGATTCCATTTGGTGAACTGATGGACTGGGTCTTGACAGAATACAAGGAACATAAAACGATATTCGGCGTGCGGAAATTATGGTTTTCGAAAGGCGATAAAGAGCTTTCGATATTTAACGAAAAACTTGAAACCCCATTCGGGCCGGCGGCGGGGCCGCACACCCAGCTTGCCCAGAATATCATCGCAAGCTACGTCGCGGGAAGCCGGTTCTTCGAGCTGAAAACCGTGCAAAAGCTCGACGGTGAGGATTTGCCCGTCGCAAAGCCGTGTATCACGGCGGCGGACGAATGCTACAACTGCGAGTGGTCTACGGAGCTGTACGTTCCGCAGGCGCTGGAGGAATACATAAAGGGCTGGTTCGCGCTGAAGCTTTTAAGCCGCGAGTTTGGCTTTGGCAATCCCAACGGTTTCGTGTTCAACATGAGCGTCGGCTACGATTTGGAGGGCATCAAGCTCAAGAAAATAGACGACTATATCGAGGGTATGAAGGAAGCGGGAGGCGCCGCCATCTGGAAAGAGTGTGTGAGATGGGCGAAAAACAACACGGGCAAATTTAAGAATATCGACGATGCGTATATAGACGGCATCAGCTCTAAGGCGTCGCATTCCATTACGCTTTCAACGCTGCACGGATGTCCTCCCGACGAGATCGAGCGCATCGCAACGTACCTTATCACCGAGAAAAGGCTGAATACTTTCATCAAATGCAACCCGACGCTGCTCGACTACAAATACGCCCGCGATTTACTTGACAGCCTTGGCTTTGACTACGTGGCTTTCGACGACCACCACTTTAAAGCCGATCTGCAGTTTGAAGACGCCGTTCCGATGCTAAAGCGGCTGATGGGACTTGCGGACTCAAACGGGCTTGTGTTCGGCGTGAAGCTCACAAATACGTTCCCGGTCAAGGTGATGAACGATGAGCTGCCCTCCGGGGAGATGTACATGTCCGGCCGCTCGCTGTACCCGCTTTCCATGTCCGTAGCTAACCTTTTGTCAAAAGCGTTCGGCGGCAAGCTGCGTATTTCGTACTCGGGCGGCGCGGATATTTACAACATCGGCAAAATCATAGACGCCGGGATTTGGCCCGTGACTATTGCGACGACGCTGCTAAAGCCCGGAGGATATGACCGCATCGCCCAGATGGCACAGGAGCTATATGCGCATGAATATAAGGATTTTACCGGGGTTGACATCGGTAAAGTAGAAATACTTGTCAGCAGTGTGAAAGGCGATAAATATTACAAAAAGGCGATCAAACCGGCGCCTGAGCGCAAGATGAAAAGCAAGGTTCCGCTCATGGATTGCTTTGAGGCTCCGTGCCGCGACGGATGCCCTATCGGGCAGGATATTCCGGCGTACCTGCGCCTTGCCGGAGAAGGGAAATATCTCGAGGGCCTGCGCGTTATCACCGAGCGCAACCCGCTGCCGTTTATAACGGGAACCATCTGCGCCCACCGCTGTATGGACAAATGCACGCGCGTTTTTTATGAGGAATCGGTGCATATCCGCGCGGTGAAGCTTGAAACCGCCGAGAAAGCGTATGACGCGCTGTTATTCGAGATTAAAAAGCCCGAATCTAAAGCCGGAAAAATAGCCGTAGTTGGAGGCGGGGCGGCGGGGATTTCAGCCGCGTACTTCTTGCAAAAAAAGGGATTTCAGGTAACCATCTTTGAAAAACGCGATACGTTGGGCGGAATTGTACGGCATGTCATCCCCGGGTTCAGGATCGGCGACGAGGCGATTGAGAAAGATATCGCGCTGATGAAAGCGCTCGGCGTCGAGATTGTGACCGGCAGGGAGATAAAATCCATTGAGGAATTGAAAGGCGAGGGGTTTGCGGCCATAATTTTGGCGACAGGCGCGTGGAAACCGCAGCGGCTTCCGTTAAAATACGGCGAGGCGAAAAATGTCCTTGAGTTTTTAGAAGAGTTTAAAACCTCGCCAAAAAGCGTAAGGCTAGGCAAAAACGTCGTTATAGTCGGCGGCGGCAACACCGCCATGGATGCGGCGCGCGCCGCGAAGCGGGTACACGGCGTTGAAAAGGTATCAATCGTGTACCGCCGCGACAAACGCAATATGCCCGCGGACGAGGAGGAGCTTCAGCTTGCGCTCGATGACGGCGTGGAATTTTGCGGGCTGCTGTCGCCCGTTGGATTAAAGGACGGCGTGCTTCATTGCGTGAAGATGGTTCTTTCAAAGCCGGATGAATCCGGGCGCAGGAAGCCTGTCGAGACAGATGAAACGGCGGAGGTTTTGGCGGATACCGTCATCGCCGCGATTGGAGAGCTTGTCGATACACAGTTTTATGCAGGCAACAACATTAAGACGGACGCGAAAGGCAAAGCCCTTGTCAGCGATAAAACGCTTGAGACAAGCATTTCCGGCGTATATGTGATCGGAGACGCCATGCGCGGACCTGCCACGGTGGTCGAGGCGGTCGCCGACGCCGCAAAGGCGGCGAGCGCTGTTTCCGGCGCCGGTTTTGACAAGTACGAAAGCTTAAACCTTAACCAGGAAAAAGAGGCTTCCTTAGTAAAACGCGGAATCCTGTTCCCGAATTCGTGCGATACGACAGAGCCAAAGCGCTGCCTTGAATGCAAGACTATCTGCGAAAACTGCGCCGATGTTTGCCCGAACCGCGCGAATGTCGCCATCATGCTAAACGGGCGGCCGCAAATCATACACGTTGATTATATGTGCAACGAATGCGGTAACTGCGAAGTGTTCTGCCCGTATTCCTCGGCGCCGTATAAGGATAAATTCACGCTGTTTAAAAATGAAAAAGACTTTTTAAGCAGCCAAAACGAGGGATTCCTGCCGCTTGATGGAGGCAGGGCGCGCGTAAGGCTTGACGGCGAGGTTCAGGATTGTGATGTAAACGCCAATGCCTTGCCGGAGGATATAAACGGCCTGATAAAGGCGGTTATCTCAAATTATTCTTATATTATTTAAAAATAAAGAAGAGCGTCCGGATTGATACCGGGCGCTCAGAGCCTAGTGTTGTGACCGGTCAGAAATTATGAAATAGATTTTCGCTGCCGGCGTCATATGCAAGGAAGAGGAGGAAGGTGGGCTGACGCCCGGCGACGACGATGACGTAGCATATGTCGTGCGGCAGTAGAAAAGATATCATAAGAGCTGGCTGGTCAGGGCACTAGCATACGACAGTAAACGTCCAATCGTCGAGGTCGATTGCGGGCATTGTGAATCCCGGCAGGTCAAAACTGGCGTAGGCATAATCGTGACTAGGTACGTACATCATAGAATTCAATATTTCTTCGGCGCTTTTCGTTAGGGTGCGCGTATAGTTTCCTTTTACGCTGGATACGTTAAATACATAGGATTTTGACAATGAAAGCTTGCTCTTGACAGCATCGGGCAAAGGAATTGCGCTTGCAATTGCCATCCACCAGCCCTCGGTACAATTAGGCCCGCGGTAGTCAATGAAAATGCTGATTGACAAATCCGAGCCGCATGGCAATAAAACCCAGCCGCCGCCCGCATCCGGGATGGCGAATCCTGTCGTTTTGGGATAAAGGAAGATATCAAGACAGTCTATGCTTATGTCGTCAGGGAAGTAAAATTTTCTCGCTTTATCCATCATATCAAGGATACTCGCGGTATGGGGGATACTTTATGTGTTGCCTGTCCGTTCATTCTAATTTACCTCTTTTGTAATGTCATTACAAACAAAAAGGTGCAAATATGGAAATCCATACCTGCACCTTAAAGCAAACAGAACCCCCGACAACTTGCCAAAAACGCATGCCGTGAGTATAATATTACTGGGTGTCGCTGTAAAGCGATTGGCATGGAAGCATGGAGTCTTCCCTGTCAGGGTCACGGTGTTGAAGCCACCGTGGCCTGCCTGCCTTTTTTTTGTTTGTTAGCCCCATTATAACCCATAAAACGACAATTTGCAAGGAAAATTTTTGCAATCATATTCGAAAACCCGTCCGTGGATTGGACGGGTTTTTCCTTTTCCGGACGTTAGTGAAAAAGCTTTTTCAAAATCCCTGCGGATTGGAGATGGTTGACGATAGAATTAAAGATGACTGCCGGCAATGATAAAAAACCTGCCGCGATCGACGGGCTTCGTAACCTCGCGTTTTGTAAAATCAACGACGCCGTCAAAATATTGCTCGCGGCACATGATTTTGATGCAAGACTCATTGCAAAGCTTGATTTATTTCCGGTTTCGGAAATCAAGCAAAACAAAGACGGCGGGCTCGAGATTAAATTTTACGACAGACTAAAGGCGTTTGAGATGCTGATTAACTACACGGGATGCGGCGAAAACCCGCAAAATTCGTTTTATGGCGCGCTTGAGTCCGCGGCAAAATCGGTAAGTGAAGCCGATGAGGTTTAAGGCGTTTTCCAAAAAGCAGCTTGCGGCCCTCGTGTGGTGGTGCGAAAACAGCCCGCAAAAAAACCTTGACGCCATCATCTGCGACGGCGCCGTGAGAAGCGGAAAGACCCTCTGCCTCTCCCTTTCATTCGTGACGTGGGCGACGGCGAAGTTTCACGACCAAAACTTCGCGCTTTGCGGAAAAACCGTCAAATCCTTAAGGCGGAACGTTATAACGCCGCTTCTGCAATGCTTAAACGATTTAGGATTTATAACGGACTACAAAATTTCGCAGGAGCTCATCACGGTTTCATACGGCAAATACAAAAACAGGTTTTACCTTTTCGGCGGCAAGGACAACGGCTCCGCCGCGTTGATACAGGGCGTTACCCTTGCCGGCGTCTTACTCGACGAGGTCGCCCTGATGCCGCGCTCATTCGTTGAACAGGCGCTTGCTAGGTGCTCCGTAGACGGTTCCAAATTTTGGTTTAGCTGTAACCCGGAATACCCGATGCACTGGTTTTATACCGAATGGATACTGAAAGCCAAAGAAAAAAACGCGTATTACCTTCATTTTATAATGGACGACAACCCTGCGATTTCCCCTAAAATTATAAACAGGTATAAATCGCAGTATTCAGGTGCGTTTTATGAGCGGTATGTTCTTGGCAAATGGGTGGCGGCGGCGGGCGCCGTGTACCCGATGTTTTCACAGGAAAAGCATGTCGTCAAAAGGGCGCCGGTGTGCGGCCGGCATGTGATCTCCTGCGACTACGGCACCAGAAACCCCGCGTCGTTCGGGTTATGGGGCGAGAATAACGGCGTCTGGTACCGTATCCGCGAATATTATTACAGCGGACAGGAGTCGGGGCAGCTCAAAACCGATGAGGAGTACGCAACCGAGGTCGAGAAGCTGGCGGGTAAACGTCCGATAGAGGCCGTTGTAGTGGACCCTTCCGCCGCAAGCTTTATCGAATGCCTTAAGCGGCGCGGGAAATTCACCATTCTACCCGCGAAAAACGACGTCGTTTCCGGTATCAGGACAGTTAGCGCGGCGCTCAAGGGCGGCAAGCTGAAATTTCATGAAAGCTGTGTTGATTTGCTGCGGGAATTTTCGCTTTACCGTTTTCATGAAAACATCGCAAATGACGCCCCGGTCAAGGAAAACGACCACGCGATGGACGATATGCGCTATTTTGCGGCCTACGCGTTCACAAGGGCGGAAACAGGATTTGCGGCACAAACATTATCAAGAAAAATGGAGGGATGATTTGAAATTTAAGGATTTGTTTTCCTTTAAAAAGCCGGTGGCCACAGTGCAGACGGCGCAGGCGGCGGAACACCCTTTCCGCGCGTTTATGAGCTATACCCCGCTTATGACGCCCGATTGCAGGCTGTATGCCGCGATGCGCGAGTCTGTACCGTTAATTGACGCGGCGCTCGATAAAATCGTGCGGCTGACAGGCGGGTTTAACGTAGTCGCCGAAACCCCCGCAAGGCAGCATTTACTCGACGCGTTTGTGCGCGGCGTGAAGGTCGGGCCGTGCTCCACCGGCTTATACCAGTTCATGTGCGTTTACTTAAACAGCCTTTTGACATACGGAAACGCGGTAGGCGAGATAGTGCTTACAAGCGATGGCAGCGAGATTGCCGCGCTTTATAACGCGGATCTTTCCGATGTGCAGATAAGGCGGGGGAATACCGCGCTCGACGTTGAAATCTGCACAAGGGACGGCATAGAATTCATACCTGTAAAATATCCTGAGCTTGTGCTGTTCACGCCGCTCACGCCGCCGCCCGGGGAATTTCTAGGCGTGTCGCTTTTGAGAAGCCTGCCCTTTGTTACAAGTATCCTGCTTAAAATATTCCATTCTACCGGCGTTAACTTCCAGCGCATCGCGAACCTGCGGTACGCCGTGACCTATAAGCCGGGAAACACGGGACTGGACAAGGCGTACGCAAAGGATATCGCCGAGGCGATATCAACGGAGTGGGCAAGCGCCATGCAAAGCACGAGCAGCGGCATTATAAAAGATTTTGTCGCGGTAGGCGACGTCGAAATCAAGGTCATCGGCGCCGACAACCAGATGATCGAAACGGAGGTGCCGGTGCGGCAGATGCTCGAACAGATCATCGCAAAGCTCGGCATCCCGCCGTTTATGCTGGGGCTGCACTGGTCAAGCACCGAGCGTATGAGCTCACAGCAGGCGGATATTTTGACGTCGGAGCTTGAAAGCTACCGCAGAACGCTTGAAAGCATCATCGTTAAAATCTGCGAGACCCATCTGCGGCTAAAAGGGTTTGGAGACAGCGTCAGCGTTGTATGGGACGACATAAACCTTCAAGACGAGGTTGAAACCGCAAACGCCCGGTATATTGAGGCGCAGGCGGCGTTGCTCGAATCGAGGGCCAAAAATGGGGAAAGGGGTGAAAAACAATGAGAAGAACCGTAGCAAAAGGGATAGCCGGCGAAAACGCGACTACTGAGCAAATGGAGAGGATAAACCTGTTCACAAGGCATGAGCTTGAGGCCGGGGACGTTTATGTTTTCACGGTGATACTCTGCGACAACGAGATTGACCGCGATGGAGAGCGCTTCCCGACAGAGTCGCTGGAATCGTTAGGGGAGCTGTTTATCGGCAAGACCGGAGTCTTTGACCACAACCCGAAAGCGGAAAACCAGTCGGCGAGGATTTTTGAGACGAAGCTAATCACGGAGGACGCCGAAAACTCGCTTGGCGAGCCGTACCGGTGCCTTAAAGCATGGGCGTACATGGTTCGGTGCGAGAAAAATGCGGACCTGATTCTTGAGATTGAGGCCGGAATTAAAAAAGAGGTGAGCGTGGGCTGTGCGGTAGAGCAGGTCTTGTGCTCTGTTTGCGGCACGGACCAAAAAGCTTCGGCGTGCGGACACAAGAAAGGCGATGCGTATGACGGCGTCGTATGCTACCATGAGCTCATAAACCCGACAGACGCGTATGAATGGTCGTTTGTGGCTGTTCCCGCGCAAAAAAACGCGGGCGTTACGCGCAAGGGCCTGCCCTTTGACGGCGATCTTAAGAAGCTGTTCGAGGAAAACCGGGACGTTGTGCTGAGCAAGTTTGAGCTTATGGCGTTAAAGGCGCAGTATACCCAGCTTGAAACTTTAGCCGAAGCCGGAAAGACCTACGTAAACGGGCTTCGGCGTGACATCGTAAAGCTCGCGGCGCTTACAAAACCGCAGATTTCCGGCAAAACGATGGAGACAGTCGCCGCAAAGCTTGAAATCCCGGAGCTTTTAGAGCTTAAAAAAGCGTTTGACGAGTCCGCGGCTTACCCTGTCCCGCCGCAGCTTAAAAAATCGGAAGCGCTACACCGGGACAATGCGGATTTCCAATTTAAAATATAGAAATAAGGAGATTTTATATGAATTACGAGACCATCAAGCTTCACAAGGATATGTACAAAGCGCCGGGCGGATTTAAGGCAAGCCTTGAAGCGCTCGACCCGACACATGCGTACAAAGGCACGGAGCTAGGCGCGCTAGACGCGTTCCAGCGCCAGCTAAAGCGTTTTGACATCAAGGTTGGCGGCGCGTCAAGCGATATCATCGCGAAATTCTTCCAGACGCCCGATTCCTCGGCGCTTTTCCCGGAATACGTTTCAAGGGCGGTCGAGCAGGGCGCGCAGGATTCCGGTATCCTGTCCGAAATTATCGCGTCTAAAACCGAGGTCAACTCCCCTGATTACCGTTCCATCACTACAGATCTTGACAGCAAGGACTACTCAGCCGCCATCCCCGAGGGAACGGCGATACCTGAGACGAACATCACGTTAAACGAACAGCTTGTAAAGCTTAAGAAGCAAGGCAGGCTGCTCCGCGCGTCTTACGAGGCGATCAAATTCCAGCGCATCGACGTGTTCACCGTGGCGCTGAAGCAAATCGGCGCGTACATCGCAAAGGCCCAGCTTAAAGACGCCGTCGGCGTTTTGCTGGGCGGCGGGGGGCTTGGCGCGCAGGCCGAAAGAATCACGATATCGGGCGCTAAGGTGGCATACTCCGATTTGCTGGACCTTTGGGGTAAATTCGACGAATTTGGCATGAACGTTATGCTCGCGTCCCCCGACATGATGATGGATTTGCTTTCCATAAGCGAGTTTAAGGACCCTGCGACGGGTCTCAACTTCCAGGCGACAGGCTCGCTTACAACGCCGCTTGGCGCGACGCTTTTAAAGAGCAATGCCGTCCCTGCCGGAACTATTATCGGGCTTGATAAAAACTTCGCCCTTGAAATGGTAACCGCGGGCGGTATCAGCTTTGAATACGACAAGCTGATCGACACGCAGCTTGAACGCGCCGCCGTTACGGCTATCGCGGGCTTCAGCAAGATTTTCCCCGACGCCGTAAAAGTTTTGGTAAGAGAGTAGGGCTGCCTCTTGAAGCTTGACAACGAGCTGATTTTTAATTTTTTCTCATTGTTTACGGATTTGCACGAAACAGAGCTTGAAAAATGGAGAAGCCTGTGCGAAAACGCGGGGGATAAAATCTGGAGTCTTAGAAAACGCAGCGCCAACGTAAAACGCAATATGGAGCGCCTTTGCAGCGCGGCGGCGGCGTGTGCGTACTGTGATTACGTCATTTTATCAGGCGGTGGCACAGGCTCCTCAGGCGAGCTTCGCGTAGGCGATATCTCCGTGAAAGAGTCGTCGCATAAAACCGCACTGATCGACGCCTCGGACACACGCGCGCACTTTCTTACGGAGATTGCCGATTTAATCGATGCTCCGACGGGGTTTGCGGTCTCGCTCGCGGAGTGTAAGCTATGAGGCGGCGGTTCGAGGACGCCATCAGGCAGGTGGGTGGGACAGCCCGCCTGCCGGGCGGCGAGGATACGTTTCCCGTCAGCATCCAGCCGCGAAGCGTAAGCGGCGACGGAAAGGAGAAAACAGGAACCGGCTTTACCGGCGACTTTACGGTTTATACTGTATGCAATGCCGTTACCATGCTGATAGAAGGCGGCGATACGCTTGAATATCAAAACGTGCGGTATTACGTGAGGAATATCGAAACCGTGGGATTTCGCGGCGAGGATGTCTACAGGCGCGGAGTTCTGACCCGAGAGGAGGAGGCAGGCTACTGATGGAAAATTTTACGCAGCTTAAAACCCGCGTGATCGAATACCTTTCTGGATTGACAACATTTGCGGAGGTTGCGGTCATTCCCGCGTACATCGATAAAGCAAAGGCATTCCCGCTGAAAAAGCCGGTGATATCCGTTGAGATTTCGGGCGCTGAATTAAGCGACGCAGGACTTGGCGGTTATATCGGCGGAGACGCCGCACGGTACGGTATGTCGGCCCTCGTCACCCTCACGCTCGGTATACACCACACGAAAGCGGAGCTCTGCGGAAAACTGTTCGAATCGCTTTGCGACGCGCTATTTTCTTCACAGATGATAAGCGTTTTGAAGATAAGGCAGCGGGAGAGCTTTTACGATGCGAAAACGGCTGCATGTATTTTATACGCCGAAGCCGACGTCAAAGTCGTGTGGGTTGCGGGCGAAAAAGAAGAACGTTTTTTCGAAAATATTCAAATTATAAATCGGGATGTGATTTAAAGTGATACGAAACCAACGCCCGGGAGTATATTCCCGGTACGACGCGGCGTCGTCTTACACCGCGCCGATGTCGCTCAGATATGCGGCTGTTGTCGCAAAGGCCACGGGCGGTGAAACGGACAGGCTTTACAGCTTTGCAAGCCTTGCGGAGGCGCTGGAGATTTTCCCCTACAGCGCGGACGAAACATACGTCATGAGCGATTTGATCGGGCTTTTGTTTGAAAGCGGAGTCAGCCGCGTTCTGGCTGTTGCTGTTGGCAACGGCTATGAAACCGCGTTCGAGACGCTTTCCGCCGCGGAAAATGTGGGCGCCGTCATCTGCGACGCGCATGAGCAGGAGGACCTTACAAAGCTTAGAAGCTACGTCCTTAAAAGCTTTGAGGAGCGACGCGAGTGTATCGCGTTTTGCGGCATCGGGGATGCGGCAGCAGCCGCCGCGGCTGCGGAGGCCTTAAACTGCGAGCGCATGGTGATTGCTTCACCGAATGCTTCGCTTAGGAGGAACGGGCGGCGAAGCGCAGTGTTCGCGACCGCCGCATTGGCGGGCAGGATTCTTGCGACGGGGGATGCGGCATATAACTTTAACGGCGAGGCGTTCACGCAGCTTAATGAGCCGGAAATCCTTCAGGAGAACATAATCCAGCAGCTTCTGGAGTCCGGCGTGACCGTTTTTGAAAGCGTCGGCGGGGAGGTTGAGTGCATCCGCGCGCTCACCACGCGCACAAAGACGAACGGCGTGCCCGAACGCAGCCTCAGCGGCATCAATACCGTGCTCATCATCGACGACATCATGCAGTTTGTACGCCAGACGCTCAGGATTCAGCTTCGCGGCGGACGCGTGAGCGGTTCGCCGCTTGAAAGCATCCGCTCGCAGGTGGTCGTTGCGTTGTCGCAGAAGCAACAGGAGGGCTTAATCGAAAGTTTTGCACCCCCGCGCTGCCGCGCCGACCTCACCGACCCCGGCGTTTGTATAGTCGAGATGAGCTTTACCGTTGCCCATGTCATCAGCCAGATACATGTGACGGCGCATATTCAGGTTTAGGAGGGAGGATTCCATTTGCTTAGGTTCCCAACCAGTAACGATATTTATATCGAAATAAACGGCAAAAAAATAGCCGTCGCACAGGGCTACCGCACGCAGACAAGCCGCGACAGCCGCTATGTCGAGGCTTTCGGGCACAGCGAGCCGGTCGGTACTGTCGGCGGGCGTCAAAAGCATATCCTTGAGCTTATCCGCGTTGTGGTATCGGCCGACGCTATCGGCGACGGGATAGACTTCTACGGGCTTTCCAAGTTTAACGTTGTCATCGCAAAGCCCGACCGCAAGATCATTTACTCCGACTGCGAATGGGCGCAGATTGAGGAAAACGGCTCACTCGGCAATGTCGTGCTTGAATCCGTTTCCATCGTTGCGTCAAGGCGCATGGAGCTTGAATCTTAATGAGTACAGGCGACAGGATATTTAAACGCAGTATCCGGCTTCTCCCCGCCCTTCAAAGGGCGGGGATGTCCCCGATAGATGCGCTTGCAGTAGCATATAACGCAACTTTTTTGTTTTACAACATGCCGCATTCATTCTTCTTGTTTTCGCCGAAGCAGATACTAAGGCGGTATTCGGTTTCTGAAATCGCCTTGATGTGCGAAAACTTGCTGGAGCCGGATGGCGTAGAGGCCGGGTTTAACTTGAACTTTAAAGAGGCTAAGCTATGAATATGAAAGAAGCTTTATCACGAAACCGCATGGTTTTTGAAAAGCTAACAGGTAATTATGTGAATACCGTGCAAACACAAAATAAACGGATAAGTCACATGATACAAACAGAACACTATGAAAAGGGAAAACAACAAGAACCGCTGAAACATCCGGTTTATAAGGAGTATAAGGATGAGTGGCGCCCGACCTTTTCTCTGAAAGATGCATCGGATAACACAACATATAGCTTTGATGTGCCTGAAAATGTAGCTTATCCTCAAATAACAGAAATCACACATATCACGGAAGAGGATTCGCTCGAAACGCTGTACTACCGGCTTGCGGTTGACGCGCGGCGCGGCTCCCAGCTTCTAAACGAGGAGGAATAGCGAGATAAATCACGCTATTCGAATGCGCCATTTTCTCGTCGTTTACACGGCAAACGAAAATGATGCGCGAAACGTCCATTCCTTTTCATGGGCGTTTTGTGCCGAAAGCTATGCGAAAGGAATGGATATTTATTGGCAAATATCGATAACATGCAGTTTCGGGATTTTATATTTAAGTATAATCCCGAGAAAATTTCAGTTAGCGACGCTCAAAACGTCGTTACGCATTTTTGTCCCGGCAAAACGGAAATCACACAGGATATGGGCAAAAGGGCGCGTATCGTGACATGCTTTGGCAGCTTTTGGGGCGACAGTTATTCCGCCGCGATGCGCGAGCTTTTGGAGTTTAGGCAAAAAAGTGCTGGCGTGGGAATGCTGTACCTTCCGGGTGTTCCGCCGTTTAGCGCAAGGCTTTCGGAGCTTTCGTTCGACGCGCAGGGCGACGGCAGGATAATCCCCTACACAATGCGGTTTGTGGAGGCCGCGGGAGAATGAGCGGCTTGACGGTTACGGCGCGGACACTGGTGCGAAACAGCGCAGTCACGTTTCAAAACATCAAAAGTCTTCGGATTGTATCATCGCTGGATTCGCCGGCGGACAGCCTTTCGGCTGAGATTGCCGCAAATGAACTGCACGGCGATTTTGGCCATCTTGAGGCTCATGACGGCGCAAAACTTTTGTTTAGCGGCAGTATCGACAGCCAGCAGGAAAGCGTCTCCGGAAAAGGCGCGCTAATCCGCCTCGATGCAAGGAGCGCCGGAGCCTTACTGCTCGACAATCAGGCGCTACCGTCCGTTTTGCAGAACGTGCAGCTTGGCGTCTTGTTCAACCGCTGTATCGCACCTTACGGCTTTACGCTTTTTAATCCGAACCGGGCCGTCTACGTCCCCGTGTTCACCATACGCGCGGGGCAGACCGAATGGGACGCGTTTGTTGATTTCTCCCGCCGGGCGCACGGCATAACGCCTCATATAAAAGGAACACAGGTCTTAATCAGGCGTCCCGGCGGCGGGACGCGCCCCGTTATCATCTCAAACAGCGCAGACGGCGCAAGTTACAGCTCCATAACGCACACAAGGACGCCGTATAGCATCATATCAAGGGTTATACTGCGCGACGAAAACGGACAGTATACGCTTGCGGTAAGGAACTCGGCGGCATCTTACACCGGGGCCGTGCGGAAGCGCTATATGGTCCCGATGGAAGAGCATGCCGACAGGATGGCGCTTGACGCGAACCAGCGCATACGCCGCTCGATGCTGGAATACGAACACGTGGCTGTTACGCTACCGGGATTTGTCGATATCGGGCTCGGCGACGACATCGCGATCCGCGACGAGAAGATACAGCTAAACAACCTGTCGGTGGGCGAACGCGAATTTTTCGCCGATGAACATGGGATGATTACGAAGATAAAGGCCGTAAACCCTTTATATTATGACTAAAGGAGTATTCATTTGAGACTGATAAGAGATTTCCACCCCGCGCGAAGCGGCGCGTCAATTGCGCAGGTAAGCTTCTCGGATAACACGGGATTTGGAGCGGTTACGCAATCGGAATCGCGCGGTACCGCCATCTTCGCGCCGCGCGGAGTCGTGTACCGGCCAAGCGAGGGGGACCGCCTGCTGATGTTGGAGGTCGACGGGGCGCAAACATGCGTCGGATGCCTGTCCATTCCGGACGGAATCGGACCCGGTGAAATTAAGATCACATCGTCCGGCGGAGCCGAGGCGGTCTTCAAAAACAATGGAGAAATCCAATTAAACGGCTTAATCATCACAAAAAACGGTAAAATTATCGAAGCGGGCGGGGGTGAAGCATAATGGATACGCTTCTTGTAAACGGAGACCACTTTACAGATAACCGCGGGATTCCCGTCAAAATTTTCGGTGAGCGCGAATTGATTCAGCGGGCGCTTTTGAGGCTGACCATTAAAAAGGGCAGCTTCGAACATGACCCGGCGCTCGGCAGCGAGCTTTACAAGCTGCGCGACATAAAGGGCGGAAACCTTGAGCGCGCCGCCATGAGCTATGTACAGGAGGCGCTTTTGGGCATGCCTGAGATCATAGTGACGGGCGTTAAAATCACTTGGCGGGGCGCAGACGTGCTCCAGCTTAACGTAAGCCTTGAGATTTTTGAAAATCAATACCAACTGGAGGTGGATGTAACTTGACATATAATGAAATATTATCAGAGATGCGTGCGCGTTACCGTGAGCTTTCCGGCTTTGACGCCGACGCCGCGTCGGATATAGGAATACGGCTAAAGGTCCTGTCCGCGGAGGCGGCCTCAATTTATGGGCTGATAAATGAGCTGAAAGCGCAGATATTCCCGCAGACAAGCGGTGGGAAATATCTTGATCTGCACGCGGAAACACGCGGGATTATACGTAAGCCCGCGGTTTTTTCCAAAGGGATGCTGACATTTTCAAGACAAATGCCCGCCATGTCTGATATATTGATACCGCAGGGTATTATCTGCGGCACAAAGCCGGAGCCGCAGGTGCTTTTTGAGACGCTTGAGGCAGCTACCCTTTTGGAAGGGGAGACAAGCGTGCAAATTCCGGCGGCGGCGCAGACTGCCGGTGAAATCGGGAATGTCGCGGCGGGCGCCGTCTGCATGATGGTAAGCCCGGCCGCGGGGATTACAAGCGTTGTAAATGATTTGACATTTACAGGCGGTGTGGACGAAGAAAGTGACAGCGCGCTGAAAAACAGGCTGATTATGGCGTTTCAAAATATCTCGAACGGTACGAACCGAGCGTTTTATTATGACCTTGCGATGAGCCACGAGGGCGTGTCGTCGGTAAATGTGCTGCCACGTCAGCGCGGGCGCGGAACGGTCGACGTCGTTGTGGCGTGCGCGGACCCCGCGCTGAAAAACAAAATTATAAGCGAAATCAGCGAGGATTTAGCTGTTAAAAAAGAAATCAACGTCGACGTGCTTGTTCTTGAAGCCATCGTAGACGAGCTAACGGTAACGGTTCAGATTGCCCCTAAGGACGGGTGTGACTACGAGCTTGTAGCGGAGCATTCCCGCGCCGTGATAGCGGATTACTTAAACGGGCTTTGCGTCGGGGAGCCGTTTTTTGCGGCGACGCTCGGTGCTCGGCTGATGGAAAGCGACGGCGTCAGTAACTACCGGATTACTTCTCCTGTAAACGATGTGATTACGCTGAAAAACCATGTTTTGCGTCCCGGGAATATCACGGTCGGCAGAATGGCGGTGGGATGATGTCCGTCTACAGGCGGCTTGAACCGCTAAAGCTGTATGCGCTTCATAAAAACAGCCTGATCGACTGCGAAATCATGGTGTATGAGCAGGTATTTTCGCGTATCAGGCAGAATCTTCTTGAGATTCTGGCGCAGGCGTTCGTACAGACGTCGGCGGGCGAAAGCCTGCTCATGCATGAAAAGCTTATGGGTTTGTACGAGCGTCCGGCGCTGGACCTTGACACGCGGCGTTCCCTTGTGATTTACAGGCGCAGCATCGCGCCGTTTGACTTTAATTTATCCGGGATGATAAGCTCAATCCGCGCGGCGGGCCTTGAAGCGGAGATCGAAGAGGATTACGCGGGGGAAAAACTGATTGTCACGGCAAAAGAGCTGATAGACGATTTCTTCGACCTCGATGCTGTGAAATCCAGTCTTTATGCCATGCTTCCGGCGCATCTGGAAGCGGAATTCGATATCGGATACATGACGTGGGATATGTTTGACGGCTACAGAACCACATGGGATCAATGGGATTTACTTGACTTTACATGGGAGGAATTCGACATTGGCGCAGACTTATTATTTGCATAGGAGGAATGAACATGCCCAGCAGCAATAAAACGCTTTACCTTGCCCTGAATAAATGGCTCGGCTCGGATAAGCCGAAAAAGGACGATTTTAACGACGATAACCAGATCATAGACGAGGCGATGAACGCCATGTCGGTGCGGATCGACGGGCTTAGCGGCGCGGATTCGGCCTTGGCGGAGCATACGTCGGACTCCGCGGCACACGTGACCGGCGGCGAAAAAGCAAGCTGGAACGGTGCGGCGACGAATTTATCGTCACACCAATCAAATTCCGGGATACATGTAACGCAGCAGGAAAAGGCCGCATGGTCAAGCGGCGGAGGCGGGCCCGACCTTGTGATGGGCGAATATACCGGGAACGGTGTGGCTTCCCGGAAGATTACCCTTGGATACCACGCGCAGTTTGGCTTGATTTTTGCGGTTAACGACGGAATGATGCGCGTAAATTGGGCTGCCAATCAGCTTAACACCAATTCCGGATGCATCAGCCGCATTGGATGCAGCCAGGGAATCTCGCTTCAAACGGACGGGTTCACGGTGATGCAGGCCCAAACGCCCCCGAACCCCGCGGACGGACTTACTCTAAGGCTAAACGCCAACGGCGTGAAATATATATATTTTATATGGAAATGAAAAAAACGGCCCCAAAAGGGCCGTTTTTTCATTTGTGTTTTTACGGGATCGTAAATCCGTGTATAAACCCATCTAACGCAAGCGAACATACGTCGCCGCCGATGACTTTGTTTTTGTGCACGATAAGATTTATGCGGACGTCTTCCGGTTGGTTTGGATAGTTCTTCACGATATAGGAAAAGCCCGTGTATAAACCCATCTAACGCAAGCGAACATACGTCGCCGCCGATGACTTTGTTTTTGTGCACGATAAGATTTATGCGGACGTCTTCCGGTTGGTTTGGATAGTTCTTCACGATATAGGAAAAGCGTTTACTGCGTTTGCCGGCAAAGCGCTCAAGGTCACATCCTTGTAATTTTTGCATCGAATTATACTCTTGGTATACGTTGTCGAACTCTTTCGGGATGATTACCTCCATTACCTCAATCGGCTCCGGCTCGACCTCCCAGCCGAACGACTCGATGAAAGCAAGGCGTTGCTCGTTTGTTTTTGCCGCCGCCTTTTTCGTGTCCACCTTTTGTGCCCTCTGCTCGGATACCGGCATAACGTCTGTGTTATCCGGCGTCCTCGACCAGATAAAGCCTCCCGCAATGACAAGCACAAGCGCCAAAGCACATAGGAAAACCTTTTTACGTGTAATTTTTATTGAAACCATGAACATATTCCGTCACCTCATATCGAAATATAGCTATAAGAAGATATTCTCGACATGGACGAAATATGCTCATAACAATAAAATTTAAACAAACTTTGACTAAATTGGGCTCATCGGCTGATGCATAAGGTGTAAAGATGTTTACTTTGTCAGCAACGCCCGCAAGCCTAACAGTATCTTTTTTTCGCGCCGGGAAACCTGCACTTGCGTCATGCCTAAGCGCTGCGCCGTCTGGGTTTGCGTCATATTGTCAAAATACCTGAAATACACCAGCCTGCGGTCGTCGGGCTCAAGCTGGCCGAGTACCTGCTTTAAGGAAAGAAGGTTTGAGAGCATATCCTCCGGGGAGCCGACCGGCAAATCTATCTGGCCGCCGCCGTCTTCGCTGCTCTCGGTCAGTGAAAGCGGGGGGGCCGCCGCCGTCACAGCTTCGACAATTTGCGACTCGCTGACGGAAAGCAGCTTTGCAAGCTCACTTATGGCGGGCTCGCGGCCATTTGTCAATGTAAAGCGTTCCCGTTCACGGTTTATTTTGATGGAGAGCTCCTTGAGCGTGCGGCTGACCTTTACGGTGCCGCCGTCGCGGAACAGCCTGCGCATCTCGCCAAGAATCACAGGCACGGCATACGTCGAAAACCGCACGCCGCGGTCGTGGTCGAAGGCGTCGGCAGCCTTGACAAGCCCCATGCATCCAGCTTGGAAAAGGTCGTCGTATTCAATCCCGCGACCCTTCAGCTTACCGGCGCAGGAATGTACAAGCCCAATATTATTTTCGATTAGTTCCCCCCGTTTTATTTGGGTACTATTCATTTATGCTCCCTCGTGAAGATATTTTGCGCGTGAGTGTGACGGTTGTTCCCTTGCCAACGCGTGACGCGACCTTGACAGAGTCGCAGAAGCTTTTCATAACGGCAAACCCAAGTCCTGCGCGTTCGCCCGTAGTGCATGTCGTAAACATCGGCTCCATTGCTTTACCGATGTCGCCAATCCCGCAGCCGTTGTCTTTTATTTTGATCACGACCCGGTTGTCCGGATATATTGCCGCCGATATGTAGATATTCTCAATACTTTCCCTGTACCCGTGGACAATCGCGTTTGTAACGGCCTCGCTGACGGCTGTCTTGATGTCGGAAAGCTCGTCCACTGTCGGGTCAAGCGATGCCACGAACGCGGCCACGGCGGTTCTTGCAAAGCTTTCGTTTATTCCGCGGCTTTTAAAGGTCAGCTTCATTTCGTTTTGGCGTTTCATATCCGCACTCCTCCATTTTCAATCAATACGAGCCTGTCAAGGCCCGCGAGCCTCATCACCTTTCTGATATGCGACGACATATTTCTAAGACGGAGCTGGCCGCCATGCTCCTGAATCAGGGAGTAACGACCCATCACGAGCCCAATTCCGGAGCTGTCCATAAACACGACGTCTTTAAAATCCAGGTACACTTCTTCGGGCGTCATACGGGTAACGGCCTCATCGATTTCCTCGCGGATCGACTTTGCGGAGTGATGGTCAATCTCGCCGGAAAGATAGGCCGTAAACGTGTTTTGCGTGACTGTTATTTTGACCGGCATGCTTAATACTTCCTTTCGATGGATATTATTGTTCCTAGTATTTCCAAAAAAGAATCCCCTATCCATAAGGATAGAGGATTCTTTTTAAAAAAAATATCAAATTTTGTCGCAGCCTTTGTTAGCCCTATTCACGAAAGCGTTTTAGCAGCGATTTTGCGACCGGCCTTATCTTGCTTGCGAAATAAAGCGAGCCGAAAATAAGAACCGCATCGTCGCCCCTTACATGCGCGAGAGGCTGGATAACAGCGGATTCAAGCATTCCGGCGACGTATATGTTTTCGCAGTATTTAGATGCTAAGCTTATCGTCTTACATACCTCCATAGCGCGCGGAATATCCGAATCAACGACGGTAACGGTTTCACAAAGCGGTAATACTGTGCCTAATATACTATCCGCATCTTTATCATTCATAACACAAAATACAGCATGGACATTGCGTCCGGCCAGCAGCTTAATAGCGTCGGCAAGAGCTTTCGCGCCCGCGTGATTGTGCGCGCCGTCAATGATAACAAGAGGTTTTTCGGATAACACTTCGAATCGCGCGGGGAATTTAGCTTTAGAAATACCTGAGATGATATTGCCGCCGGTTACTAAAAATTCCGATTTTATAGCGGCTTTCACAGCTTCGACGGCCGTGACTGCGTTTTTGATTTGATGCGCGCCGATAAGCGGGATATGAATATCCAAGCCACTGTATCTAATGTTACTGCCGTTAATGCCGGAGCTTAACACATCCGGCTGGGACGGTACGACAAGCTCGTTATTTTGCTCCTTGCATGCAACGGCGATCACTTCCATCGCGTCAGGCGGTTGTCCGGGGCTGCAAACCGTAATGCCATGCGGTTTTATGATGCCGCATTTTTCCGCCGCGATCTTGGCAATCGTGTCGCCGAGATATTGCATATGATCCATGCCGATGCTTGTGATAACCGAACAAAGCGGCGTAGCAATAATGTTTGTCGAGTCAAGGCGCCCGCCCATGCCGACCTCGAGAATGACGACGTCACACTGCATACGCATAAAATAATCCATGGCGGCGGCTGTCACAACCTCGAACTCGGTGGGTGTTTCCTTTTCTGCGCAAAGCGCGTTCCAGCATGGCTTTAAAGCATCCACCGATTTAGCAAGCTCGTCCTCGGGGATCATTTTGCCGTTTACCTGGATTCTCTCGCGAAATTCAAGGACATAAGGCGATATGAAAAGCCCGGTTTTATACCCCGCTTCGATGAGTATACGGCTGATCATCTCACATGTGGAGCCTTTGCCGTTCGTTCCGGCCACATGGATAAACCGAAGCTTGTTTTGCGGGTTTCCCATGCGCTCAAGCAGCAGGCCGACGCGGCGCAGTCCGAGCTTTGAGCCAAGCCATCTCGCCCCGTGTATAAATTCAAGCGCTTCGTTGTAATCCATCATAACGGCGTCCCTTTCGCTATAAAGCACTCATGCTTTCATCGATTTTAGAAAGCTTTTCCTGTGCGGCCTTCAGCTTTTCGCGTTCTAAGGCGACGACCTTATCGGGAGCCTTCGCCATAAAGCCGTCATTTGTAAGCTTTGCGTTTATTATGCCGATATCCTTTTGGACTGCGGCCTTTTCTTTTTCCAGTCTTTCCCGTTCCTTTTCCATATCGATAAGCTCGTCCATCGGTATAAACACGCGCGCTGCGCTCGTCACAATCTGGATTGCGCCATCGGGATCATAACCGCTGCCAATTTCAATCCCGGAGGCATAGCCGAGCCGCTGTATAAACGCAGCGCCTTGCACGAAAACTCCGGCGCTGTCGGTTACGATGAATATCTTCGCCTTTTTGGAGGGCGGCACGTTCATCTCGGCGCGCCTTGAGCGCACCCCGCGGATCACGTCCATGATGCTTGTGAAATCGCGCTCCTCTTTTTCAAAGACAAGTGATTGCGAAAACTGAGGCCAGCTTGAGATCATGATGCTCTCGCCCTCATGCGGGATGGCCTGCCAAAGCTCCTCTGTGATAAACGGCATAAACGGGTGCAGGAGGCGAAGTGTGCCGTCAAGCAGGTAGACAAGCACCTTTTGCGCTTTTTCGGCGCTGCTTCTGTCCGCGGAAACGCGGCTTTTCGTGATTTCAATATACCAGTCGCACAGGATATCCCAGATAAAATCGTAGAGCTTTCCGGCGGCGACGCCAAGCTCGAACTTTTCAAGGTTGCCGGTTACGTCGGCTACAAGCGCGTTGTACCGTGAAAGCACCCATTTGTCCTCCATCGCAAGCTCCTCAGGCAATCCGGGCTCAAAATCGTCGCTCAGATTCATCAGGACGAAGCGCGTGGCGTTCCAAATTTTATTGGCGAAATTCCGCGCGGATAGAACCTTTTCATCGGAAAAACGCATATCATTCCCGGGCGACACGCCGGTCGCAAGCGAAAAGCGAAGCGCATCCGCGCCGTATTCGGCGATGACTTCAAGCGGCTCAACGCCGTTGCCGAGCGACTTGCTCATCTTGCGGCCTTGGGAATCGCGTATCAGCCCGTGGATAAACACGGTATCAAACGGCGATTTGCCCATCTGTTCGATGCCGGAGAAGATCATCCGCGCAACCCAGAAAAAGATGATGTCATGCCCCGTTACAAGTGTGCTTGTGGGATAAAAATAATCAAGCTCAGGTGTCTTGTCGGGCCAGCCAAGCGTGGAAAACGGCCACAGCGCCGAGGAAAACCATGTATCGAGCGTGTCGGGGTCCTGCGTAAGAGGCTTGCCGCCCGAAAGCTTCACGGCCTCTTCTTCCGTGCGGGCGACATAGACTTGCCCGCTTTCGTCGTACCACGCGGGGATGCGGTGGCCCCACCAAAGCTGGCGGGAAATGCACCAGTCGCGGATATTTTCCATCCAGTTCATATAAATTTTTTCAAAGCGCTCGGGAACGAATTTCGTCTCGCCGGTTTTTACGGCGTCGATAGCGGGCTCCGCGAGCGGCTTCATTTTGACGAACCACTGCATTGAAACGCGCGGCTCCACGATCGACGAGCAGCGGTAGCACGCGCCGACGTTGTGGACGTGTTTTTTTGTTTCGCCGAGCAGGCCGGCTGCCTCAAGGTCGGCGACGACGGCGCGGCGCGCGTCTTCACGCGTCATTCCTGAGTACTTGCCGCCGTTTTCATTTATCGTGGCGTCGCCGTTCATCACGTTTAGAACCGGCAAGCTATGGCGCAGGCCGACTTCAAAATCGTTGGGGTCGTGGGCGGGCGTGATTTTAACGCAGCCTGTTCCAAACTCGGGGTCGACGTATTCGTCGGCGATGATAGGGATTTCGCGGTTTAAAAGCGGTAAAACAAGAGTTTTCCCAACAAGGCCGCCGTATCGTTTGTCGTTCGGGTTCACGGCGACGGCAGTGTCGCCGAGCATAGTTTCCGGGCGGGTCGTCGCGATTTCGACGAAACCGCCGCCGTCCTTTAGCGGGTACCTGATATGCCAGAAAAAGCCCTCATGCTCGGAATGCTCGACCTCCGCGTCGGAGATGGAGGTCAAGCATACCGGGCACCAGTTTACGATGCGCTCGCCGCGGTAGATCAGTTTCTTTTCATATAGGCGGATAAACACCTCTAAAACGGCGCGGGAGCAGCCCTCGTCCATCGTGAAGCGTTCGCGCTCCCAGTCACAGGAGCTCCCAATCTTTTTAAGCTGGTCCACAATCCTGCCGCCGTATGCCCGCTTCCATTCCCATGCGCGCTCAAGGAACCCGTCGCGTCCGATATCGGCTTTCGTTACGCCGTCCTCTTTCATCGCCTCGACGATTTTCATCTCGGTGGCGATGGAGGCGTGGTCGGTTCCGGGAACCCACAGCGCCTCAAAGCCCTGCATCCGGCGCCAGCGAATCAAAAGATCCTGAAGCGCGTTGTCAAGGGCGTGGCCCATGTGCAGCTGCCCCGTGATGTTCGGCGGCGGCATGACGATACAATACGGCGTCTTTTTGGGGTTCGGCTTTGCGCTGAAGTAATTGCCTTTTAGCCAGAACTTGTATGTTTTATCCTCCACCGAAAGCGGGTCGTACTTTTTTGAAAGCTCTTTTGCCAATTTATATGCGCCTCCTGCAAATTCAATGTTATTTATTATACTTGAATTTGCCGTCAATATCAAGATGCATGATTCACGCATTCGTAAAAATTAGATAGTTTTTAACAATATATTTGTATTGTTATTTTATAGACAAACGGGTTAAAACTTGCTATAATATAGTCGGTCAGTTTGTGTTTATTGTAAATAATATTCAGCAAAATACATAAAGAATACGATGGGGGATTATTTGTTATGGCCAACAAAAAGACGAAAGTTCCGTTTAAAGGGACTCCGGAACAAAAAGCCGAGCTGCTGGAGGCGCTGCATGAGCTGAAAGGCCGGCGCGGGGCTATGATGCCCGCGCTTCAAAAAGCGCAGAATATTTACGGGTATCTGCCGATTGAAGTGCAGAAAATCGTTGCCGACGAGCTTGACCTGCGCCTTGAGGAGATTTACGGCGTTGTGACGTTTTACTCGCAGTTTTCGCTCAATCCGAAGGGCAGGTATAAGATTTCCGTTTGCTTGGGTACGGCATGTTATGTTAAGGGAGCCGGCGATATCCTTGATAAGATTGCGGAGCTGACCGGAGTTTCGACCGGAGGGTGCGGCGAGGACGGTAAATACTCGCTGGAGGCGTGCCGGTGCATCGGCGCGTGCGGACTTGCCCCCGTCATCACGATAAACGAGGATGTTTACGGGCGCCTCAAGCTCGATGAAATCCCGGAAATCGTAGCGAAATACGACGCGATGGAGTAGATGTGAAGCATACGGAATAATCGACAATCCGCAAACACGCGGGCGTTATTGGCTGGGCGTCCGTGTGTTTGTATTTTTTATAAATACTGCTGAAACGATAGTCAATATAATTTTATCGAAATTCGATAAAATTATATTGACTATCGTTTTGATCTGTGATATACTCACATTACAAAACATGCGAGGGGATGCCGTTATGAAAGAGCCAATCGTTAGCCGGATACTCAAGAGCTTCTTGTATATCGTTTTTGTGCTGGGAATCGCGGGTACGGTTACGCTGCCGTTTATGCTCGAGACTTACACCGGATATTTTTACGATTCTTATTACCTGCAACCGGGATACCGCAGCTTTATCATTCCATTTTTGATGTCTGTTGCGGTTTTGGGGCTTTGGATTATCGCCGAGATGATATGGATGCTAAACTCAATCCCAAAAGGACCTTTTGTCATACGCAATGTTCGCGCGCTTGGCAGGATTGGCGTGATCTTGCTTTCGTTGTCATTGATTTTTTTCCTGAAGTGTTTTATGTACGCTACATTTTTGACAATGGGCTGTGGCTTTCTGTTTTTAATCGGCGGATTATTTGCGTTTACCCTCGCCAACCTGTTTAGTCAGGCCGTCGCTTATAAAGAAGAGAACGACCTGACGATTTAGCGGGGAGGATATGAAATGATTGTAGTTAATTTGGATGTTATGATGGCTAAACGAAAGATAGGGTTGTCGGAGCTTGCGTCGCGCATTGATTTAACGCAGGCGAACCTCTCGGTTCTAAAGAACGGGAAAGGCAAGGCAATCAGGTTTTCTACGCTGAACCGCATTTGCAGGGAGCTTAACTGCCAGCCGGGCGATATCATGGAATATATAGAAGGAGAAGATGACAATGACGACTAACAATCCAACCCCGCATGAATCCCGGCAAACACCTCAACCGGCGATGCCTCAACCGGCAACGCCTCAACCGGCAACGCCTCAACCGGCAACGCCTCAACCGGCGATGCCTCAACCGGCAACGCCTCAACCGGCAACGCCTCAACCGGCGCCGGCTCAGGCGTCTTTCATATCGCTGCCGGCGGAGGCCTTAAAAAAAGAAAAAAGGGAATATTCAAAAGCGGAAAAGATTTTGCTGCCTGTTGCCTTGCTCGTCGCCATTTTATACGACCGGCTTGCCCATACGCCTTTCTTTAACGACGGCGTTTGGGTCGACAGATTCGGGCATATTATGTTCGCGGGCATTTTCTGGCTGTGCTATCTTGTGATTTTCTACGCGTTTTATTGGAAAAAGATTTCGCACAGCAAGGTCTTATGGTTTGTGGCTGGATGCAGCGCGTTGCTTTGCATATGGAATTTTTTAATAGGGATTTATTCCGAAAAATATGTCCATGACAAAGGATACTATTATTTCGGGAACCATGAGTTTGCTTCTTTGACCTGGTTTGTGATCCCCGCTGTTTTAATGGCCCACGCGCAATTCGCGGGCGGCGGGTACCGGTTGAAGGACGCGGGAAAAATGGCGGTCGCCTGGTTGTCGGGATGGGTAATCAAGCCGTTCTCGGGAATCCCTGTTCTTTTTGAAGTAATCGGCGCTCTTTGTTCAAGCGGCAATAAATCCACGGTTAAAAAAGCAAGCCTTGGCGCAGGTGTGACATTGCTGCTTTTGTGCATCCTCATTCCTCTGCTCGGCAGCGCGGACCGCGTGTTCGGATATTACCTTAACCAAATCGTTGGCAGATGGAATATTGGTTCCTTTGTTTGGCACACGATTGTTATAGCCATTGCATTTACCCTGTTCTATTCCTTTTTGTGGAATGTGGGGTTCGGAACTCAGGAAACGACCGCCCCGACGATATCGGCGCGAATCGACCTGCTGATCAGTTGCATTGTTTTAAGCGCCGTGACGCTGCTTTATCTTTTGTTTTGCACGGTTCAGTTCACATACCTTTTCGCGGGGGCGGGCCTGCCGGGCGGCATGACCTATTCCGAATACGCGCGGGAGGGCTTTGCGCAAACCGTGGTTGTCTGCGCTGTCAACCTGCTGATTTTCGGCGTTTTCCTGCAATTCGGCGCACAAAACAGAATTACAACGATTTTGCTCGCCGCGCTTCTTGCGCTTACCGGCGTAATGCTGGTTTCAGGATTTGTGAGGCTGAAGCTCTATATTGACGCCTACGGGTTGACGTGGCTGCGGCTCTTGTCGGCATGGTTCGTAATCTATCTTGCCGTTGCGGTGATTTGCTGCGGTATCCGTATGCGAAAGAAAAAGCTGCCGGTTATCGCGGTGTGCGCGATGATCCTGCTTGGATGGTATGTCGTGCTTGGATACTCAAACCCCGACGCGCTAATCGAGCGGTACAATCAAAACTACCACTACAACACGGCGGTCACGTACGCTGAAACGCAATAAAATAAACATGTGTGCATTCCAATTATATAGGGGAATGCACACATGATACACATAATACCGCTAGTTTTTCTTCCTTAGCTCCGCGCGTTTTATTTTGCCGCTGATGGTCTTTGGCAGCTCATCGACAAACTCGATGATCCGCGGATATTTATAAGGCGC